>CANFZT010000038.1 GCA_947451565.1 Comamonadaceae bacterium | reverse complement strand
TGTTCGGGTCAATTTTTAGGCGCATCCAAGTTTTTAACTTGGGTGCGCCAACCTGCTTGGGGAGAGTGTTAGATGTCAGCAATTATTGGTTTGGTCGTTCTGTTCATTTGCGTGTTCGGCGGTTTCGTGATCGCCGGCGGTAGCTTGGCGCCCATTATCAAAGCGACCCCCTTCGAGATGTTCATTATTGGTGGTGCTGGCGTTGGCGGCATGATCACGGGTAACTCTGGTGCTATTTTTAAAGGCGCTTGGGGTGGTATGGGCCGTGTGATCAAAGGGCCCAAGTACCACAAGGAAGACTACATTGGCATCATCGCTGTGATCTCTAAGCTGATGAAGACACTCAAGGCTGAGGGCGCCGTGGCGATGGAATCGCACGTTGAAAACCCGGAGGCCAGCGCGATTTTTGGTGAATGTCCCAAGATGTTGCATGACCACGGCTTGGTGGGCTTGATTTGCGACACGATCCGTTTGATGGTGGTGTCTTCGGGGACGTTGAGCCCTTACGCGGTGGAAGACGTGATGACCACGTCCATCAAACACCACCACCACAGCGAAATGCAAAACGCGGATGCCATTTCCACCTTAGCTGGCGCTTTGCCCGCGCTGGGTATTGTGGCTTGCGTGTTGGGTGTGGTGAAGACCATGGGTGCGATTGACCAACCCCCTCCTGTGCTGGGTGCCTTGATTGGTGGCGCGTTGGTGGGTACGTTTTTGGGCGTGTTCTTGGCTTACGGTATTTTTGAACCCTTTGGCAAGCGCTTGGTGCAAATCATTGACGAAGACAGCGAAGCCCTCAAAGTGGCCCAACAAGTCATCATCGGCAATATGCATGGCTACCCTGTGCCACTGATCATCGAAGCTGCGCGCGTGTGTATCAACCACCACGCCCAGCCTACCTTTGGCGAACTCTTTGACGCATTGAGGAAATAATGGCTGACGAAAAAGACGCGGCAGCCACGCCGGAAGACGCCGAAAAAGCAGCGCAAGAAGCAGCTGCGGCTGCAGCTGCAGCGGCCAAGGCGGAAGAGGAAAAAGAAGAAGCGCCTGCGCCCGTCATCATCATCAAGAAAATCATTGATGATGGTCACGGCGGTGCTCATGGCGGTGCTTGGAAGATCGCGTTGGCCGACATGATGACGGCGATGATGGCCTTCTTCTTGTTGATGTGGCTGTTGGGTGCTTCCAACGAAGATCAGCGTAAAAGCATTGCCGATTACTTCAAACCCACCTCACAAAGTTTGGTGGCCATTGGCCAATTGGCTGGCTCGAACGGCGTCTTAGGTGGCCGCTCCATCATCGATCCCGATGGTTTCCCGTTTGCTGCCAAGCAAACGGGGTTGTTGGAACGTTTGACACCCCGCTCTGAAGGCGGTCCCAACCCCAGCACCGACCCCGGCCAAGAGAACAACAACCCCTACTCAGACCCAGACAAGCTGACGCCTGAGCAGAAGAAAGAAATTGCCCAAGCCCAAGAAAAGGCAGACTTTGACAAACTCGAAAAAGAGATTGAGCAAAAGTTGTCTGAAAACAAAAAACTGGGTGGCCTGAAAGACCAAGTGTCTGTCACGCGTGACAAACAAGGCCTTCGCATTGAGATCATCGACAAAGCCGACTTTGCGATGTTCCCCAGTGGTGGCATGAGCATGCAGGGCAAGGCGGCCAGTTTGATCAGCGAAATTGCAGCCTCTTTGGCGGACATGCCCAACAAGATTGCCATTCGTGGCCATACCGACAGCGTGCCGTTTAACAACAAAGAAGGCCGCAACAACTGGTCACTCTCGGCTGAGCGTGCGGAAGTGACGCGTGCCTTGTTGGAAAAGAGTGGCATCAAAGAAAGTCGCTTTGCGCGTATTGAAGGGGTGGCCGATACCGATCCCTTCAACCCCAAAGACCCACGCGACCCACGTAACCGTCGTATGAGTATCACGGTGCTCTATAACGAACAAGACTAAAGCATTGCCAGAGACGTTAAGCGGTCGAACGCAATTCGTATTTGTTGATCTTTTCGATCAAGGTGGTGCGCTGTAAATTGAGCAGTTTCGCGGTGCGTGACACATTGCCAGAGTTGCGACTCAGGGCTTGCTCAATGATGCTGCGTTCAATCTGCGCCATGCGTTCTTTGAGTGATAAGCCTTCTGGAGGCAGTTGAGGCATGCCTTGGGCCAGCATGATGATGCCCTCAATGTCGTTTTCCTCTTCCTCTGGCTGATCCTTCATTTCTGCCAATACTTCGGGCGGCGGCGTCATCTCCAGCTTGGCCAGCAGGGGGGCTTGGGCTTGGAGCTCAGCTTGCGCCGAGACCAAACCCTTAGGCAGCAACGTTGGGGGGATGGCCCGCAGATCGAGCTCTTGGCCCGCATACAGCGTACTGAAGCGGTCCACAAGGTTTGACAGCTCCCGCACGTTGCCAGGCCATGGGTACTTTTGCAGCGCTGACATGAAGTCGGACTTGAAACGAATGGGATTCTTTCCAAAGCTCGCGCATTTCTTCGTAAAGAATGTCAATAATTCAGCCACATCCTCATTGCGTTCACGCAAGGGTGGGGTCACCATCGGCAGCACATTGAGGCGGTAATACAAGTCTTCACGGAACCGACCCGCTGCAATTTCGTTCTCTAGGTCCCGGTGGGTTGCTGCCACCACGCGCACATCGACCTGTACCTGACGGGTGCCACCAATCGGATCCACGGTGCGTTCTTGCAAGACCCGCAGCAGTTTGACTTGCATGTCCAGCGACATGTCGCCAATTTCATCCAAGAAGATAGTGCCCCCATGGGCCAGCTCGAAACGACCAATACGGTCTGCCACAGCCCCTGTGAAGGAGCCCTTGCGATGGCCAAACAACTCACTTTCCAGCAAATCCTTAGGAATCGCGGCGCAGTTGATGGGAACAAAGTTAGCACCACAACGATCCGACTGTTCGTGCAACAGTCGAGCCAAGAGTTCTTTGCCTGTGCCGCTTTCACCAGTGATCATCACAGTGGCATTGGAGTTGGCCATTGTTGCGACCAATTGGCGTAGCGTTGTTGCTGATTCGCTCGAACCAATAAAGTGTGTGGTTGGTTTCATGTCAAAAATTCCTACACATGATTGTCGGTAAGCCTAGATATTTCACAAGACAGAAAAAGTATTCGTCTTTGAAAAAGTTAAAGATGCCCAGACAGGTGTCGAATCTAGGGGGAGACCTCTCAAGGACATAGACATGAACCGCATCAAATATTGGGCTGTTGCAGCCTCCGCCGTACTGTTGACTGCTTGTGCTAACAAGTTTCCATTGTTGACCGGGCCAGCCCCCGTGGACAATGGTGCCAACATGGTGACCCCCATGACCCAAAAGCGTGAGACTTTGGTGGCGACGGGCTATGCGGTCATTAGTATTCAAAATCACCGCAACCCAGCGCAGCAACGTTTGTTGGCCATTCGCGCCTCCAAACTTGACGCTTACCGTGCCTTGACGGAGCAGGTCTACGGCCAGCAACTCGACGCTAGCACCACGGTGGCCGACATGACCGTCATGAGCGATACCTTCCGCGCCCGTGTGGAAGGTGTCATTTATGGTGCGGTCTTGGTCAGCATTACCCCTGTGGGTGACGACACCTATGAAACCACCATGTCGCTGGATCGCAATGTGGTGAATGACTTGCGCGCTTTGTACATCGCAAGTTTGAGCAACAAACGTTAAGCGCAGACGTCAAAGATGGGTATGTGGACTTCTTCACGTCGATACTTGTGCATCGTCGCCCTGCTGGGCATGGGGGGTGTCAACTTTTCAGTCGCTGCAGCAGACTTGAGTGCGCAAGAGCGCCTCAATGCCATTCGCAGTGCCATGGTGGAGGCCGCCATGAAGTCCAACACCCGTGTCAGCGCCACCAGTTGGATGGAAAGCGATGGCAAGTTGCGTGAGCTGAATCGTTTCTCGTCTGAAATCAAGCTACGCGATTTGCAGGTGGCTGAATACACGCGTGATGCTGGTCAACAGCCACAAGCGGAGTTGGCAGTGACTCACGTTGAGCATTTTCAGCCTGGGCGTTGCGAAGCGCCGCAAGCGAAATCGCCGTTGCGCCATGTGATGACGGTGGGCATGGACTTGTCATCTGCGTTGGCGCCCGCTCAACGCTACCAAGCCCAACAAGTTGGATTTGCTGCGCGTACGCGATTGATGCAAGCGGGGGCCCGCGCCGAACGCTGGCGCCTGATCCCGACACAAGCGCCAGCCCGTACGTATGACCGCTTGATGCATGGTCACGGCGAAGAACATGTGCAATGGCATGCCCAGCTCACGGTGACTCCCGTCCCTTTGGCGGGGGTGTCTGACGACTATTCGGCTTTTGGTTTGAGTTTGCTGGTGAGTGGCCCTGGTCAGGGTCAAGCTTGGTTTAGTGCTGAAGAGGTGGTGGTGCCTAGTTTGCCCACGCAAGCCTATGGCACGCCCAAGGTAGATGCGGACACCCAGGCGGCCATTGGACGTGCTGTCGCGGCGATGGTGGCACAGCTCGACCAGCAGTTGGCGTGTGAGCCGCAAACCTTCGCGGTTGAGCAAAGCCATGGCCGATTGGCGCTCAACGCGGGCGAAAACGCAGGTCTGCGTGTTGGCGATAAGCTGATGATTGCGGATCCGTCCGTGCTGCCGCGCCACACGTTGGAGCCTGGGGCTCTTGACGCCGCCGTGTTGGCCGAAGTCAAATCGGTCACGCCCTATCAAGCAGAGATCAAGCAAGTCGCTGGACGCAAACAAAAATTCAATGGGGCTTGGGTGGCTTGGCCTTACACATATTAAAAAAATGGATGGGAGAACTGACCATGAACATGCCTGCAACTTCACTTCGCACCTGGTTGTGCGGCCTTGTTTTGGCAACGCCCATGCTGGCGCTGGCCGCCAGCCCTGCGCCGCGCAGCACTTACCAAGTGGTGTCGGGTGACACCTTGGACAAAGTGATCCGTAAAACCATGCCCGACAGTCCTTTGCGGGTTGAAATTTTGCGCAATGCCTTTGTGCAGCAAAACCCACAGGCATTCACCAAATCACCGCCCCGTTCCTTGATGGCTGGCGCAGTCTTGAATGTGCCCAACCATGACGATTTGTTGCGCAGCTACACCGTCCCGGGCCAAGCCGCTGGCAACAGTGGGATGAACCGTGGTGGCGGTTACTCGACCGCTGACATGAACATGAGTGAGCGCAAAAACTGGGTGCGCTTCCCCTAAAGGGCCGCTATGGCCATCTTGGGTCCTGAAGGCGTCCACGCGATTTCGCGTGTACCGCCTATTCATGTAGAAATGCGTACAGCGTATGTGGAAGCCCCTGTGGCACGCCAACTGGGCTTGCACGACGGTCAAGTGGTACAAGCCACCGCCACGGTGGTGAACCAGCAACTCAAGCTGGTACTCAACGAACATGTTTTCAATTTGCCACTGCAGCCCTACATCAAAGAGGGTGACTTGGTGCAGTTGCGCGCCCAGTTGCTACCTGCAGGCAAATGGGCGTTGCAGTTGCTGCACACGGGCACTTTTGCCGGGCCTGATGCCCCGCCTGCGGCCATTCCTACGCGTTTGAACACGTTGTTGTTTCAACCCGGTGGCTTTGCAAGCTTGTTGACACTGTTGCGTCCCGGCGTGCTGGAGAGCTTGGTACCGCCCGTGCAAGACGCCGGTGATTTGAAAAAACGCATCAACGCACAACGCCTCAGCATGGGGAGCTTACAAGCGCAAACCTTGAAGCGTTTTGTCTTGGGTCATAGCAAAACTTCTGAAGCGAGTCTGGCTGAGGGCGAACCCGTGTCAGACAACACCAAGGTGTTGTTGCGTTTGCTCATGGCTGAACGTGCCCGCGTGGAAGAAGACAGTGGTGATACCCAAGAAAGCCTGCACCATGCCCTCGACGAAATTGAAGCAGCACAAGTTCAGTCCGCTCAAAATTTGCATAAGGGCGAACTCAACCTAGCTTTTGTGATTCCCTTTCGCGATGCCGATCCGGTTGAGTTGCACTTCGAACAAAAAGGCAACAAACCGGGGCAGCCCAAGAACCCGTTGGTGGTCAACATGCACACGCAAAGCCGTGTGCTGGGTGAGGTGTGGCTTAAAACTACCATCAGCAATAGCGCGCAGGTCGATTTGACGATGTGGGCCTTGAACAAAGACGTCGCCGATTTGGCCAAGTTCAATGCCAGCGAGCTGACCGATGAGCTTGAAAGCGCGGGCCTGCGCATGGGGAGTTTTCAGGTTTACAACGCGCCACGCCCTGACGCGCTAGAAGACCGCCCACCGCCCGAGCACGGCCGTTTGGTGGACACACAAGCATGATGACCGACAAACGCTACACCCAAGCCGTGGCTTTAGAGTACGGCCACAACAAAGCGCCAACGGTCACGGCGAAAGGTGACGATGACTTGGCGCGCCGTATCGTGGCGGAAGCTAAGAAGCAGGGTGTATATGTGGCGGAAGACCCACGTCTTTTAGCCATGTTGAGCCGACTGGATGTGGGTCAAGAAATTCCGGAAGACATGTTCACCGCCGTCGCTGTCATTTTGGCGTGGGTGTATTGGCTCAAGGGTATGCAGCCTGGGGATGAAAAGCCCAAGGTCAATTAAAAGCACGCAGCTTAGGCGTCTGTATAGCCCCGGCCGCCGCGTCGACCGCGTGAGACTTTACCCAACCGGTCATAAATCTCGACCGAACTTGTCGGGTCTTGCACCTGTAGGCTTTGCAGTGCACCGCGAATTGCGTCAACTTTGCGGCCAATCAGCACCTCATTGCGGCGATGCATGTCGCGGCAATGAGCCATGTGCGCTTTGAATCCGTCCCATTCTGGGCCGAGTGCATCTGCTGAATCGGGACCTTGAATGCCTGCCAGCTGTGCCAGCTGTTGAAGCAGATCATTCTTCGTGCCTTGCGACGCCTCAAAGGCGTCTAAATCTTGCACCTTCAATTGCTCGAACTCTCGCTCCAGCATCTCTTCCAGTGTTTTCGCCAAAGCCAAAGCCTGCTCAAGTGCGGTGCTTTGTGTCTCCATGGCGTTTGTGGTCATCTGTAGCCGTAGACGATCAGTTAGAGATCATCTTTTCGAGCGCTACAAAGTTTTCAGCAATGCGGCGTGGGTTCACAGGGTAGTTGCCATCCTTGATCGCCTGCTTGATCGCCTCAACTTTTGAGCGGTCGAAGTCAGGTTGCGCCATGACTTTTTGGGCGACGTTGCTCAAGCTCACTTTATCTGCTCCTGGTGAAGATGCTTTCTCCATAGACGGAGCTAAGTCCTCCTTGGCTTGCGCAGAAGAAGGGCTTCGTTTTTCGACTTTATCAATGGCACTGCGAATCGCAGCGTTCGATTGCGTCATCCGACCGTAGTTTGAAATTGCGTCATTCATGATGTTTTCACTTTCTTCGACTCGTTTTCAAGTCAAACTTTTTCACAACACTTCAATCGACCCCAAATTCTAGAACTTGAGTGCTTTTTTGAATTATTTTTCTAAATACCACTTTTCACCTCAGTTTGGCGGCATTCGGGCCGGTAATCACGCCTGAAAGTGATCGACCCGAGTCGACATTTTTTAAGCGAATTTGTTCCCCTAAACCCCCATCTTGCAAAGCTTCCGCCCGCATGGTGATCGAGAAGCCCTGGCCTTCGCCTGCGGTGACTTGTACCTCTTGTCCGCGCTTGACCAACACAGCGGCCTTCACATCGTAAGAACGAAGAGGGGTGTTGGGCGTGAGGTCACGCACCAACTCCATGTTTTTGACTAATTTAGTATCTGAAATGATTTGGTTTTCCATGCCTGCGGCAGGCATCTCGGCATAACTGAACATCTCGGGCTTGATGACCGTGCCGCGCTTGAGCAGCTCTTTAGACACCAACACTTTGTACAGCGCAGGCGCCGAGGGGCCGGCGCGGTTCACGGGCACGTTGGTTTGGCCGGTGTTTACGTTGACGAAAAGTTGCCAAACAGGTTGTGCACAGCGCACACGGATGGCCGGTTGATTAGGAAATGGCTGTTCAAACTGCAGGTTTTGTTGACAGTTTTGCACCGTGATGCGTGGGTCCACAGGCACCACTTGTACCTGTTTACCTTGGAAAGAAGGGTGGTTTGACGCCCATTGCTGAGCCTGCTGTTGCAACGCCTCAAAGGCGTTGGCGCTCGCTGCCAATTCAGCTGCTAACCCAAGCGGGGCGTGGCTCAGCATGCATGCGGCCAGCCATAAGCCCCAGCGCTTGGCGCGTGGGGTGTCGGCATTTTTTAGGCACAGCATTTGCATAGTCATTCGGGTCGGTGTTGATGTTTTGACATTGGTTCAGACCCAACCCTTCATGCAAGAACGAAGCCAACTTTTTTAACGGACCGACTAAACGGAGCCATCCATGCGACTCGACCCGTCCTACAACCCTCAGGTGAACACCACGGACGCCTCCGGCATGCCCAAGCTGCCACGGAGTCAGTTGGCTTACGCTCGCACCGCGCCCGCTTTCACGCGCGCGATGGCCAGTGCCAGCTTGTCTGGCGCTTTGGCACCCGAGGGCAGCACGGCAGCGTGGAGCACCTCGGTCCGCTCGGGCCAAACCTTGACAGGCATCGTGCGCGAACAAATGGCTGCGCGTGGCGTGAACATTTCGAACAATGAAGCCATGCGCTTAGCGCAAACCGTGGCGCGATCGAACAACATCGTCAACGCCAACATGATTCACCCCGGTCAACAGCTGAATTTGGAGAGTTTGAATTTCTCGTTGCTGCAAGCGCAGGCGGTAAACCAAGCCATTGCCGCTAACAAGGCCGCAGTCGCTTCAGCGGCCGCCCCCGCTGTCACGCCTGCCGCCAACGTCAACACCTTAAATGCCGGGACTGCCATGGGCAGTACAGCCTTGGCGAGTACTGCGCAAGTGCAGTTGCTCACGCGCTCAGATCGCAGTGGCAACGTGGTGCTTGAGAGAACCATCGACCGCGCCATTGAAAAAGGCTTCATCCCCGCGCAAGACAAACAAGCCGTGTTGAACAAAATTGTTCAACTCTCGCAAGAACACCGCTTTGCGCCCGATGACTTTGCTCGCCTCACTTTGATGGAGAGCGATGGCATGAACCCCAAAGCCTCCAACAGCCGTTGTCACGGCATCATTCAGTTTTGTGACGGGCCTGACCGAGGCGCTGCCAGTGCAGGCTTTGGCGCCAATCCAAAAGCGATTCTGGGTCACAGCGTGTTGCAGCAGCTCGACATGGTGGGTAAGTATTTTGATGACACGGGCCTGAAGAACTTTGGACCTGTGGGTTTGGATGATCTGTATTTAACAGTGCTCACGCCAGCAGCGCGAAACGAAACACGACCTAACGCGGCCCTGAACATTCCCGGCCAGCAAGCCGCTTACTTGCATGTGAACCGCGACATGCGCGCACCCATCACGCGCAACTCCATTTTGGCGGGCTTACATCAAAACGCCAATGAACGTTTGGGTACGGAGGTGGCGCAACGCCCCTCTATGCAGGCTGCTCGCTTGAGTGCCTACGCCGCACAAGCAGCGGTGACGGAAGTTCGTTAATTTCACGTCAGCGGCAAAAGTTTGCCGCACACACCGTCAAAACCGCCGTGGCACGTCTCTTGCATTAATCGACACGAGGTCTCAGAACTTGAGGCCATGTGTCAATAAACAGGAGTCTTGTGATGGACGTTTTCAACTCAGCTTTCGGAATACATGAGCGTGCGCTTGGCGTAAGAAGCCAACGTATGGAAGTGCTGGCGCGCAATATCGCTAACGCCGACACGCCTAACTACAAAGCACAAGACGTTGATTTCAAGGCCATGCTCAAAGAAGCCAAGACTGAGTATTTGACAGCCACCAATGAAAAACACTATGCAGGTCTGACAGAGGCGCCAGACAACGGCATGCGTTTTCGCACACCGTTCAACAGTTCATTCGACGGTAACACCGTCGAGATGAACGTCGAACAAGCCCAATACGGTAAGGCGGCAGGTGATTACCAAGCCACCTTGCAATTCTTGCAAAACCGCATTGGCGGATTGCGTAAAGCCATGCGCGGGGAGTAATAGACCATGCAACTCGATAACGTCTTTGGTATTGCAGGCACTGCACTGAATGCGCAAGCGGTTCGCATGAACACCACCGCCTCTAACCTGGCTAACGCCAACTCGGTGGCAGGCTCAGAAGAAGAAGCCTACCGTGGTCGTCGCCCCATGTTCAAAGCACTGATGCAAGAAGAAATGACCCACGCTGGCGCTCAATTCGTCGGTGGTGTGAAGGTAGATCGCATCGTCAACGACCCTGCACCCATTCGTAAAACCTGGGAGCCAGGCAATCCACTTGCCGACAAAGAAGGCTACGTCTTTCACTCCAATGTGAATGAAATGTCTGAAATGGTCGACATGATGGCCGCATCGCGGTCCTATCAAAACAACGTCGAAGTTGTCAACACCGCGCGTCAATTGATGATGCGTACCCTTGAAATTACCAAGAGTTAATCATGGCTACAACCGCAACCTCCTCATTGCCAAGTGGCATTGTCAAATACGAAGACTATGTGGCCGAGCAAAAAAGCAAGCCCACCAACACCAACATGGGGCAGACAGAGTTTTTGACACTCTTTACCACCCAGTTGAAAAACCAAAACCCATTGGATCCTGTCAAGAACGAAGCGTTCGTGGCACAACTGGCGCAGTTTTCACAGCTCGAAGCCACCACTGCCATGAAAACCAGCATGCAAAACTTAGTTTCGAGTTTGGCCAATGATCGGTTGCTCGGCGCCACCTCGTTGATTGGTAAAACAGTGGGCGTTCCTGATGGTCCTGTCACGGTGACAGACACCACCGTGTCGCAAGGGGTGATCAATTTACCGACGGGTGCGGATGGCATCAAGCTACAAGTATTTGATGACAAAGGCCTCTTGGTACGCACCCAAACCATGGGGCCACAAGCGGCAGGCGATGTCACGCTTGAATGGGACGGTATGAATGATGGTGGCAATGCAGCCCCCAACGGTATCTATCGTTATGTCGCGACGGTCAATCGCAACGGTGAAGTCACCAAACCAACGGTCAATACCTATGCCCAAGTGGTCGGCGTGACGAGTGCAGGCACATCGGATGGCACGATGTTGCTTGAAGTCAAGGGTGGAAAAACCGTCAATTTGGCTGATGTCAAACGCATCAGCTACTAATTCCAAATTCAAAAATCTCTTAGGAGCGAAACACCATGTCTTTTTATACCTCTCTCACTGGTTTGAATGCCGCCACCGCACAGTTGGGCGTCACGTCCAACAACATCGCCAACGTGAGTACGACAGGCTTTAAGCGCAGTCGTACAGACTTTGGCGACATTTTTGCGACATCACCTTTGCAAAAAGCATCGGCCACGATTGGTCAAGGTGTATCTTTGAAACGCGTGGTGCAAGAGTTTGGGCAGGGCAACATGATGTTCTCGTCCAATACCCTCGATTTGGCCATCAGCGGTGATGGTTTTTTCCCGCTGAAGTCTCAAGACGGTTTTCAAGACATCTTCACACGCAACGGCGTATTCATGATGAACGATCAATACAACGTGGTGAACTCCGCGGGTCAAAAACTCATGGCAGCGTCAGTTGACTCGTCCGGTAAAGCGAATTTGGATGACATGAACGTATTGACCATTCCACAAAAAACCACGGGCATGGCCAAACAAACCACCAAAGTCTCATTGGGTTTGAACTTCCCAGCAGATGCTGAAGTCATCACCAAAGAATTCAACCGCAATGACCCTGCTACCTACAACAAAAGCACCGCACTGACCGTGTATGACGCAGGTGGTAACTCATATTTGGCTTCGGTGTACTACGTGAAGACCCAAAACGCGAGTCAAGAAACCCCGAACAACAAATGGCAAACCTATGTGTATGTGGGTGACAAACTCGTCAGCGCCTCGTTGCAACAAGCGACCAATAGCCAAGGCGAAGAAATGTATGTCAACAAATACGGTGAACTCAAAGCCAAAAGTGACTTTAAAACCCCTGAGCAAATTGCTGAATTGAACAGCAGTTTCTCCAAGAAAACCATCAAGTTCTCCTTGGATCAACTCACGGATGTCCGCGTTTCTCAGCCTGCCACGGTGACGGCTGGTTTGGCGACAGATTTGGGAACAGGTTCGAACGACGGCATTGACTTCAGCAAGTACATCAGCATGAATAAGTCGGACCTGCTTTGGGAACAAGGCAGCAGCGCAGTCAGTTATGACTTGACGCTCAACAGTGCTTCCAAGGCGTCAGACATCACAACGGTGACTTTCGGCCCGTCCAATGCGCGCGTACCCGTCGAGGTGGCATCCACCGGAACAGAGGCACCTTCTGCCTTGGATGTGGCGAATGCGTTGAATAAAAACGCCAGTTTTGCAGCTCGCTTTGTGGCTCAGGCACCCTCCATCGCCACGACGCAGCTGACGTATGACGCGGTGACTGACTTCTCATCCATGTCAGTCATGGTTGGCGGCAAAAATTTGGTGGTCAACACCATTGCCCCAGCAGGCACAACACCTGAATCTCTGGCAAAAGAGATAGAAACTAAATTGCGCAATGAAGACAATGGCAAATCAGATATCAGTGTCAGCATTGATGCTGACAAAAATTTGGTCATCAAGGATGTGTCAGGGCGCAAAATCTCAGCCTTGAATTTCTCTCCCAAAATCGGTTTGGCGACGGCTCCTTCATTTACAAATCCAGGCTACGGCGCATCAGCATTGAAGATCACATCGATTGATCCCAATGTCTCAGCTGCCACGATCATGGGTGAATTCGTGATCAAGCAAGGTACCACCACCATCACGGATGATCCTACCCTCGTCACCGAACTCGACACACCGTATACCCGTAGCCAAATGTCGTTTACCTTGGATGACACGACACCTGCGCCCTTTAAAGCAACCATTGGTAGTGAGCCGAACACAGTTTCGGTGGTGAGCGAAGCCACAGACACGATTGAAACCTTTGCTCAGAAGTTGAACGAAAACACCGCCTTCTCTGATCAATACATTGCGCATGTGGATGGGACTGGGGTTTTGACCATTACTGCCAAAGATCCCACGACCTTAGATTCCACCGCCATTTCATCGAACTTGGTGATCTCCTATACCGATGCCACCAGCAAATCTTTCACGCCTGTGACGGGTTTGGCGATCGATGGTTCACCCGCGCAAGCTAGCTATGCCGATAAGAAGAGCGTGGACGATTTGAAAAATCTGTTCCGCGTGAACGTGGATCAATCTATTGACAGCATTCCCATCGGCTTAGACCATATGTTGGAGTCGATGAAAGGGTTGCCTGCCTCGCAAATGAAGCTTTCGGGCGCGCAAGTTGCCGCCGAGTTGACCAGTGTGATGAACCGCGCCTATGGCGACGAAAAGCCTTTTAACTTTGACAACTTGACAACCGGTCTTCCCACTTTTTCGCTCACACTGACCATTGCAAGTAACAAATCGACTTTAGACCCGCTGCACATTGACTTGTCTGGGCATGGTGACATGCGCAGTGAGGACTTGGTGCGTGAAGTCCAAAAACAAATCAACGACAACACCAACTACAAGGGCAAAGTGACAGTCAGTTATGACACTCAGCTTCAGAAACTGGTGTTCACGCCCACGGGTAACAACAAGCTTTCCGTGTCTAGCGATCAAACGGCGATGAATTTGAGTGACCCGTTGGTGCAAGGTGTCAATGACTCATCGGTTGGCTTGCCTTTATCCCCCAGCGTGTCGACTTCGCCGTACTTGCAAACGAACGAACAACGCTATGGCATGAGGGTGGAATACGACGCGGTCAAGCAGACCTTCGTCTTTAAATCGGGCACGACAGGGGATAACTCCAGCATTGTCATCACTGACATTCGTCCAGGTAGCTTGGCCACACAGTCCTCCAAAGGCCTGGGGATGACCGGTGACCCTGCCAGCTACAGCGTGGTGCCTTCTACGGTGGATGCTTTGCGAGGTATTACATCCAAACCTGCGGTACTCACAGGCAATGCATTGGCCGTGAACGTGGACAACAACTTCTCTGTGGATGAAACCAACAACCAATTCGTGGTGTCCGTCAACGGCATCACAGGCACGGTGGTCATTCCTCCGAAAGATACCTACACCATGGGTACTTTCATGGAAGCCTTGCAAAACGGCATCAACAACTTGCAAGGGCCTTCCAAAAATGGTTTGACACCTGAGTCTGTCAACGGTGTCAAAGTGACTTATGACTCCAAGAGCAACGCGCTGCAGTTCACGACGGGCACGGCCTCGACCGATTCGTACATCAAAATCACGGGGGATGCCCGCTGGGGTCTCGATGGTTTGGACGCTCAGTTCGGCTCAACCACCACTTGGATCAAGCCCACGGCATTCAAAGATGAAAAGGGGGCCACGGTCTATATCGATGGCTTTGGCGATGAAACATCCACGGCGGCTGGATTTGAAACGCTGCCAGCATGGTCGCCTGTTTACTTTGACAAAGGCGAACTGACTTTCGACACCGCAGGTAACTTGGTGTCACCCAAGCAAGGCGCTCAGTTAGACACGGTTTACTTACCCAACGGTAAGGGCGCTTTGACCATCAACATTGACTATGCTAAGTCAACCCAATTTGCCTCTCCCTTCTCGGTGCTGACGCAATCGCAAGATGGTGCCCCCGAAGGTGACTTGGTCGGTTTGGCCATTGCTGACGATGGTTTGGTCTCCGCCAGTTTTTCAAACGGGGCCCAAAAATCTTTGGGCAAAGTGGTGTTGGTGAACTTCTCCAACCCCTCTGGTTTGCGCCAGATTGGTGACACCAACTACTACAAGACGTCTGACTCTGGGGCACCTAAGTACGGTGAAGCGGGTTCTGCGGGTTTCGGTACGGTGCGCTCAGGCGCTACCGAGCGTGCCAACGTGGACTTGACGCAAGAATTGGTGGACTTGATCACTGAGCAGCGTAACTTCCAAGCCAACGCCAAGGCCATGGAAACCAGCACCTCGATGACCCAAACCATCATTCAGATTCGTAATTAATCCGCCTGATTAAGAGACTGACATGGACCGTTTATCTTTCAACGCGATGGCTGCGATCAATGAAGACCGCTTCATTCGCCAGCAGCTGTCCAACGACATTGCCAACGTCACCACCGTCGGTTTCAAGCAAACCTTCGAAGCCACCATCCAACCGCACCAAGCGGTGGGTGAGGGCTTTGACTCACGCTTGCAGCC
>CANFZT010000037.1 GCA_947451565.1 Comamonadaceae bacterium | reverse complement strand
CCACCGCGATCTCGTCAAACGGGTTCATGCTCATCTTGACGTTCGCAATGTCAACGCCTGAGTTGTCCGACTTCACCCGGACTTTGACGTTGTAGTCCACCACGCGTTTGACAGCGACCAAAACTTTCATGGCAAAAGCTCCAATTATTAGAATTAAACAGATTGACGTTTACGTAAACGTCACATTGTAGAGATCAATCCGACACTTTAAACGAACGACCGTGCTTTTTTAGGGAAGTCCCTAGGTAAAACCTACTCCGGATAGCGCAAAACAACCTCTTGTGGCGAATGCACCAGCATCACGCCCGATGCTCGCAATGCGCTCAGGGCCGCAATATTGACACGTGAACGGGTCAAGGACTGGCCGTTGACGGGATCTTCCATCCAAAAGTTAAGGTTAAAGCGCAAGCCTTGTGGCGCCACTTCTCCCAACAGGGCCTGAGGCGCCGGGGTAGATAACACCCACTCAGCGCTTAGCGCGGCCTGAGTCAACAAGGCTTGCACACGCTCGACATCACTCTCCAGCCCAACCCAAAACGTGCAGGTCTGCAGCAAATGGCGGCTTTCTAGGGATAAGTTTTCCACGCGCTGCGTCAGCAGCAACTCGTTGGGCACCACAGATTCACTGCCGTTACCTGCGCGCACCAAGGTGTAGCGGGTTTTGATGTCGGTCACGCGGCCTTCAAAGCCATCCACGCGCACAAAGTCACCAATGCGCAGCGAACGCTCTAGCAAGATGACAAAGCCGCTGACATAGTTGGCCGCCAGCTTCTGCAAGCCAAAACCTATACCCACGCCCAAAGCACCACCGATCACAGACAAGGTGGTGAGATCAAACCCCAATGACGACAAGGCAAACAAAGTGCCAATGAGCAGTAACAACACACGCATGGCGTTGGCAGCCACTTTGCGCATCGACAAATCTTCAAATGCGCGGTTGAGCACGCGCTGCTCGATGGTGGCGGACAGCCACAGCGCCAACACCAACACAAAGCCCGAGGTCAGCACCACTTCCAGCACGTGCGACACACTGATGCGCGTTTTGCCCAGCATGAACTGCAAGCCGTCTAACTCATCCAATATTGGGCCAGCCAAGCCGGTGATCCACAACACAGCCAAGCCCCATGCCGCCCATGACACACCTTGCTCTAACAGCCTTGCGCCTCGAGACACGGGAAACACTGCAGCCAACACCCGCGCAATCAAGCGGATAAGCACCAGCGACACCAGCACTGGCAGCGCCACCTTGAGCACGGGCACAGGCATGTGCTGAACCTTGGTCAGCAAAAGCTTCGCACCGAAGGTGAAAACCAAGGCCGCAGCAGGGAAAAGTACGCCGTCGATGAGACGGCGACCAAACAAGATCGAATTAGACGAGATGAACCTACGCCCTATGGCCCAGCTCATGAACCAGGCAGCCAACAAAGATAACGCCAACCCAACGAGCTCTAACGCAACCGCTGGACTTTGCAGATCCAGCCACAACTCTTGTAATTCGTTCATGGTTTAAATGTCGGCTAACACGCGTACATGCGCTTCTACGCTGCGACTCAGCGAGCTCAAGTCGTAGCCCCCTTCTAAACAAGACACGATGCGGCCCTTGGCATGGCGCAAAGCGATGTCACGAATGCGGTGCGTGATCCACGCGTAATCTTGCTCGGTCAAACCCATTTGCCCCATGTCGTCTTCGCGGTGCGCATCAAATCCTGCACTGATGAAAATCATCTCGGGCTTGAACGCTTCTAAGCGTGGCACCCAGTGCATCTCGATCAGCTCACGCACTTCCATGCCCTTGGTGTAAGCCGGCACGGGGATATTGAGCATATTGGTTGCGGGGTGCTCAGTGCCACTGTGCGGATAAAACGGATGCTGAAAGAAGCTGACCATCAGCACACGGTCGTCACCGCTGAGAATGTCTTCTGTGCCGTTGCCATGGTGTACATCAAAGTCCACCACCGCCACGCGTTTCAAACTATGACGCTCTAGGGCGTACTTGGCAGCGATGGCGATGTTGTTGAAAAAGCAAAAGCCGCCCGCCTTGTTGCGAGAGGCGTGGTGGCCGGGTGGACGAATGGCGCAAAAGGCGTTGGCCAACTCGCCGGCAATCACTGCGTCCGTGGCTGCCACCGCAGCGCCTGCTGAAGCCAGTGCAGCTTTCCACGTGAAGCTGTTGATGCTGGTGTCTGAGTCCAAATGTCCATACGCAGGGCCGCCTGCCGCCATGTCTTCCACCAACTGGTCGGACAAGCCGCGCAGCGATGCGATGTACATGCGGTCGTGCGCCAGCTCGATATCGGCCAGCGGCGCTTCGGGCGCTTCAATGGCCGTGAGCCCCACATCGACACCGCTGATGAGCAAGCGATCTTGAATGGCACTGAGCCGCTCGGGGCACTCGGGGTGCCCTGCACCCATCTCGTGTTTCATACACAAGGGGTGCGTGTAATAGCCTGTTTTACTCATCGTATCTACCTCAATCTGCTACAAGTCAGCTTACCATGTGGGCCTTGCTTTTTCCCTTGCAAACACTGCGTGAAAACACATACACCCCCGTTTTATATGGCTTTACAGCCGACTCTTGCGCTACGTCAAATCACCGCTGCGTTGTTACTGTTGGCCGGATTGACGGGACACGCATTCGCCAAACCGCATGCGAAAGCACTCAAAACCGTTTCGCACAAAGCAGCGCCACACAAAGCCTCCACCCGCGGCACTGCGTATGGGAAAACCACAGAGGCCATGGCACTGGCCGACGAGCTGGCACAACAGTACAACCTCCCCAAAGCATGGGTGCGCGAACAAATCAGCAAGGCACAGCATTTGAAAGGCGTGCCCAAGATGGTGCTACCGCCAACGGTACCGACTGCGAAAAACTGGCGCGCTTACCGCGAACGCTTCATTGAAAGCCGCCGCATCGACGCGGGCACCCAGTTTTGGCAAACCCACCAAAGCGCTCTCACCCGCGCCGAGCAAACCTATGGTGTACCCGCCGAAATGATTGTGGGCATCATTGGCGTGGAAACCTTTTATGGCCAAAACATGGGCAACTATCGTGTGCTTGATGCTTTGACCACGCTCACCCTCAACTTCCCCGCTTCACACCCCCGCGCCGTCGAGCGTCAAGCGTTTTTCAAATCAGAGCTGGGCCACTTCTTGGTACAAGCCAACAGCCAAGACGACGCCAGCGCCACAGGCAGCTTTGCAGGAGCCATGGGTTGGCCGCAGTTCATGCCGTCGAGCGTGGCCAAATTTGCAGTGGACTTTGATGGCGATGGCCGCATTGATTTACGCAACAGCCCTGTAGACGCGATTGGCTCGGTGGCCAATTACTTCAAAGCCTTCGGCTGGCAAACCGGCATGCCCACGCACTACCCCGTGGGCTTTGACGAAGCACGCGTAGACAAACCTACGCTTTTGGCACCCGACATCTTGCCCTCGTTCAGTGTGAGCAACTTCACCGCCAAAGGTGCGGTGCTGGATGAGCAAGCGCAAAAGCACAACGGCCCACTGGCTTTGGTGGAGTTGTTCAACGGCGACGATGCACCCAGCTACGTGGCAGGTACCGACAACTTTTATGTGGTCACCCGTTACAACTGGAGCAGCTACTACGCGATGGTAGTGATTGAGTTGGGGCAGGCGGTGGCACAACAGATGAGGCGCTGACGCTGATCTATTGACCTGCTTTAGGCTTCGAATATTGATATAAATCAAACAGATCAGCCTGCATCCAATTTAGAGTGCAGTAAAGGTAAAGGAGATTGAGATGCCCAGTTACAACCTAAATGTTAATAACAAAGTATATAACGTGACCGTTTCTAGCGGTGACATGCCATTGCTATGGGTGCTGCGCGACGAATTAGGGCTGACAGGTACCAAATATGGTTGCGGCATTGAAATCTGCGGGGCATGCACCGTTTGGGTAAATGGGGAGCCCGAAAAATCCTGCGACATCAGCGTTTCATCGGCGGCTAGCAAGCAAATCACCACCATTGAAGGCTTATCTCCCAACAAATCTCACCCTGCCCAAGTGGCTTGGATCAACAATCAGGTCCCCCAATGCGGCTATTGCCAATCGGGGGTGCTCATGAAAGTCGCGAGCCTCGTCAACCACGGCAAGCACGGTTCAGAAATCGCCAAAGAAATCAAAAACATCTGTGTGTGTGGGACCTATCAGCGGATGAAAAAAGCAGTGACTGGACTTTGAGGAGTAACCACATGCATAACATTTCCAGCCTTATGTCCAGCGCCAGCACGCTCAGCAAACCCAGCCGCCGTGACTTCCTAGCAAGTTCGACAGCAATGGCCACAGGCTTGGTGGTGGGATTTGGTTCCGCACCCCCTGAGGCCCAAGCTGCAGTCAGCAATACACAGGTCACACTTTGGCTCAACGTGGCTGATGACAACAGCATCACGTTAGCGGTGGGAACTGCCGATATGGGCCAAGGCTCGGCCCAAGCGTTGGCATCTGCATTGTGTGAAGAACTCATGGTCGATCCAGCCCGAGTGAAAGTGGTCACAGGTAAACCCAATTTGACTGTTCCGGCCCCCATCGGAGCCTCGATTACGACTGCCGGCAGCGGCATGATCAAAAACTATTTTTGGAAAGTACGCGATGCAGGTGCAGCCGCACGCGAGATGTTGATCTCAGCCGCCATGACCAGCATCGGCGATACCAACCGAAGCAACTACAGCGTTGTCAATGGCGTCGTCATCAACGGCAGCAACGGTCAACAACGCACCTATGGGCAAGTGGCAACTGGAGCTGCGTTGCTGCCCGTGCCCTCCAGTGCAGAACTGGTGCCCAGCGCCTCGTTGAAATACATCGGCAAATCGGTACCACGTCAGGATATTCCCCTCAAAGTAGATGGCAGCGCCATCTACGGCATTGATGTGCGTGTCCCCAATATGGTTTATGCCGTCATCAAACACTGCCCCACTTATGGTGGTGTTCTCAGCAGCACCCCCACTAAGCCCGCAGGCGCTTTGGCGGTTGTAGCAACCCGTGTCGTGGCAGCTGCTGCGCGTGGACTTGATGCCGTAGGCAACGTCAATGCAGTGGCTGTTGTAGCCACCAACACATGGGATGCCATGCGCATGGCCAGAGGGCTCAAACCCACTTGGACACTGCCCTCTAACGTGGCAACGTTGAATACAACGCAGTTCAAAGCGGATGCCTTGAACCTGCTCAGAACTGGCGTACCTTATGCTGGCTCCAATGTCCCTGGCACGCTCTACACGGTCGAGAGCGTTGGAACTCCCGTCACCAACATCAGCGCATCCCTTAAAAAGCTGGATTTGACCTACACCTTGCCTTACGTTTCGCATGCCTGCATGGAAGTGCTCAACTGTACGGTGAACTATGTGGCTGGTGTTTCTTGCGAAATATGGGCCCCCACGCAAGCTGCTAAATCGGTCCTGACACTGGCCATCGCGCTCACAGGCCTTGCTGCCGACAAAATCACTGTGAACACCACCTTTTTGGGCGGTGGTTTGGGTCGAAAAATCGAGATGGACTTCATCAGCCAAGCCATCCAGGTGGCGATGGCGATCAACCGTCCAGTCAAATTGATGTGGCCACGCGAAGAAGATTTCACGCACGACTTTTACCGCCCGATGGCCGCCGTGCGCGTGCAAGCAGGCCTCACTGGTGCCTACATCAATGGATGGGTCTACCGCAATGTATCGCCCTCGATCTTGTCACAACGAGGCTCCACACTGACGGCCAAGGGCGATAGCCAAGCTTATGAAGCCTCACAAGATCTGCCCTACAACTTTGGCGCGCGCCTGACCGAATATGTCATGCATGGATCGCCAATTCCTGTCGGCTTCTGGCGCTCAGTAGGTGCATCCATCAACACCTTCGCTGTCGAGTCAGCCATAGACGAAGCCGCCACCGCCGCTGGCGTGGATTCCTACCTGTTCCGTCGCAACCAACTCAGCGATCCACGTTGGATCGCAGTTCTCGAGGCGGCCGCCAATGCGTCAAGTTGGAGTTCAGTCGGTCCAGCCGGAACAGCCAAAGGGATTGCCATAGGTGCAGCGTTCAACAGCATCAGTGCGCAAGTCGTGGAAGTGAAAACGAACGCCAATGGCAAACCCATCGTTACCCGAGTCTGGATCGCGATTGATTGCGGCATTTGCGTCAATCCCGACCAAGTGAAAGCGCAACTCATGGGCGGGGTGATTCATGGGATGAACGCGGCACTTTATGGACAACAAACCTTCATCAAGGGTGCAGCGCAGGCCGCCAATTTCAACAAGAACAGGGTCACATTGCTCAATGAAGCCCCTGAGGTCAACGTGACCATCATTGCTGGCGGCATCGACAGAAACCGATCCATCGGCGGCGTGGGTGAATTGGGCGTACCCACCTTTGCCCCCGCACTGGCCAATGCTTGGTTCAAACTGACCAAAGTGCGTGTGCGCGATTTACCGTTCCTGCCCGCTTCAACCATGAGCGATTGACAGACATCCAGCTTGGGAGCTGCCACCTCTGTGCGGCTAATCAGCCAAAGCCCACTTCACATGCTCACGCACGACTTCGCTCTGATGCGCTAGGTGTGCTTGCAGTGCTTGGCGCAAGGCTACGTCATCTGAAAACCGTAAGGCATTGCCAGCCGCCACGGCCAGGTTGCGCAACCAGCGCACATGACCAATCCGACGAATCGGGCTGCCCTCGGTGTAACGCAAGAACTCTGCCTCAGTCCAGCCCAACAAACGCGTCATGTCTTGGCCGACCAAACCCGCACGCACATCAAAGTCGGGCAAGGTGGAGCTTTGTGCAAACTTGTTCCAAGGGCAGATCAGCTGGCAGTCGTCGCAACCGTAGATGTGGTTGCCCATCAATGGGCGCAACGCCACATCAATGACCCCCTCGTGCTCAATCGTCAAATACGAAATGCAACGGCGTGCATCCACCAAACCCGGCTCAAGAATAGCTTGCGTGGGGCACACGTCGATGCAAGCGGTGCATTGGCCGCAGTGCGCGCTGGTGGGTTCAGACGCAGGCAAAGCCACATTCAGAAAAATCTCGCCCAAGAAAAACATCGAGCCTGCTTCGCGGTTCAGCACCAAGCTGTGTTTGCCGCGCCAGCCTTGGCCGCTGCGCGTGGCCAGCTCGGCCTCCAGCACAGGGGCCGAATCGGTGAAGGCACGGTATTCAAAGCCGTTGGGCTTCAAGGTCTCAACCAGCAAGGCGTCAATTTGCTGGGCCAGTGTGTCAAGCCGGTTACGCAGTACCTTGTGGTAGTCGCGCCCTCTGGCGTAGACCGACACCACCGCCTCATTCGGATTACGCAATCTTTGCCATTCAAGGTCTTGCCACCCCTGGGCAGTGTCGCGCGGCAGGTAGTTCATGCGGGCGGTCAGCACGCTCAGGGTACCGGGCACCAATTCGGCAGGACGTGCCCGCTTCATGCCGTGGCGGGCCATATAGTCCATGCTGCCATGGAAGTTTTGGGCTAGCCAATGATGTAAATGCGGCTCGGCCGAAGACAAATCCAAAGGGGCCACCGCAATTTGAGAAAATCCCAGTGTTTCACCTAAAACTTGAATTTGTGCGAGCAACAATTTGTAATCGATTGACAACGGACACCTTTGAATAATTTGCCCATTGTAAAAACTCTGGTTTGGCCCGATGAAGCCGCCACTGCCGCGTTTGCCATGCAGCTGGCCGGGGCTTTGACACGCGCCAACTTGAACGCCTGCATCGCCTTGCATGGCGACCTGGGCGCAGGCAAAACCACCTTTGTGCGTCACCTCCTGCACGCTTTGGGCGTGACGGGCCGCATCAAAAGCCCCACCTATGCGGTGGTTGAGCCCTATTCCGTGGCCGCAGGCGAGGTGTGGCATTTTGACTTTTACCGTTTCAGCGATCCACGCGAATGGGAAGACGCGGGCTTTCGTGACATCTTCGCCAGCGTGGGCTTGAAGCTGTGCGAATGGCCACAAAACGCCGCAGGCGTGATGCCCACGCCCGACCTAGAACTCCATATCGAAGTGGATGAGGACGAGCAGCGCCAAGTGCAAATCAACGCCCTCACCCCGCGCGGACAGGCGCTACTGGCATGACGCAGCCCACCGGCATCCAACGTCGCAGCCTTTTACAAGGCGGTTCGCTCGCCTTGCTGCTCGGCACCGCCGACATTGCTTGGGGTGCCAGCATCGTGGCCGTGCGGGTGTGGCCAGCCGCCGCCTACACGCGGGTGACGATTGAAAGCGACACAGCTCTCAAAACTGTGCCCATTTTTGTGGCCAACCCACCGCGCTTGGCGGTGGACATTGAAGGCATCGAACTCAACCCTGCCCTCAAAGAACTCGTAGGCAAAGTGCGCTCGGACGACCCCTACATCACGGGCGTGCGCGTGGGCCAATACGCCAACAAAACCGTGCGCTTGGTGCTGGACCTGCGCCAAATGGTGAAACCACAGGTGTTCAACCTGCTGCCCGTGAAAACTGGCAACACCCAATACCAACACCGTTTGGTGCTCGACCTCTACCCGTCTGATGTGGCCGACCCACTGGAAGCCTTGATCGTAGACAAGCTCAAAGGCGGCACGGCGTTCAACGCTCCCTCCATGACCGCCACACCTACGCCGCCACCGGCCTCCAGACTAGGCACACATGCCGATCCGGTGGGTGATTTGATGACCCATCAGAATCGCAAACCAGAAATACCGACTGCCGAAGCCCCTGCCTCAGCCGCTTCAGCCCCCATCACTACTGCCGCCTCTGTGACGTCTCAACCGTCAGATGGCGAGCGCTACATCATCGTGGCGCTCGACCCCGGCCATGGGGGTGAAGACCCAGGCGCGATTGGCCCGCGCGGCACCAAAGAAAAAGATGTGGTGTTGCAAATTGCCCGCCGCATGCGCGAGCGCATCAACAGCACCATCATCAAAACCAAGCATGGCAACTTGCCCATGCGGGCCTACCTCACACGCGATGCCGACTTCTTTGTGCCGCTCAACCAACGCGTAGAAAAAGCACGCCGAGTCCAAGCCGATTTGTTTGTGAGCATCCATGCCGATGCCTTCATGACGCCCGATGCGCGTGGTGCCAGTGTGTTTGCACTTAGCCAAGGCGCGGCATCCAGCGCGCAAGCACGGTGGATGGCTAAGCAAGAAAACCGCGCGGATTTGGTGGGTGGACTCAACATCAAAACTCAAGACGCAGCCGTGCAGCGCGCACTGCTCGACATGAGCACCACCGCACAAATCAACGACAGCTTGAAACTCGGGGGTGAGATGCTGGGGCAAATTCGCCGCATTGGAAAATTGCATAAAACGCATGTGGAACAAGCAGGTTTTGCCGTGCTCAAAGCCCCCGATATTCCAAGCGTGCTGGTGGAAACCGCCTTCATCAGCAACCCGGACGAAGAAGCACGCTTGATCAGCGACAGCTACCAAAACGAACTGGCCAGTGCGTTGATGAAAAGCATTGAACGCTACTTCTCGCGCAACCCGCCATTGGCACGCACACGCAACACCTAAGATGAACGCACAGCCCTTGGCCTACTTCAACCATGCAGGGGCTTCGCTCATGCCGGCCTCGGTGTTTAATGCCACCGTGGCACACCTTCAACGAGAAATGCGCTTAGGTGGTTATGAAGCCGCAGAACAGCAACACGAGGCACTGCATGCGGTATACAGCGCAGCAGCGCAGTTACTTGGTTGTGATCTGAATGAAATCGCGCTGACTGACAGCCACTCGCGCGGATGGCGTGACGTGATGAATTGCCTGCACTTTCAGGCGGGTGACCGCATCTTGGTCGGGCGCAGTGAATGGGGTGGCAACTACGCCGCATTGACACACATCGCCCAACGCGATGGTGCCAGCCTTGAAACCATGCCTTGTGCCTCTTCGGGGGAGGTGTGCTTAAAGCAATTGGCCGCTATGCTCGACAAACGAGTGCGCTTGATTTCTCTCACCTGGCTTCCTGCCAATGGCGGCCTCATACAACCGGCGCAACAGATCGGGGCTTTAGCGCGTGCAGCAAACATTCCTTTTTTCTTAGATGCCGCACAAGCTGTCGGGCAAATGCCCGTCGACGTGCGAGCGCTGAACTGCGATGTTCTCACCACACCTGGAAGAAAGTGGTTACGCGGCCCGCGTGGCACAGGCTTGTTGTATGTCCGTCAAGGTTTTCTGTCGCAACTCCGGCCTACTGCCGTGGACCACTTTTCAGCGCCACTGACGCATGGCAACTATCTGCTGCGCGACGATGCCAAACGCTTCGAAACCTCTGAGGCCAATGTGGCAGCCCGCTTAGGTTTGGGACAGGCAATCCATGAGGCGCTGTCTGTGGGTCTCGATGACATTCAAAACATCGTGCGAAAAAAAGCACACGTCATTCGCACCCACCTGAAGGACATGCCCCATGTCCAAAATCAGGACTTGGGTACCGAGCATTCAGGTTTGATTGCCTTCACAGTTGACCATCTTTCGGCGCACGAGGTGCGCGCATACCTCAGGCAGCAACACATCGAAATTGCGTTGAATGGTATTGCCTTCACGCCGCTAGACATGCAAGCACGCGGATTGACAGAGATCGCGCGCATTTCACCTCACATCACCACCACAGATGAGGAGATCGCTCGTTTACTTGAGGTCATCTCACATCTGAGACACATCGCACCATGAACGCCATACCGGATCAACCTAAAAACCCGCTGCACGGCATGACGCTGGAGAAAATTGTCACCGAGCTGGCTGATTACTACGGCTGGGAAGGCTTAGGCGAGCGCATCCATATCCGTTGTTTCACGCACGATCCAAGTGTGGGCTCTAGCCTCAAATTCTTACGCAAAACACCTTGGGCGCGCGAGAAAGTCGAGAGCTTGTATTTGTTCATGCTGCGCGACATACGCCGCGCCGAACGAGGCTTTTAATGAGGGTCTGATTCCGAGCCGCGTGACGCCTTCCACGAACCGTAAGCCGCCAAAGCACTGGGCACCAAAATCAAACCCCAGATGATTTTTTCGAGGTTGGCCTTAACCCAAGGCATGTTGCCAAAAAAGTAGCCCGCCGTGACGATGCCGCCCACCCACAAAGCACCGCCTGTGATGTCAAAAAAGGTGAATTTGCGTCGCGTCATTTGCGCTACACCCGCCACAAAAGGTGCAAAGGTTCGTACAAAAGGCATAAAACGTGCGGCCACCAAGGTCACGCCACCGTATCGCTCGTAAAACGCATGGGCTTGGTCAAAGGCGCGACGGTTGAAAAACTTGGAGTCTTCCCATGCAAACACCTTCGGTCCAAAAAAGCGGCCTATTGTGTAATTGGTTTGGTTGCCAGCTACTGCAGCGGTCAGCAGCAAGGCAACCGACAAGCCGTAGTCCATCAAGCCCACCCCACACATGGCGCCCACCACGAATAGCAACGAGTCACCGGGCAAAAAGGGCATGACCACCAAACCGGTCTCCACAAAGATAATGAGGAACAGCAAGACATAGACCCAAGTGCCATTAGCTTGCACAAAGGCTTCCAAATAACGGTCAATATGCAGGATGAAATCGATCAAGAAGGTAATGAGTTCCATAGGCTGCATTATCCCTGCCTCTAAAATAGCCTCGTGCACCCTGCTACCCAACCCCCACGCGCCATCCGCGAACTCCCAGACGAACTCATCAGCCAAATTGCTGCAGGCGAAGTGGTCGAACGTCCGGCCTCTGTGGTGCGTGAATTGGTGGACAACGCGCTAGACGCAGGCGCCACGCAAATCACCCTGCGCTTGCTCGCGGGTGGCGTGCGCCTCATCAGTGTGGAAGACAACGGTGTGGGCATTCCTGCCACCGAATTGCCTGTGGCCTTGAAGCGCCATGCCACCAGCAAAATCACCAGCCTGACCGAACTCGAATCGGTGGGCACCATGGGCTTTCGTGGCGAGGCGTTGGCCGCCATTCAATCGGTGTCGGAGTTGTCGGTGCTGTCACGCACCGCTGCACAAGACAGCGCCATGCTGCTCGATGGTCGCACCGGCGAACTGCAACCCGCCGCACGCGCACAAGGCACCACGGTGGAAGTGAAAGAGCTTTTTTACAGCACACCGGCCCGCCGCAAGTTTTTAAAGACCGACAACACCGAACTGGCCCACTGCGTAGAAGCTGTGCGGCGCCATGCCCTCACCCGCCCTGAGGTGGGCTTTGCCATTTGGCACGAGGGAAAATTGGTTGAGCAATGGCGCTCCCAAACGGTCGACGCGACATCAGGCGAAGACCGCCAACTTCACTACCAGCGCGCTCTTGACCGCCGCTTGGCCGATGTGCTGGGTGACGACTTTTTACAAAACTCAGTGGCGGTGCATTACCAATCAGGCCATGTCACCGTGGTGGGGCGTGCTGGCATTCCAGACGCTGCGCGTTCACGCGCCGACCACCAATTTGCCTATGTGAACGGTCGTTATGTGCGTGACAAGGTCATCACACACGCGGCACGTAGCGCCTATGAAGATGTGTTGCACGGCCACCGTCAACCCATCTATGCGCTGTACGTCGAGATTGACCCGACGCGTGTGGATGTGAATGTGCATCCGACCAAGATTGAAGTGCGCTTTCGTGATGGGCGTGAAGTACACCAAGCGGTACGCCACGCAGTGGAAAACGCGTTGGCTGTGCCACGCGCCAACATGCTGATGGCCCATGCGCTAGAAAACCACGAGCTGCCGATGGTTGGCACATCACTTGTCCCGCCTGCTGCGCCGGCCTGGCCCAATGCCCATTGGCAACAAGCGGCCATGCCGCTGGCGGGCACGCGTGTGTCAGATGTGGGGGCCCTGTGGCAACCGACACCTCCCACCCACTTGGCGGCTGAAGAACAAACGGCGCAAAGCTTTGCGCCCAGCGCATTCAGCGCGGCCAACACGCCAGCGCCTTCGTTACAAGATGCTGCGCCCGAAACTTGGCCCTTAGGCAAAGCCATTGCACAGCTGCATGGTGTGTACATCTTGGCTGAGAACGCCCAGGGTTTGGTGCTGGTCGACATGCATGCGGCACACGAACGCATCGTGTATGAGCAACTCAAAACACAAATAGACGCGCAGCGCATCAGCAGTCAACCCCTGCTCATCCCAGCCACCTTTCCCGCAACAGCGCAAGAAGTGGCCACGGCCGAGGCTTGCGCCGAAGCGCTGCAAGCGTTGGGCTTAGAAATCTCCACACTGTCGAGCAAAACCTTGGCCGTGCGTGCCGTACCCAGCACTTTGGCGCAAGGCGATGCGGTGGCACTGGCTCGCAGCGTATTGGCGGAGCTGTCTCAACACGATGCGAGCACCGTGGTGCAACGCGCACGCAACGAGCTGCTGGCCACCATGGCCTGCCACGGTGCTGTGCGAGCCAACCGCAAACTCACGCTGGACGAGATGAACGGTTTGCTCCGCCAAATGGAAGTGACCGAGCGCTCAGACCAATGCAACCATGGGCGCCCCACTTGGCGACAACTGACGATGCGTGAACTCGACGCCCTCTTCCTACGCGGCCGCTGATGTCCAACACCGTCATCATTGTTTTGCTGTCGATGCTGCTGGGCATTCAGCCTGTTGCCACCGATTTGTATTTGCCTGCACTCCCTGCGATCAAAAGCGAATTTGGCGCAGAGCTTTCACACGTACAACTGACCCTCAGCGCGTTGCTGTTGGCATTTGGCACCTCGCAGTTGGTTTGGGGCCCTCTGTCTGACCGGTTTGGTCGTCGCCCTATTTTGTTGTGGGGGCTTGGCGCTTTCACCATGGCTGGACTTGGCTGCGTCATGGCCAGCAGCATGCAAGAGTTGATCGTGTGGCGCGCCCTGCAAGGTGCCGCCATGGGCGCTGTGGTGATGTGCGCGCGCGCCATTGTGCGAGACCTTTACACACCAGAAGCGGGGGCCGGCGTGATGTCCAAAGCCCTCACCGGCTTGGGCTTCTTAGCTTGTAGCAGCGCACCTTTGGGCAGCTTGCTGACAGACCTATGGAGTTGGCATGCTGCTTTGAGTTTGGTGATGAGCTTTGGGGCAATTACTTGGGTCATGGTTGCATTGCTTTTCAAGGAAACCGTGCACCGGAAGAATCCACACGCGCTGCAGGTCAAGGTTTTGGCAAAAACGTGGTGGCAGATTCTTCGCCACCCCACTTTCGTGGCGTTCTCTTGTGTATCCATTGGCTCTTATGGTGGCTTATTCACTTTCTTAGCTTCTTCTGCATTTGTCTTCATCGATTTGTTAGGTCTGGCGCGTTGGGAATATGGATTGCTGCTGTTTTCAATGTCTTTCACATATTTGCTAGGCACCGTGCTGTGTCGGCGTTTGTTGGCACGTTTTGGCGTGACATACACGGTTGCGATTGGCGGTGTGTTTAGCTTGGTGGGGGGTGGCTTGATGGCCATCCATGCTTGGCTGGGTTGGCAAAGCGTGCTGAGCTTGATGGGCCCGTTTTATTTGTTCATCTTGGCGCATAGCATTCACCAGTCTTGCGGTCAAAGCGGGGCTGTGGGGCCGTTCCCCAAAGCAGCTGGGGCCGCCTCGGCCTTGGGTGGGTTCTTGATGATGGCCACAGCATTTGCCACGGGTCTTTGGCTGGGCGTAGCAAAAGACGGTTCGGCACTCCCCATGGCGCAGAGCATTGCATTTTGGTCGGTCATCACGGCACTCTCCGCTTGGTTGCTCGTGCTGCGTCGTGGAGGCCCGCGTGACTGACACCTCAAGCTGCGCACTTGGGTGGACGGTCGACGCCATCGCTTTGGTGGGCCCCACTGCCAGCGGTAAAACTGCCGCAGCTTTGGCCATGGCACGACAGTGGCCCATTGAAATCATCAGTGTGGACTCAGCCCTGGTCTATCGAGGCATGGACATTGGCACCGCCAAACCCAGTGCAGATGAACTCGCACAAGTACCCCACCACCTGATTGACATTCGCGATCCATTGCAAGCCTACAGCGCGGCTGAATTTGCGCGCGATGCTGGCCGCTTGATGGCCGACATACGCGCACGCGGCAAGCTGCCGCTGTTGGTGGGCGGCACCATGCTTTACCTCAAAGCCTTGCGCGATGGCATTGACGACTTACCCACCGCCCAACCCGAGCTGCGCGCAGAGATTGAACAACAAGCACTCGCTTTGGGCTGGCCTGCCATGCATGCCGAGTTAGCCAAGGTCGACGCCATCACCGCTGCACGCTTGGCCCCCAACGATGCCCAGCGCATCTCGCGTGCGCTGGAGGTGTGGCGTGTCAGCGGCAAAGCTTTGTCGCAATGGTTTGCACAAGCTGATGCCACACGCGCCACCCAACCTGGGCTCAACAT
>CANFZT010000036.1 GCA_947451565.1 Comamonadaceae bacterium | reverse complement strand
GGACACCCCGGCGCGCCCATGGGCATGGCCGACATGGCCGTCGCCTTGTGGGGCGACCACCTGCGTCACAACCCCAAGAACCCCCATTGGTTGAACCGCGACCGCTTTGTGCTGTCCAACGGCCACGGCTCGATGTTGATTTACGCCTTGTTGCACCTCACCGGTTACGACTTGCCGATGGACGAGTTGAAAAACTTCCGCGTGCTGCACAGCAAAACCGCCGGTCATCCTGAAGTGGGCGTGACGCCTGGCGTGGAAACCACCACCGGCCCCTTGGGCCAAGGCATCACCAACGCGGTGGGCATGGCGCTGGCCGAAAAATTGTTGGCGTCTGAATTCAACCGTGATGGCCACAACGTGGTCGACCACCACACCTACGCCTTCATGGGCGATGGATGCTTGATGGAAGGCATCAGCCACGAAGCTTGCTCACTCGCAGGCGCATGGAAGTTGAACAAGCTCATTGCCTTGTACGACGACAACGGTATTTCCATCGACGGCCAAGTGGCCCCTTGGTTTGCCGACAACACGCCCGAGCGCTTCAAAGCCTACGGCTGGAACGTGATTGGCCCCATCAACGGCCACGACGCCGCGGTGGTGAGCCAAGCCATCGCGTCAGCCAAACTCAGCACTGACAAGCCCACGCTCATTGTGTGTAAAACCAGCATCGGCAAAGGCAGCCCCAACCGTGCGGACACGGCCAAAGCCCACGGCGAACCTTTGGGCGCCGACGAAATTGCACTGACACGCGCCGCCATCGGGTGGAACCACGCACCGTTTGAAATGCCCAAAGAGGTGTACGCCGATTGGAACGCCGCCGCCAAAGGCAAGGCGCAAGAAGCCGAGTGGAAAACCACATTCGCCGCCTACAAAGCCGCACACCCAGCCTTGGCCAAAGAACTGCTGCGCCGCATGGCGGGCGAGTTGCCTAAGAACTTTGCACAAACCGTGGTGGACACCGTCATCGGCGCCCACACCAAAGCCGAAACCGTGGCCAGCCGCAAAGCCAGCCAATTGGCCCTCGAGCACTTCACTGCCGCCTTGCCCGAACTCTTGGGCGGCAGCGCCGACTTGACCGGCTCTAACCTGACCAACACCAAGTCCACACCCAACCTGCGCTTTGACGCCGCAGGCCATGTGGTGAAAAACGAAGCAGGCCAAGGCGGCCGCCATATCAACTACGGCGTGCGCGAATTCGGCATGGCCGCCATCATGAACGGCGTGGCTTTGCACGGTGGTTTCATCCCCTACGGCGGCACGTTCCTGACCTTCAGCGATTACTCACGCAACGCCATTCGCATGGCCGCGTTGATGAAGCAACGCGTGGTGCATGTGTTCACCCACGACTCCATTGGCTTGGGCGAAGACGGCCCGACCCACCAATCCATCGAGCACGCCGCTTCGTTGCGTTTGATTCCAAACCTCGACGTGTGGCGTCCCGCCGACACAGCCGAAACCGCTGTGGCTTGGGCCGTGGCTTTGCAAAACACCAGCCGCCCAACTGCGCTGTTGCTGAGCCGCCAAAACCTGCCGTATTTGCCAAAAGGCGATGCCGCCCCACACAAAACCGCTGGCGACATTTCGGGCCTCGACGCCATCAACAAAGGCGCTTATGTGTTGGCCGAGCCGAGCGAAGTGGGCCTCAAGAAAAAGGCGCAAGCCGTCATCTTGGCCACCGGCTCTGAAGTGCAACTGGCCATGAAAGCGCAAGCCTTGTTGGCTGAACGCAAGATCGCCGTACGCGTGGTGTCTGTGCCTAGCACCACCACCTTTGACCGCCAAAGCGTGGCCTACAAAGCGGCCGTACTGCCCGCAGGCGTGCCCCGCATTGCGGTTGAAATGGGCTCGACCGACGGCTGGTGGAAATATGGCGTGTCCGCCGTGGTCGGCATCGACACCTACGGTGAGTCTGCCCCCGCTCCTGTTTTGTTCAAACACTTTGGTTTCACGCCTGAAAACGTGGCCGACACGGTGCAAGCTGCGCTGCAAAAGCAGGCTTGAACCACACAAGTTTTTAACTTCCTCCTGAGGCATTCACATGACCATCAAACTTGGTATTAACGGTTTCGGCCGTATCGGTCGCTTGGCTTTGCGCGCGGCGTTGATGCACGGCTACACCGATATCCAAATCGTCGGCATCAACGACCCAAAGCCTTCTGACTACTTGGCCTACATGCTCAAGTACGACAGCGTGCACGGCCGCTTTGATGGCACGGTGGAGCACACCGAAGACGCCCTGATCGTCAACGGTAAAAAAATCAAGCTCTCTCACGAGCGCGACGCGCACAACTTGCAATGGGGCGAGATGGGCGTGCACACCGTACTGGAATGCACGGGCCACTACCTGACCGAGCCCACCAGCCAAATGCACATCGCAGCGGGCGCTAAAAAAGTGGTGATTTCTGCCCCATCCAAAGACAGCATTCCCATGTTTGTGTATGGCGTGAACCACAAAAAATACGCCGGCGAAGCCATCGTGTCCAACGCGTCTTGCACCACCAATTGCTTGGCGCCTGTCGTCAAAGTGTTGAACGACAAATGGGGCATCAAGCGCGGTTTGATGACCACCGTGCATGCCGCCACAGCCAGCCAAGCCACGGTGGACAGTTCGTCACGCAAAGACTGGCGCGGTGGCCGCGGCATTTTGGAAAACATCATTCCGTCTAGCACGGGCGCAGCCAAAGCGGTGGGCGTGGTGATTCCTGAAATCAAGGGCAAGATCACCGGCATGGCCTTTCGCGTGCCCACTTCTGACGTGTCTGTGGTTGACTTGACGGTCGAGTTGACAAACGAAGCCAGCTACGCCGAGATTTGCGCTGAAATGAAAGCACAAAGCGAAGGCGCCCTCAAAGGCGTGTTGGGCTACACCGACGAAAAAGTGGTGTCCACCGACTTCCGTGGTGAATCATGTGCCTCGGTGTTTGACGCCACCGCCGGCATCGCCTTGGACAAGAACTTCGTCAAGATCGTTGCTTGGTACGACAACGAGTGGGGTTACGCCAAACAGTGCCTTGAAATGGTTCGCGTGGTGGCCAAGAAGAAGTAATTCTTTCCGGTCCCACCCATCAAAAGCGCCCTCGGGCGCTTTTTTTTTCGACGCGCAAGTAAAAAAAATACACAAATACGGTTGAAATCATGTAACAAAGTTTCATAGAATCTAGCCTTCAAGGAGACTGACATGACTATCAAAATCGGCATCAACGGCTTTGGCCGCATCGGACGCATGGTGTTTCGCGCCGCGATTCAAAACTTCAATGACATCGAAGTGGTTGGCATCAACGACCTGTTAGAGCCCGACTATCTGGCCTACATGCTCAAGTTCGACAGCGTGCACGGGCGCTTCCAAGGCGAGGTGTCTGTCGACGGCGGTCACTTGGTGGTGAACGGCAAAAAGATTCGCCTCACCCAAGAGCGCGATCCGGCGGCTTTGAAGTGGAACGAGATCGGCGCCGATGTGGTGGTCGAGGCTACCGGCCTGTTCCTGGACCAAGCCACGGCTGAAAAACATTTGGCCGCAGGCGCCAAGAAAGTACTGCTCTCCGCGCCATCCAAAGATGACACCCCAATGTTTGTGTACGGGGTGAACCACGGCAGCTACGCGGGCCAAGCCATCGTCTCTAACGCCTCTTGCACCACCAACTGCCTGGCCCCTGTGGCCAAAGTGTTGAACGACAAGTGGGGCATCAAGCGCGGCCTCATGACCACCGTGCATGCCACCACGGCCACTCAAAAAACCGTCGATGGCCCGAGCAACAAAGACTGGCGCGGTGGCCGTAGCATTTTGGAAAACATCATCCCATCTAGCACGGGCGCAGCCAAGGCGGTGGGCGTGGTGATTCCAGAAATCAAAGGCAGGCTCACGGGCATGGCCTTTCGCGTGCCCACGTCGGATGTGTCTGTGGTGGACTTGACCGTGGAGCTCAACAGCGAAGCCACGTACAAAGAAATTTGTGCCGAGATGAAAGCCCAGAGTCTTGGCGCGCTCAAAGGCGTGCTGGGCTACACCGATGAAAAAGTAGTGTCCACCGACTTCCGTGGCGAGCCTTGCACCTCGGTGTTTGACGCAGACGCTGGCTTGGCCTTGGATGGCACCTTCATCAAAATCGTCAGTTGGTATGACAACGAGTGGGGCTACTCCAACAAGTGTTTAGAGATGGTTCGCGTGATCGCCAAATAACTCAGTTGGATGCGGCAGAAGCGGGTTCGCTGGGTGCGACCACTTCTGCAGCGACCTCATGCGGCTTGTCGTGTGTGTCTGGCGCTTCGCTGCCAAACCACACCAAGAACCCCAGCACCACAAACACAGCTGCGCTGATGCGGTGTACCCAAGTCAGCGGCACCAAACGCGTGATGCGCTCGCCAAACCACACCACAGGCGCGTTGGCTAACATCATGCCCAAGGTGGTGCCCGCCACCACCCACAACCACGACTGGTATTCAGCCGCCAACATGACCGTGGCGATTTGTGTTTTGTCGCCCATTTCAGCCAAGAAAAAGGCAATGACCGTGGTGCCAAACACACCAAACTTGGGCTGCACATTGGCGTCATCGTCGTCCAACTGGTCAGGCACCAGCATCCATGCAGCCATGGCCAGGAACGATGCCCCCAAGACCCAACGCAACACCGTCGGGCCCATGAGGCTAGTCACCCATGCACCTAACCCACCCGCCAACGCATGGTTGGCCAAGGTAGCCACCAAAATGCCCCACACAATGGGCCAAGGCTTGCGAAAACGTGCGGCCAACACGAGCGATAAAAGTTGTGTCTTGTCGCCCATTTCGGCGAGGGCGACAATGCCAGTTGAGATCAAAAAAGCGTCCATCGCCTGATCCTACCGTGCGCGTTTTTAGCCTCAGTAGGCCACCATGATTCGAATGCCCAGCCCAATAAACACGCAGCCAGCCAGACGGTCCAGCCACAGGCCGACACTGCCCGCAAAATAACCAAGCAAGCCAAATACACGCCACCCGTGATTTTTCAACGGCAAAAAAGCCACGGGCGATGCTGCTACAAGGGCGCTGACGCCCACCACAGCAAGCGCGGTATGGCTCAAGCATCCGAGCGCACAACCCAGACCAAATGCCATGCCAGCGCGTTTGCCACGCGACATGCCCACACTCAAGACCATGAGGTTGTCGGGTCCAGGCGTGGCGGTTAACAAAACGGCCGTCAACAAAAAAGCAAACACTTGGGTAGAAATCAGCATTGTTGAATCGTAGTGACTGCCAGCGTCGTGCGCACCGTCCCAACCTCGTGCACACCGTTAAATTTGGTGCATTTTTTGCTTACATCTGGTGCGATAGAAAAATCAGGCGCGAAAGCGCACCAAAACAAATCAAATAAGACAAGGAAAATTTATGGATGCACACAAACAGGGCGCGGATGCTTTGTTCATTCTGCTCGGCGCCATCATGGTGCTTGCCATGCATGCGGGTTTTGCGTTTTTAGAACTGGGCACAGTTCGTCGTAAAAACCAAGTCAACGCACTGGTCAAAATTTTGGTGGACTTTTGTGTGTCCACCCTCGCCTACTTTGTGGTGGGTTATGGGGTCGCGTACGGCGCGAGCTTCATGATCGGCGCTGAATCGCTGGCTGACAAAAACGGCTACGAGCTGGTGAAGTTCTTTTTCTTGCTCACCTTTGCTGCGGCGATTCCCGCCATCATTTCTGGCGGTATTGCAGAGCGCGCCAAATTTTGGCCACAACTGATTGCCACTGCCGTCATCGTCGGCTTTGTGTACCCTTTCTTTGAGGGGATTGCTTGGAACCAGCATTTCGGCTTTCAAGCATGGCTCAAAGAATGGACCGGCGACGAGTTCCACGATTTCGCGGGCTCTGTCGTGGTTCACGCCGTGGGCGGTTGGGTTGCGTTGCCTGCCGTGTTGTTGCTGGGTGCGCGTAGCAACCGCTACCGCAAAGACGGCGCAATTTCGGCGCACCCACCCTCGAGCATTCCGTTTCTCGCTTTGGGGGCATGGATTTTGATCGTGGGCTGGTTTGGCTTCAATGTGATGAGCGCACAAACGCTCGACAAGATTTCTGGCCTGGTGGCGGTCAACTCGTTGATGGCGATGGTGGGTGGCACCTTGGTAGCACTCATTGCCGGCAAAAACGACCCGGGCTTTGTGCACAACGGCCCCTTGGCGGGCTTGGTGGCCGTGTGCGCGGGCTCTGATTTGATGCACCCCATGGGCGCGTTGGTGGTGGGCGCTGTGGCGGGTGGCATTTTTGTGGTGATGTTCACGTTGACACAAAACAAGTGGCGCATTGACGATGTGTTAGGCGTGTGGCCCTTGCATGGCTTGTGCGGCACATGGGGCGGCATTGCGGCTGGTATTTTTGGCACTCAGGCGCTGGGGGGCCTTGGCGGCATTAACCTCACCGCGCAATTGGCGGGCACGGCGCTAGGCGTGGTGTGGGCATTGGTGGGCGGCTTTGTGGTGTACGGCGTGTTGAAAATGACACTGGGTTTGCGCTTGAGCCAAGAAGAGGAATTCGAAGGGGCTGACCTGACAATCCACAAAATCACAGCCTCGCCAGACCGGGAAGTGAGCTGGTAAGCCGCAGGAATTGTGGTTTTTCGGGCATCAATTGCACTAAATACAGGTAAACGCTTGGTTATTTGGGCAACTTGTGCTCCATAATGGCCGCAACCTTGTGAATGCACGTCATTGACAAGGTTGTATTTGGTGATCGGTCAGTTTCGGTTCGGGACTCCATCGCTTTGTTTTTGTGTTTTAAGGAGTCCCTTTCATGGGCAATAAACTGTACGTCGGCAATTTGCCGTATTCGGTACGCGACAGCGATCTTGAGCAGTCTTTCGGACAGTTCGGTACTGTGACTAGCGCCAAGGTCATGATGGAGCGCGACACTGGCCGCTCTAAAGGTTTTGGTTTCGTCGAGATGGGCAGCGATGCCGAAGCTTTGGCAGCCGTCGAAGGCATGAACGGTGCACCTTTGGGTGGCCGTAGCCTCGTGGTGAACGAAGCTCGTCCCATGGAGCCACGTCCTCCCCGCACTGGCGGTTTCGGTGGCGGTGGTGGCGGCTACGGTGGTGGCGGTCGTGAAGGCGGCGGCGGCGGCGGCGGTTTCCGTAGCCCCTACGGCGGCGGCGGTGCTGGCGGCGGTCGTCGCGAAGGCGGCGGCGGTGGTGGTCGCGGCGGTTTCGGTGGTGGCAGCAGCTACTAATCGATCTGCTTCACTGCAAATCAAAAGGCTCCCTCGGGAGCCTTTTTTCATGGCGCTTAACACGCCTCTTATTTTTTGTCTTTCGGTGGCTGAAGGGTGCCGTGGACACGCCCTTTGAGTTGCATCACGCGGTCTAAATTGTCGTAATCCATACCGTCTGCGGTAAAACGGTCACCCGCGCCACGCACCAAAACAACGGGTAAATGCGAGCGCACCTGCTCGGTGTTGGCAAACAAATGCAAAAAATCACTTTGTAATTCACTGCGTGGTGACACGACACCTTGCGCATGGGTGTTGGCCTCACGAATCACCACTGCCTGTCCAAATAGCTGCACTTCTGAACCATCTGCATTGATCAGACCGCGTCTTGCAACAGCCGTGGTGGTGCGACCTTGCGCGCCAAGGAGACGAATGCGCGGTTGGTCAATTTCTAAGGTGTCGGTGTCCGGGAAGTGGCGTCCTTCAAGGCCCACGATTTCGCTTTTGAGTTTGCCATCTTCGCCAAAGACCTTGACTGAAAAATCACGCATGAAATAGTCAGGCACATGACGTGGTGCGGCTTCCAGCTGAGCTTCGGCCATTGCAGGCGTGTTGCGCACCAACCAGTAGGTGGTCATGGCCATCAACCCCATGAGCAACAAAGGCAGGTAGACCGCAAAACGGTCCCAGACACGTCGCACGCGCATGGGCAATGACAAAGATGGGGTTGCGCTCACCCGAGATAGCCTTGCAATAGCTCGGCATAGCGGCCGCTTGCCACCAGCAATAAATCACAAAACTCACGGGCGGCACCGTGGCCACCCTCGCGTTGCGTCACATAGTGCGCGACCGCTTTTGCTTCAATATGCGCATTGCTCGGCGCACATGCAAAAGCGGCGCGGGTCATCACGGCGAGGTCGGGCCAGTCGTCACCCATGTGGGCCGCTTGCGACCAATCAAGACCCAACTCATTCAAAATTTCTTGGGCGGCTGGGGCCTTGTCCTCTGTGCCGTAACGGACATGCGTAATGCCCAAAGCTGTCAAGCGCGCCCGCAACGGCGCGCTGTCGCGCCCGGTGATGACCGCGGGGGTGATGCCAACCTTGTGCAGCATTTTCAAACCCTGTCCATCCAAGGTCGAAAAGCGCTTGATGGTTTCGCCGCTTTCAGTGAACAGCAGGCCTCCATCGGTGAGCACACCGTCCACATCGAAAAATGCAACGCGTATGCCCTGTGCACGCAAAAGCAGCGCGGGGTCAAAGTTCAAGGCGGGTGTCTGTGTATTCATCAGATGACTTTCGCACGCATCAAATCGTTGGTGTTGATCGCACCACACAAAATGCCCTGCTCATCCACCACCAAGACACTGGTAATGCGGTGCAACTCCATCAACTCGGCCGCTTCGGCGGCCAAGGCGCTAGAGCGCACCGTGCGTGGGTTGGCGTGCATGACTTGCTGGGCAGTGAGCTGACGCATGTCGGTGCCGGTTTCAATCAAGCGGCGCAAGTCGCCGTCCGTGAAGATGCCCAACACTTTTTTGTTCGCATCAATGATGGCCGAGGCCCCCAAACCTTTGGCGCTCATCTCGCGCATTAAATCGCTAAAGCTCACGGTTGGTAGAACGCTTGGCACGGCGTCACCGCTGCGCATGACATCGCTCACATGGGTAAGCAAACGACGACCTAACGCGCCACCTGGATGTGATCGCGCAAAGTCTTCCGCCTTGAAGCCACGCGCATCAAGCAACGCGACAGCCAGGGCATCGCCCATCGCCATTTGAGCCGTGGTGCTGGCCGTGGGTGCCAAGTTAAGTGGGCAAGCCTCTTTGAGCACGCCTGTATTGAGCACGATGTCTGCGTGGCTGGCCAAGGTGGATTGCGCACCGCCTGTGAGCGCCACCAAGGGCACGCCTTGGCGCTTGAGCACGGGAAGGATGGCCGCGAGCTCATCGCTCTCGCCGCTGTTAGAAATGGCAATCACGAGGTCGGTGTCTTTGACCATGCCTAAGTCGCCGTGGCTGGCTTCGGCAGGATGCACAAACATAGCCGGCGTACCGGTGGAGGCCAAGGTGGCGGTGATCTTGCGCCCCACATGGCCGCTCTTGCCCATGCCCATCACGACCACGCGGCCAGTGACTTTGAGAATGGCACGCACGGCATGCACAAAGCTTGGCGACAGGCCTTCACGCAAGTGCCTCACAGCGTCTGCTTCGATGGTGAGGGTGTCATGGGCCAGCTGCAAAATGCGTTGGTCATCCACCTGAGCGACGGGCGCGCTGGCCGTGTGTGCATGGGTTTGGGTCATGCGCTCATTTTATCGGTGGGGTGGGCTTATTTGCCGATGCAAAAGCTAGAGAAGATCACGCCGAGTAAGTCGTCTGAGGTGAACTCGCCGGTGATGGTGTTGAGCGCGTTTTGACCCAATCGCAGTTCTTCCGCAAGCAAGTCCAACGCAGGCGCTTTGGCCTGCAGGCTGGCGTTGGCCTGCATGAGGTGCGCGTCTACCTCGTGCAAGGCCTGTACATGGCGCTCACGCGCCATGAACATACCTTCGGCACTCCCCCCTTGCCAACCCACCACGTTCAGCAGCTGTTGACGCAGAGCGGGCAAGCCGTCGCCTGTTTTGGCGGACAGCGTGAGGTGTGTGGCCAGCGCCTGGCTGTCTTGATTGGGCGCTGTCGCAGCCACGCTGTGTGCATCCGCTTTGTTCCAGAGGTGCAACACGGGCACATGAGGGTCTAACTTGTTGTGCAAGGTTTGTTCAATTTGGACATCGGCGGCGGCATACGCCGCATCCGCTTTGCGGGTTAGGTCGTGCAAAAAGAGCACGGCGTCGGCTTGGCCAATTTGGTCCCAAGCGCGGGCAATGCCAATGCGCTCCACCTCATCCACATCGGGGTGTTCACGCAGACCGGCTGTGTCCACCACATGCAGGGGTACTCCTTCAATCTGGATCGTCTGTTGAACCACATCGCGTGTAGTGCCTGCGATGGGGGTGACGATGGCCAACTCGGCGCCCGCCAAGGCGTTGAGCAAGGAACTTTTTCCGGCATTGGGTTGGCCTGCAATGACGACACGAATGCCCTCGCGTAACAGCGCGCCTTGCTTGGTTTGCGCCATCACACGCGCAAGGTTTTGTTGGAGTCGCGTGAGCTGGCCTTGCGCATCGGCTTGCTTTAAAAAGTCGATGTCTTCTTCTGGAAAATCCAACGTGGCTTCCACCAGCATGCGTAAGTGAATCAGCGCATCACGCAACTGATGAATTTCGTTGGAAAACGCGCCCGCCAATGACCGACTGGCACCGCGTGCGGCCGCTTCCGTGCTCGCGTCGATCAGATCGGCCACGGCTTCGGCCTGGGCTAAATCTAGCTTATGGTTCAAGAACGCGCGTTGTGTGAATTCGCCGGGCTGCGCCAGACGCAGGCCACCTAGCAAGGGCTTGTTGTTTTCGCTAAGCGTTGCAGCCACCACTAGACAGCGTGCCACGATGAGTTGCAACACCACAGGCCCCCCGTGTGCCTGCAACTCCAACACATCTTCGCCTGTATAGCTGTTTGGGCCAGGAAAGTGCAGCGCCAGCACATGGTCTATGGGGGCATCTGCTTCATCGGGCAACGGCAAGTACGTGGCCTCTCGCGGTTTGAGTGTGCGGCCACACAAGGCCTGTACCAAGGGGCCAAGGTTTTTTCCACTCACACGCACAATGCCCACGGCGCCTCGACCGGGAGCAGTGGCAATGGCGATGATGGGCGCGTCGTGTTGAGCAAGCATGGCTAGATTGTCCAGAAAAAAACCCGCCAACCGATGAAGGAGGCGGGCTTTGGTTTGACCAAATTTCTAAATTAGAACTTGGGCAAGTTAAATTGCGGGGGCACGCCCATGCGAATGTTGATAAGCCATTGTTGCGCAATCGACAGCACGTTGTTGGTGATCCAGTACAGCACCAAACCGGCAGGGAAGAAGAAGAACATCACGCTGAAGGCCAGCGGCATGATCCACATCATCTTGGCTTGCATGGGATCTGGTGGCGCGGGGTTCAATGCGGTTTGCAACAAGGTGGTGAGCGTCATGAACAGCGGCAAGATGAAATAAGGGTCGGGCGCAGACAGGTCGTGAATCCAACCGACCCAAGGTGCGTTGCGAATTTCTACAGTCGACAACAATACCCAGTACAGGGCAATGAACACGGGAATTTGCAACGCAATAGGGACGCAGCCACCCATCGGGTTGACTTTTTCCTCGCGGTAGATTTTCATCATCTCCATCTGCATTTGCTGCGGATTGTCTTTGAGACGTTCGCGCATTTCCATAATTTTTGGATTGATCGCTTTCATCTTGGCCATGCTTTGGTAAGCGTGGGCATTCAACCAATAGAAGGCGGCTTTGAGCAGCACCACCAAGCTGACGATTGACCAGCCCCAGTTACCCAAGATGTTGTTGAGTTGGTGCAACAACCAAAACAGGGGCTTGGCCAAAATTGTCAGCCAACCATAGTCTTTGACCAGTTCCAAGCCTGGGTAAAGCGCTTCGAGTTTTTTCTCTTCTTGTGGGCCGGCATACAAGGTTGCAGCCACGCTCTTGGTTTGACCTGGTTTGATAGCGTCCAGAGGCGCAATGAGAGTCACGCGATAACAGCAATCTGGCATGGTTGAGCCAATGTCCACCGCATCGATGGAAATGTCACGGTTCATACCGTCAGGCAAAACCCATGCGCTAGCAAAGTAATGTTGCACCATCGCGATGTAGCCGGTGCTAGATTGCTTTTCAACATCAACTTTTTTCTTTTTGATGTCGGCAAATTCCACTTTTTGATACTTCTTGGCTTCTGTGTAAATCGCAGGGCCAGTGAAGGTGGAATAAAACGACGATTCACCAGCAGGCTTATTGCCATCGCGCACCAACTGGAAATACAACTGCGGCGCCACGTCTTGCATGCTCGTGTTCACGATGTCGTGTTTGACGGCCATGTCATAGGCGCCGCGCTTAACGGTGTAAGTCTTGACGAGCTTCACACCGCTTTGTACGGCAGATTCAAACGTGATGGACAACTCGTTCTCGCCATCTTTGAGATTGCGCGCCCCAGGACGCACCGTCATCACCGATTTATGTGTCGGCAATGCCATGCCGGGAACACTCGAAATCAAACCCGTTTGTGCGGTGTAGATGCGGTCCTTGCTGTCGTCGAGCAACACAATTTTGTGACCCGGCTTTTGTTCGTCCTCGTGCTCTAACAACTCCACGCGTGCCAATGTGCCGCCTTCGGTGTCAAAGCTGAGTTTGAACAAATCTGTTTCGACTTGGACAAGTTCTTTGGTCACTGCGCGTGTTTCGACCACAGGCACCGCCACGACGCCTTGTGGCGCAACAGGGGCAGGTATACCAGCCGCTTGCGGCACGGCGGACGCAGCATCGGCAGGAACTTTGACTTGCTGCGCGGGCGTTGGGAAGAAGGTGGCTTTGTTTCCGTTGTGGACTTGCCATTGGTCCCACAGAAGAACCATGGAGAATCCAAAGATCACCCACAAAATGGTGCGGCGAATGTCGTTCATGAAGTTTTCTTTCCGGCGTTGGAAGAGGTCAAAGAGGTAAACAAAGCAGGTGGCACAGGATCATGTCCCCCCGCACACCAAGGTTGGCAGCGTGCCAAACGACGCAAGGTTAGGTAACTGCCGTGTGCAGCGCCATGAAGCTCTAAAGCTTGCAATGCATATACAGAACATGTCGGCTCGAACCGGCAAGAAGACCCAAGCCAAGGACTCAGTAGCAAACGGTAACCACGCACCAGCATCATTAAGAATGACTGCATCATGCTGCGGCGCTCACACGGCCAAACAATTGTTTGAGCTCTTCGCGCACCGTTTGTTTCAACACATCTGATGATGCACTGACAAACGTTTGAAGATTGAACGTTGCCCGCAGCCGAACCACATAGGCTGTCGGCATTAAGCCTTTTTCAAATTCACGTGAAACCGCATGAATTTGACGTCGAATTAAATTGCGTGTGACCGCGCGCTTCGCCCAACGTTTGGGTGTGACTGCGCCCATCATCAAGACGCCATCGACAAACAGGGTCGGGGTTTCTTTAAACCCAGACCCTGTAGAGGCTTTGGCAGGTGGTTGCCACTGGTGCAACACAAAATGCGGCGTACGCGCCACAGACCCTGCCGACATGACGGCCTGAAATTCTGACCACTGTTGCAGACGTTCCACGGCGCTTGGGTCGCGGGCCTGTTCAGCGGTCAAAAATTAGACAGCCAGACGCTTGCGACCTTTGGCGCGACGTGCGTTGATCACAGCGCGGCCACCGCGAGTTTTCATACGGACCAAAAAGCCATGGGTACGGGCGCGGCGAGTTTTAGAAGGCTGGTAAGTGCGTTTCATGATTTTTCCAAAAAGCTAAGCCCTGAGAGATCAGGGAAACCAATGATTATCTCAAACTTTTGGGGCACTTGCTGACTTTTATCCACACTCTTTTTTACTTTGCTTTTTTAAAAGTCTCAAGAATTTAGGTGACCTGTGGATAATTTTTTGATAAAGTGCTCAATTGCCTGTCTTTTAAAGACAGCTATCCACAGAAAAATATCTCATGAACCAGGGTCTTCCATCTTCTGCTGCCGACGGGCTACCACCGGGTTCTGGTGAAGGTTTATGGCAAGCTTGTGTCGATCAACTCGCACAGGAATTGCCAGAACAACAATTCAATACGTGGATCAAACCACTCGTTGCCAACGTTGCTGAAGACTTCAGCAAAGTCGTTATTTTGGTTGGCAATCGCTTTAAATTGGATTGGATTCGTGCCCAATACGCCCATCGAATTGCAGGTTTGCTCCAGCAAATGTACGGCCAATCCATTCAAGTTGAGTTAGCGATTACTCCTAAGGAAGCCCCTATCAGGATTAAGCCTGTATCCTTTTCACAAGAGCTTGAATCGCTTCCTGAAAGCTTTGTGGGGCTTGAAGAAGGTATCCCTACCGGGCCTCGCACGCGCCTTAATACTGCACTGACCTTTGACACCTTGGTTGAAGGTACGGCCAACCGCATGGCGCGGGCCGCAGCAATGCATGTGGCAACCATGCCAGGGCAGCTTTACAACCCTTTGTTCATTTATGGTGGTGTGGGTCTCGGTAAGACCCATTTGATGCACGCCGTGGGTAATAAGTTGTTAAGTGAACGGCCTGATGCCAAAGTTCTCTACATCCATGCTGAGCAATTTGTTTCGGATGTGGTTAAAGCCTATCAGCGCAAAACTTTTGACGAATTCAAAGAGCGCTATCACTCGTTAGATCTTCTTTTGATTGACGATGTTCAGTTTTTCGCCAACAAAGAACGCACACAAGAAGAGTTTTTCAACGCTTTTGAAGCTTTGCTGGCTAAAAAGTCTCACATCATCATGACGAGTGACACTTATCCAAAGGGGTTGACCGACATTCACGAACGTTTGGTTTCACGCTTTGATGCCGGTTTGACCGTGGCTATTGAGCCACCCGAACTCGAAATGCGTGTGGCTATTTTGATCAGCAAATCACGCGCTGAAGGGTCTGAAATGCCCGAAGAAGTCGCTTTTTTTGTTGCCAAAAACGTGCGTTCTAACGTGCGTGAACTGGAAGGTGCTTTGCGCAAAATTTTGGCTTACTCGCGTTTCAATCAAAAAGAAATTTCAATTCAATTGGCACGCGATGCCTTGCGCGATTTGCTGTCTATTCAGAACCGCCAAATTTCAGTCGAAAACATCCAAAAAACCGTTGCTGACTATTACAAAATCAAAGTCGCGGACATGTACTCTAAGAAGCGTCCCGCATCGATTGCACGACCTCGCCAAATTGCCATGTACTTGGCCAAAGAACTGACACAAAAGAGCCTTCCTGAGATCGGTGAACTGTTTGGGGGGCGTGATCACACCACAGTCCTTCATGCTGTTCGCAAAATCACCGCAGAACGCCAGCAAATGGCTGATCTCAATCAACAATTGCACGTTTTAGAACAAACACTCAAGGGTTAACCGTCAAAAAGAACAACCTTGTGAATAGTTTCTGGATAACGCCAGAGTTATCCACAGAAAAGTAGAAAAAGTAAAGTTATCCAGTTTTCAACGACAGCAAAAAGCAAGCTTGCCAACACCCTAAGGGTCAACTCAAGTACTTGAAAAAAAAGAGGAAAATGCTGTTGTCCACAGAAAGATGCTTTGCTTATCTACTACTACTAATTTAAATAAAGAAAACAAGAGGAAGAGATGATCGTACTGAAAGCAACACAAGACAAAGTTTTGTCAGTTCTGCAATCT
>CANFZT010000035.1 GCA_947451565.1 Comamonadaceae bacterium | reverse complement strand
GCCGTGGGCGACTTGAACAAGGTCAAGCGCATCGTCAAAGTGATGAGCTTGGTCAACTCCAGCCCCGACTACACCGAACACCACTTGGTGACCAATGGTTGCAGCGAATTGATTGGCCAAGTGTTTGGCGACAAAGGCACGCACGCACGCAGCGCGTTTGGCGTGGCGCAGTTGCCTTTGGGTGCTTGCGTAGAAATTGAGTTGATTGCGGAACTGGCTAGCTAAATAATTTCATCATCTTATAGGTCATGTAGCCACAAATGGCTGAAATGCTTCTGAATGAATATATACACACCCTTGGGATATTTCTTTGTTCTTGCCTCAGTGCTTTTGTTCATGAAGCTCCCCGTATTTGCAGCCACCGATACGAAATGGCACGCAAGTACGTCAAGAACAATCACGATTGATGGGCTTAGAGGCTATCTAGCCGTTGGGGTATTTATTCACCACGCAGTCATTTATTACCGCTATCTCACAGAAGGCATTTGGGATAACCCTCCATCCAGCTTTTATACACAGCTTGGTCCGATTAATGTCAGCTTGTTTTTTATGATTACAGGCTACCTATTCTGGGGAAAAATAATTTCTAGCCAAGGCCGTCCCGGATGGACCAAGCTATTTATAGGTAGAGCATTCAGAATTGGTCCAGTTTATTTTTTGATGACTGGATTAATGCTATTGATAATTTTTTCAAAAACATCTTTCGTTTTACAGGAACCATTAGAAAAAGTCCTCTTTGAGATTGCGCCCTTGTTGCTGTTTGGAATTTTTGAACCAGGACAAGTGATCAATGGATTTAGCGGCCCCAGAGGCATAACTGCAGCAGTCACCTGGACCTTGCGTTACGAATGGGTGTTTTATTTAATCATTCTGCCCATCTCGGCCATCTTTGCACGCAACCGTAAGCATCATCTTGTGTACGCAGTAACAGTGTTACTCGTGTGCTTAGCTTCTTCTTTATTAAAGAACGGATCCTCCAATAGTCTTTTATTGGCAGCGTTCTTCATTGGGATGGTCTACGCATCATTACAAGCTCATGATTGCAGGATTGCTGCTTCTGATCGAACGATGTCAATCGTTGCATCAATAGCTTTATGGTTGGTATTCTTCGAGCCAATCCCCACACATAAAACCGTTCACACCATACTAACTGGCGTTGTTTTTTATGGCGTCGTCAATGGATGCAGCCTTTTTGGATTGCTTACCAACAAACGCGCTCAGCGACTTGGTGAAATAAGTTATGGAATTTATTTGCTTCAAGGCATTGTGCTTTTTGCTTTTGCACAAGCTCCAGAAATTCGTACTTTAGCCACTGCTTCGAGCATGCATTACTGGTTTTTTCTTTTAATTGAAGCCTTTACGCTGATCATTCTTGCGTTTATTGCTTATTGCTTCCTTGAAAAACCTTGCATTGCTACGGGCAAAAAAATCGTATTGCAAAATTTCACCTCAAAAACTACTGATCTAGTTAACGACCAGAAAACTATTACCTAGGAATCAACGCCAATGCCGCCTACACGGAAAAGCGCAGACTGGTAATAGCTATTCGTTTATTCATCAAAGTCCCAGATTTGATGCAGATCTAGGCGAATCAAAGCCAGCAACTCCACCACCTCAAGCTGCATGCGCTCAGCGGCATTGAGGTTATCGCTAGCTAGACGCGCAATCAGCAACACATCCGACAAACTGCCCTCGCCCAAAGTGTAGGCCTTGACTGATTTTTCTGCGGCCAAGGCTTGGCGTTGCGCGGCAGATTTCAAGTTGTCAGCAGCTGCTCGTTTGTGCTGAAACTGAATCCACATGCTGTCAAACATGGCGCCCAGTTGTTGCTCGGCCAGCAGCACTTTGTCGCTGGCGGCTTGTGCATCGGCCACCAGCGCGGTTGCGTGATGAAAGCGTGAGGCACTTGGGAACGGCATTGAGAACATCACCCCCGAAATGGTTTCGGCCCCCGCGCGCTCACGGCCGCTAAACACACCCACAGTGGGGTCAGGCAAGCGATCACGCGAGGCACGGTCTGCGGCGAGTCGCAAGCGTTGTGCGTCTACACGCATCATGTTGAGCTCGTGGTTTTTGTCTAAAAACTCTTGGCGCATAGCGGCCATGGTTTCGGTCAACGCAGACAAATTTGCTGACGCATCTAAGCGCACAGCCGCAGGCAGATGCATGGGCAAAGTCATGCCTGCATAGCGGCGTGTGAAGGCTGAGGCGCTGGATGCCAGCTGCGCATCAGCCACCGAACGCGCCGCCGTGATGCGCTCAAACTCAGCGTTAGCCAACTCAGCGTCCAGCTGAGAAATTTCACCTTGCTTGAGCTGACTCTGCGTGAGTCGCTGCATCTTGGCGGCCAAGTCATAGGTGGTCACTGCATTTTTTTGGTCGGCCAAGGCGCGCAGGTAAGCAAACCAAAACCGCATCAACTCACGCGCACCTTCGTGCATGGCATCGGCATATTCGATGTCGGCAAAAGCTTGGGTTTGTGAGGCGAGGTCGGCATCCATACCGCGCTTGCCCCAAAAGCGCACGGGGCGCTCGATGCTCACCATCGATTCATGCAGCTGCGTGCCGGCAGCCACATCACGGCGACGTTGCGAGGTGCTGCGCAAGGTGAACTCTGCGGTGCCTGACTCAATGCCTTTGGCGCGTGCGATACCGGCTTCTTTTTTAGAGCGAGCAGCTTGCATCAAAGGGCTGCTGAGTAAAGCTTCTTTCACGGTAGCTTCGGCAGGGAGATAAGGCACAAGCTGCGATGTCGCAGTCGACGAAGAGGTCGATCCGAGGGTTGCTGACGCAACAGCAGACGATGTGGCTGATGCGATAGGGGTAGGCTGTTGGGCCTGCGCGACGCCCAGCGCCAAGACACAAGTGCACAAGACAGCAGAGACCAAGACATAAGACTTCATGACATATTTCATGATTTTCTCCAAGGCATGAAGCGCGTGAGCGCATGCCACGGCACGCTCTCTAGCCCACCAAAACGCTCAAACAATTTTGGCAACAGCAGCAAAGTCAATAAGGTGGAACTCAGCAAACCACCCGTCACCACAATGGCCAGTGGCCGCTGAATTTCCGAGCCAGGCCCCGTGGCAAACAACAACGGGATCATGCCCAGCGCGGTGATGACCGCGGTCATCAACACAGGACGCAAGCGGCGCTCAGTACCTAGGCGCACCACCACATCCATCGCCTCGCCATCAAGCAAACGCTCGTTGAAGTGCGTCACCATCACGACACCATTGAGCACAGCAATGCCCAGCAGCGCAATGAAGCCTACCGAGGCAGGTACCGACAAATACTCGCCCGAAATGGCCAACGCCGCCACACCGCCCACCAAGGCAAAAGGAATATTCAAAAAGATGATGCCCGCCTGAATGGCTGAGCCAAAAGTGAACACCAAGATGGTGAAGATGAGCACCATGGCGGCAGGAATGACCAGCCCCAAGCGCGCCGCCGCACGTTGCTGATTTTCAAACTGCCCGCCCCACACAATGCGCACATCGCTGGGTAACTTTAGAGCTGCCACAGCCTTTTGAGCATCACCCACAAAGCCCGTCAAATCGCGGCCATCGACCGACACCTGAATGCTGGTGAAACGCGCGCTTTGTTCGTGGTCCACACGGATGGGGCCATCGATCAAGCGGATGTCGGCCAGGGCGCTGGCAGCCCATACCCGGCCATCGGGTGCGGCCAGCTGCAAGTTTTTGAAAGCCTCTGGGCTTTGCCGCATGGCCTCGTTGCCGCGCAGGGTAAGCGGCATGCGCACACCGTCCTGCAACACATAGCCAAGCGACTCGCCCTCTACTTGGTTTTTCAAAGCTTGCTGCAAGGCCTCCACACTGAAACCTGCTTGGCCCATCGTGGTGCGGTTCAAACGCACCGAGACGTATTGCAAGCCCTCGGCCTTGGGTGCAATCACCTCGGCAGCGCCGGGGATGGTGCGCACGGCGTCGGCGATTTGATGGGCAGCTTCGTTCAAGCGACCGAGGTCGGTGCCAAAAATTTTGATGGCCACATCGCCGCGTGTGCCCGTGAGCATTTCAGACACGCGCATTTCAATGGGCTGCGTGAAGCCGTAGACCAAACCAGGAAAACCATCCAGCACTACGCGCAGGCCATCGACGATATCGTCTTTGTTACCGCGCCATTCGTTCTTGGGCTTGAGGACCAAAAAGGTGTCGGTCTCGTTCAAGCCCATGGGGTCAAGCCCCAGCTCATCAGAGCCCACACGGGCAACGATGGATTTGACCTCGGGCACATTCTCCAAAATGGCTTGCTGCACGCGCGTGTCTATTTCCAACGAAGCTTCGAGTGAAATTGAAGGTAGCTTTTGCAGTTGCACCAAGATATCGCCTTCATCCAAAGTGGGCATGAAGGTCTTGCCAATGAAGCTGTACAACACCGCAGCCACCACCAATGAGGCAAGTGACACGCCATACAACCACTTCGGCTTGGCCCACACGCGTTCACGCAAACGCAGGTACGCGGCATGGATTTTTTGCATGACCACAGGCTCGTGCGCACCCTCTTCCTTCAACACCATGGATGCCAAAGCGGGAATCACGCTGAACGCCAAAAGCAACGACGACGCCAGCGCCATGATGATGGTCACGGCCACGGGTGCAAACAGCTTGCCCTCTAAGCCTTCAAGGCTCAGCAGCGGTAAGAACACGACGCAAATAATGAGCACGCCAGATGTCACCGGTTTCACCACTTGACGCACAGCGCCTAACAAAATCTCGGTCTTCGACAAGGCATGGCCTTTTGGATGCGAGGCATACGCTGTTTCGATGTTTTCCACCACCACCACTGCCGCGTCCACCAACATGCCCAGCGCAATCGCCAAGCCCCCCAAGCTCATCAAGTTGGCCGTTAAGCCAAAGCTGTGCATCAGCATGAAGGTGCTCAGCAATGACAACGGCAAAGCCACAGCCACCACCACCGCCGCACGCATGCCACCCAGAAACACATACAAGGTGATGCACACCAACACGGCCGCTTCAATCAACGCGTGAATCACAGTGTCTGCGGCACGCGTGACCAACTCGCCTCGGTTGTAGAAGGTTTTCACCGTCATGCCTTTGGGCAAGCGCGGTGCCATTTCGGCCAACTTGGCATCGACTGCATTCACCAGCTGGCGGGCATTGACGCCTCGCATGCCCAGTACCAAGCCCTCCACGGCTTCACCTTGGCCGTCGTGCGTGACGGCGCCGTAGCGAGTGAGCGCGCCATGTGTGACGGTGGCCACATCGTCAAGCTGCACCTGGGTATTGCGAGACGTACTCAAGCGCACTGCACGCAAATCGTCCAAGGTTTTCACCGCACCTTCCACGCGCACAACTAAGGCTTCTTCGCCAGCCGTCAAACGGCCTGCGCCGTCGTTGCTGTTGTTGGCGAGCAAGGCCAGTCGCAAGTCCGTCATGCTCACGCCCATGGCCGCCATCTTGGCTGTGTTGGGAATGACTTCGAAGGTTTGTACTTCACCGCCGAGCGAGTTGACTTCAGCCACACCGGGGATGGTGCGCAGCTCGGGGCGAATCACCCAGTCGAGCACGCGGCGTTTTTCGGCCAAACCAAAGCCCTCGCCTTCGAGGGTGAACATGTACACCTCGCTCAGCGGTGTGGTGATGGGCGCCAAGCCACCACTCACACTGGCAGGTAAATCGCGCATGACCGAGCCCAACCGCTCAGACACTTGTTGGCGTGCCCAATACAAATCCACGCCTTCGTCAAAGTCAATGGTGATGTCGGCAATGCCGTATTTAGAAATCGAACGGACGATGCGTTTGTTGGGGATGCTCAGCAGCTCTTGCTCAATGGGTTTGACCACGCGCTGCTCGACCTCTTCAGGGGTCATGCCTGGAATTTTGAGAATGACCTTGGCCTGCGTGGGCGAAATATCGGGGAAAGCATCGATTGGTAAATTGAGCCATGCGTAAGTGCCTGCGATGAACAGCAGGCCCGCACACGCCAGCGTGAGGCTACGAAAACGTAGGCTCAGACGAATAAGGGCTTCAAACATCACTCGTCCTTTTGCAGCAAAGCGCGCAAAGATGCGATGCCTGTCACCGCCACTTTGCTGCCGACAGGCCACAACGCTTCAACCAGTGAGAGATCGTCGGTGGACGACACCACATTCACCATTTGCGCTTCAAAGCCTTGGACATTCGCCACAAACACCCAAGGTTTGCCGCGCCACTGCGTGACGGCGCGTGCAGGCACCAGCCATTGCGTGCCGGGTTTAGCTGCACTGGCTTTGCCTTTGGCATGCACAACCACGGGCACCAACTCGCCCGCTTGCAAACTGCCTCGGTAGGTCACTGTGGCGCGCGCACGCGCCGACTGACTGGCATCCACCGCACGGCTCACGCCGATGATTTTGGCTTTGGCATTGCGCGAGGCTACGCTCACCTCATCGCCCACTTGCAGCTGTGCGGCTTTGTCGGAGGAGAGTTGCAGATCAAGTTGTAGCTGCGTGCTGTCGGCTAGTTTGAACAACATCGCGCCCGCGTCGACGCGCTGCCCCACCGCCACAAAAGCCTCGGACACGGTGCCCGACAGCGGCGCCTTGAGTGTGCCCGTGGCATAGCCGGTGTTGGCATCAAAGCGCATGCCTGCGGCCAACAGCTCGGCCTCACGCGCGTGTAGCTGGGCTTGCGCAGCTTCTTGTTTGGAGCGGCTTAACTGCAAACGCACGGCAGGAATGATGCCTTCGTCAAACATGGCTTGATCACGCTGGGCAGCGGCAGAGGCGTTTTTGTAATCTAACGAAGCTTCATTCAGCAAGCGACGCGCATCACCCAGCATAGGGCTGGTGAAATGCGCCAAGGCGGCTCCAGCTTTGACCGAGTCCCCCACGCCCACCAGCAAGCGTGACACTTGCCCTGCATACGGCGCTGACACCGTGAATTCTTTGCCAGGCGGCATGACCACCGTGGCACTGGCTAACAACTGGCCGCCTGTAGACGCCTGGACGGCCGCCACTTGCACGCCTAGGCTGGCTTGTTGTTTGGCGTTGAGGGCGAGCAGCAAAGGTGCAGCAGAAACATGGGCAGACACAGGGCCTTGCGCAAACGCAGCCCAAGCCAAACTGGACAGCGCTAAAACGGAGACGCTACGAATCAAAAAATTAAAACGAGTGAACATCTTCAACTCCAAACATCAAACCACCGAAACCCCATGCACAGCGGTGGGCATGGGCCATCGAAAAATCAAATGTTGAAAGTTGGGGGCGCGTGCGCAGGCGGCAGAAAGCCGAATGCGTAGGTACTGGATGGCAGCCAAGTGTCCAGGGGTTTACGCCGCAAAACAACAACGCCGTATCCAAAAGCAGCAAACAGCACCAACACCATGGCGACAAAATCAGGCGACACATCGTCATCGCTGTCTTGCACGGTTTGACGGGCATACGATGTCGTGACCCCGACCGCAGCCGACTCTTCTTCTGTGCCTTGGCTGAAGCTGGCTAAGTCAAAGTGATGGGCTGCATCCGTCGCTTGAACAATGCCATCCACATGAAACCCCAGCATGCGTGAACTGCCATAGTGGGCATGCAAAAACGGGCCCAATGCCAACAAGACCATAAGAATGGCCATGAAAGGCAGGCACAGTCGTTGAATGAAGGAGGATTTCGTTGACACGCGGCCATCTTAAACGCCTTTGGTGGCAGCTTGAAACACCGTGGTGGTCGCACTCACCATCAACATTGCGTCTGGACTTTTCTAAAGTTCACGCAATTTTTTGACGCAACAACCCCATCAATCTGACGTGAAGATGCCGCTGACGTTATGCAACTGATCGAGTGCAAGACCGCAGCCACGCGCCACACAAGTTAATGGGTCTTCAGCCACCAAGACGGGCAACCCTGTTTCTTCGGAAATCAAACGGTCCAAATCACGCAACAAAGCGCCTCCGCCCGTGAGCATGATGCCGCGCTCGGCAATGTCAGAGCTCAACTCCGGCGGCGTCCGCTCCAATGCCATCTTGACCGTCGACACCAAGTGGTTGAGTGTGTCGGTCAAGGCCTCCAGAATTTCATTTGAGCTGATGGTGAAACTTTGCGGAATGCCTTGGCTCAAGTGACGCCCCGTAATTTCCATCTCCATGATCTCACCCGTTGGAAACGCGGTTGCAATTTCTTTTTTGATGCGCTCAGCCGTTTGCTCACCAATCAACATACCAAAGTTACGGCGGATGTATTGAACGATGGCTTCATCAAATTTATCGCCGCCAATGCGCGCGCTATTCTTGTAAACCATCCCCCCGAGAGAAACGATGGCCACTTCGGTGGTGCCGCCCCCGATATCCACCACCATCGAACCGCAAGGTTCGGTCACAGGCAAGCCGGCCCCGATGGCAGCAGCCATCGGCTCTTCTATCAAATACACCTCAGAAGCCCCCGCCCCCAAGGCTGACTCGCGAATGGCACGACGTTCGACTTGGGTGGAACCACAAGGCACACAAATCACAATGCGTGGGCTGGGTTTGAACAACATCTGTGGATGCGCTAACTTGATGAAGTGTTTGAGCATCACCTCTGTCACGGTGAAGTCCGCAATCACACCGTCTTTCATGGGACGAATGGCTTCGATACCTGCTGGCACACGGCCCAACATGGCCTTGGCTTCGTTACCGACCGCCAAAACAGCGGTTTTACCGAAAACTTTGCCGTCTTTTTTGATCACGACCACCGAAGGTTCATCCAGCACGATACCGTGTTCTTTGGTGTAAATCAGAGTATTGGCAGTGCCTAAATCGATGGCAATATCTGTAGAAAAAAACTTCGTGAATTTAGAAAGCAAAATAACCTCGCGTTGAGCAGTCATCACGCGAAATTATCGATTTCCTAGTGAACGCCGTCCATATGCTTGTAGGTGTATAAACCCTTGCATTTAAATAAATTTAATAAATTAGGGTTCAATAAAAAAGGCGCCCTGAGGGCGCCTTTGAAAAATAGAAACTCATCAAGCTTTCACAGCCCTGAAACCGGAGTACATCCGTGAAGCGGGACGGCTGCGCTGCTCAGCCTCTTGCGCAAGCTGCGCACGGATGCGATCGAAGGTGGCTTTGATACCGGTCTTCTCTGAACACACGATTTTGAAGCGGCGCTCCACGGCCATTTCTGGCGATTCGATCTGAACAACTGATTTATCCAATTTAGGCTCCTGAGAACTTAGTGAAGAATCAACGCGTCAGACTTTGATTTGGTGTACACAATTATTCAAAAAAACCTATCTAAATCAGGCGATAACTCTAAGTTGTTGATTTATATAAATAATTTATTTTAAAAAGATATAAAAAAACCACCCGAAGGTGGTTTTCAAAGGTTTTTAGCCTTGCAGCACATCAACGCACCACGGCAATTTGGTCGCGTTTTCCAGCCTTGAAGGTATACAAGGTCAAGGCTCCGTTCTTGATGTCGCCTTTTGCATCAAACGAAATCGTGCCCGTCACACCTTTGTAGCCTGTGGTTTTCGCCAACTCTGGCAAGTATTTGGCAGGTTCGCTGGATTTGGCGCGTTGCATGGCATCGACCATCACATTCACCGCGTCGTAGACATAAGGTGAATACAACTTCACATCATCGTTGAAACGCTTCTTAAATTTAGCACTGAAGTCGTCCATGCCCTTTTTCAAAGCGCCATCCACACCGCCCGCTTCGGCACACACCACTTGGCCATCAGCCATAGCGTCGCCTGCCAGCTTGATCATCTCGTTGGTGCAAATGCCGTCGCCGCCCATGAACTTGGCCTTGATCCCCAGTGACTTCATTTGCTTCATCATCGGGCCGCCCACGGCGTCCATGCCGCCAAAGAAGATGATGTCCGGCTTTTTGCCTTTCAAGGTGGTCAAGATGGGCATGAAGTCGGTGGCTTTGTCGGTGGTGAACTCGTGGGCCACCAAATTACCGCCAGCCGCCTTGACGGCCTTTTCAAACTCTTCGGCCACGCCTTGGCCATAAGCAGTGCGGTCATCAATCACGGCTATCGATTTGCCTTTGAGCTCATTCACAGCGTACCGGCCCAACGTGCCACCCAAATGAACGTCGTCTGCCACCACGCGGAATGCGGTCTTAAATCCTTGGCGTGTGTATTTCGGGTTGGTCGATGAAGGCGAGATTTGGGGAATGCCTGCATCGCTGTAAATCTTAGATGCCGGAATCGTCGTGCCTGAGTTCAAGTGCCCCACCACACCACTGACCTTGGCATCCACCAGCTTTTGCGCAGCAGCAGTGCCTTGTTTGGGATCGGCGGCATCATCTTCGGCGACCAACTCGAATTTGACCTTTTTGCCGTTGATGCTCACGCCTTTGGCGTTGAGTTCTTCAATGGCCAAGCGTGCGCCATATTCGTTGTCTTTGCCCAAGTGTGCGATGGCACCACTGACAGGGCCAACATGGCCAATCTTCACCACTTGTTCTTGTGCCATGGCAAAGCTGCTAAGGACTGCCAAAGTTGCAACGGCTGTCAATTTGAAAGAGAGATGCATGCAAGAACTCCTAGGGTATTAAATGACGATTTGTAATCGTAACTTCAAAATACAACGAAGTTTCTCAATCTTTCAGCTTCAAATCGTGACGCGTGATGGAATACCCGCGTTCCGCATAATGTTTCCAACGCAGCCGGGCTTGCTGGCGATCTGCGTCGTCGAGGGTCACCACTTCAATGGCGCGCTCAAATCGTTCATAGCCCGAGGCCACCTCATCGCCTAAATTGAGCAGCACTTGGTGGTGCGGCAGCTCAGGCCCGCCTTCAATTTGCGCAGCCAAGACCACGGGTGAAGCCATCAACTGCTCGGCAGGGCTGCCTGCGCGGCAGTGCGCCACGAACTCCAATGGCGAGAAAGTCCACAACAGCGTGTCCAGCGCTTGCAAAGATGCGGGGGCGCCCGTCACCACCACGCGCGCGCCGCTGACCACAGCCTTGCGCAGCAAGCGGCAGGCGTAGGCCAGTTTGTCAGGCGCGTTGAAGTGAAAAGCAATTTCGGTCATCTGGCCTTCGGCGGGCAATTAGGCTTTGACGGCGCGGCGTGCGGTCTTGCTTGCAGCTGGGGCGGTACCCAACAAATATTGCAGCAACAACCCCACTGGGCGGCCTGTCGCGCCTTTGGCCGCACCGCTTTTCCATGCGGAACCTGCGATGTCCAAATGCGCCCAAGGGTAATCTTTGGCAAAACGCTGCAAGAACTTGGCAGCGGTGATGGAGCCACCTTCGCGGCCTGCCACGTTGGCCACATCGGCAAAGTTAGATTTAAGGCCTTCGGCATACTCATCGTCCAAAGGCAAGCGCCAGCAAGGGTCAAGGGCGGCTTCACCGGCAGCAAACAAGGCGTTGGCTAAATCGTCCGAGGGCGAGAACAGGCCACTGCGCACATGGCCCAAAGAAATCACGCAAGCGCCGGTAAGTGTGGCAATGTCAATCACAGCGCGGGGCTTGAAGCGTGTGGCATAGGTCAAGGCATCACACAAAATCAGGCGACCTTCGGCATCGGTGTTGAGCACCTCAATGGTTTGGCCGCTCATGCTGGTGATCACGTCACCGGGTTTCAAGGCGGTGCCGTCGGGCATGTTTTCGCAAGTGGGAATCAGGCCCACCACGTTGATGGCAGGCTTCAAATGCGCCAGCGCTTCAAACGTGCCCAGCACGCTGGCGGCACCGCACATGTCGAACTTCATCTCATCCATACCGGGGCCGGGTTTGAGCGAGATGCCCCCTGTGTCAAAGGTGATGCCCTTGCCCACCAACACGGTAGGCGCTTCAGACTTGGCGGCGCCGCTGTACTGCAACACAATGAAGCGCAAAGGCTCCACCGAGCCACGCGCCACAGCCGCGAACGAACCCATGCCGAGTTTTTCGATCTCTTTGGGGCCGAGCACTTGGCAATGGATGCCCGCCTTCTTACCCAAGGCCTTGGCCACATCCGCCAAATGCGTGGGTGTGGCGTGGTTGGCAGGACGGTTGCCCCACTCTTTGGCCAACGACACACCTGCCACTTGGGCACAGGCGAGGTCGAACTCATGCTTGGCTGCTTTGGTTTTTTCGGCGGTTGGCAAAGCCAAGACCACGCGTTTCAAGCCAGAGGCTTTGGCCGAAGGCTTGGTCGCGGTGTACACATAGCTGGTGTCCGCCACGGCTTGGGCGGCGGCTTGCAGGCGGTGCGCGCTGGGATCCGTCAAACAAACCGTGATGTGGGCAGGCTTGGCCGCCTTCAGAGAGGCCACGGCTGCCGTAACCGCTTGTCGCACCAAACGGGCACTGCCATCGCCGCTAGAGACCAGCACCACGCGCTGGGCACTCACGCCTTGGGGACGCCAGACGCTCAGCAGCTTGGCAGGTGACTCATCCAAATCGCCGCTTTTGCGAGCGTCTGCAATCAATTGCGACAACGTATCTTTGGCCGTTTTCTCTTTGGCAGATACCAAGATAATGAGCGCATCGGTTTTATACGTGGCTGCAGCGTGTAAATCTAGGGTCTTGAGCTCGAAGTTCATAATTGCGGTTTTCCTCTATTGCTGATGTTATTCCATTCCTCCATTCGCAAAGAGCTGGCGCGCAGTTTTGGCGCCACGCTCATCGTCTTGGTCACCATCGTGATGACCATGATGCTCATCCGCACGCTCGGTCAGGCGTCGAGCGGAAGCGTCAATCCCACGGAAATCAGTCTGGTGATGGGTTACACCATGCTCGGCCATTTGCCCACCGTGCTGACCATGAGCCTGTTCATTGCATCCGTCGGCACCTTGTCTCGCATGTATTTAGAGAGCGAAATGGTGATTTGGCTGGTCAGCGGACGCGGTCTGCGCGCGCTGCTGAAACCCATGATTCGTTTTGCCTGGCCCATGTTGGTGACTGTCAGCGTTTTGGTGCTGCTCGTCTGGCCGTGGTCCAACCAACAAATCACAGAGCTCAAAGAACGGTTTGAGCGACGGGGCGATTTAGAACGGGTTTCGCCCGGGCAGTTTCAAGAATCCGCCAACGGCTTGCGTGTGTTCTTTGTGGACAAAGAAAGCGTGGAGAACAAACAAGGCAAAAACGTGTTCATCTCTTCGAGTGAGCGGGGCAAACAAGCCATGACCTCGTCCAAAGAGGGTCATGTTGAAATCGTCAATGAGGAACGTTTTTTGATGTTGAGCATCGGCCAACGCGTTGAGCAAACCCTGGGCGAAACCGAGCTCAAGGTGAGCGAGTTCAAGGTGTACGGCACCCGCATCAGCCAAGATGTGAAAGCCGCCGAATTAGCCCCGCCCAAAGCCACCAATAGCCTGCGGTTGATTCAAAACCCAACGCCCAGTAACTTGGGGGAATTGGCATGGCGCATCGGCTTAGCTATCGCCGCCTTTAATTTATTGGTCATTGCTTTGGCCATCACCAGCGCCAACCACCGTGTCGGGCGTGGCGGCAACTTGGCTTTGGCCTTATTCGTCTTTGTGGTTTATTACAACTTCATCAACCTGGGGCAGAGCTGGATCAGTGCTGGCAAAGTGCAATTTTTGCCTTATTTGATCGCCTTGCATGGCGGTGTGTTTGCACTGGCCATGAGTTGGCTGACCGTGCGGCACAACAACTGGAGCTGGCGCCAGCTCTTGGGCTCACGCCAAGAGGTCTCAGCATGAAAACCCTGCGGCGTCTGATTTACGGCGAAGTGCTGATTGCGGTGGCGTTTGTCACCTTGAGCTTTTTAGCTCTGTTCTTCTTCTTCGACTTTGTGGACGAACTACAAAACGTAGGCAAAAACGGCGGCGCTTATCAAGTGAGCCACGCTTTCTCTTACGTGTTGTTGTTGATTCCCAGCCATTTGTATGAACTGCTTCCCATCTCGGTGTTGATCGGTACCATTTTTGTGATGGCGCGTTTGGCACAGAGCTCTGAGTTCACCATCTTGCGTACCAGTGGCCTCGGCCCCACCTTGGCACTGCGCAACCTCATGGGCTTAGGCTTGGCGTTTGTAGTGCTCACCTTTGCGGTGGGTGACTACCTTTCGCCTTTTTGTGACCGCTACGGCCAACTCTTAAAGTCGCGCTACTTGGGCCAAATCACGGTGGGCCAAACCGGTGCTTGGCTGCGCGAACGCCAAGCGGACCGAAGCTACGCCGTCAACGTAACCACCCTCACCCCCGAAGGCAACCCCAAGGGCATTCGCATTTTTGAATTCAACCCAGACGGGCAATGGACCGCACTCACCAAAGCGGAAGTGGGCTTGCTCACTGAAGATTCGGCTTGGGATTTACGCCAGGTCGAACGTAATGAATTGTCTAGAACCCAGGGCGAATCCACCCTGATTCGCCGACACCTCGACAGCCAACGATGGGGCACAAGCATCACCTCTGAGATGGTGTCAGTCGCACTGCTCAAGCCAGAGCGCATGGGCACACTGGACTTGTTCCAATACATCCGCCACCTCAGCGCCAACGGCCAAACCACCCAGCGCTTTGAGATTGAGTTCTGGAAAAAAGTGTTTTACCCGCTCAGCTGCCTCGTGATGGTTGTGCTCGCCCTGCCCTTTGCCTACTTGCACTTTCGCAGCGGCAACATCGCCAGCCATGTGTTTGGTGGGGTGCTGGCGGGCATCAGCTTCTTCTTGCTCAACAACGTGTTCAGCTACATAGGCAACATCAACAGCTGGGCACCGTGGTTTGCGGCTGCCGCACCTGGCTTGCTCTACACCCTCGCCTCACTCGCCGCCTTTGGCTGGCTGGTGGTACGTCAATAAAGGCCCTCCATGCATGCCATCATTTTGTTTGCCCACGGCTCCCGTGACCCGTTGTGGCACAAACCCATTCAAGCCGTGGCCGAGCGCATTGCCCAACGCTCACCCAGCACCGTGGTGCGCTGCGCCTATTTGGAGCTGACTGAGCCGGACTTGCCGCATGTGGCCAACAGCTTGGTTGCCGAAGGTGCGACCAGCCTGTGCGTGGTCCCCATGTTCTTGGGCGTGGGCCGACATGCACGCGAAGACTTGCCCGCTTTGGTCCAAGCGCTCAAGACCAACCATCCCACGGTGGAAATCACCTGCCAGCCCGCTGTGGGCGAGCAAGACGCCCTGCTTGATTTGCTGGCTGAGATTGCGCTGCGATAAGTCAACAACCCGCCAACATCGAAAGCATAAAGAAACGATTAATTAGATGCTCAAGGCATAATGATGCGGCACATTACCCAGCCACGCCATGAACCTACATCAGTTTCGCTTCGTCCAAGAAGCCGTCCGCCGCAACCTCAACCTCACCGAGGTGGCCAAATCGCTGCACACCTCCCAGCCCGGCGTCTCCAAAGCCATCATTGAGCTGGAAGAAGAGCTGGGCATCGAAATCTTCTCGCGTCACGGCAAACGCCTCAAGCGCGTGACCGAGCCAGGCCAGCATGTGCTGCGTAGCATCGAGGTGATATTGCGCGAAGTGGGCAACCTCAAGCGCATTGGCGAGCAGTTCAGCGCCGAAGACAGCGGCACCTTGTCCATCGCCACCACCCACACCCAAGCGCG
>CANFZT010000034.1 GCA_947451565.1 Comamonadaceae bacterium | reverse complement strand
GTCAACTCAAAGACGAAATTGAACTGTTGCGCGAATTGTGCGAGGCGCCCCTGGATAGAGGAAGTATTGCCCGTATTGCTTGGGAGATTCGCGCCAATAGTGTTTGTTGGCAAGGTTGTTAACAGCCAGTGTCCAGGTAGAGGCGACGTTGTTGACCGTGGTGTCGTAGTGTGTTGTCGCGTCTAGAGTTGTCCATGCAGGAAGCACGATTTCACCGTGTTCGGTGACGTTACGCTCGCCTTCGCGGGAAATGCGCAAGCCTGAGCGCAGTCCCGTGATGTCGGGGTGGTGGTATTGCGCCATGCCGCGCAAGATGTACTTGGGCACGTTGATCGGGTGTTGGCCGTTCAGGTCAGTTTGAACCATTGCGTTTTCGCGTTTCGCATCGAGTCGCATGGCGCTCGCGTCAAGGTCCCACCGAGTGAGCTTGGTTTGTGTGCTGATCTCCAGGCCTTGGTGATGATTTTGACCATCGATTTTGCGGGTGTAAATGCAAGCAGTTGGTATGTTGTTGCATACAACTGGGGCGTCGGCTGTGGCAGGGCGAGTGATATCAAACCATGTGACTTGCCAAGCTGTTTGCGCGAACTGGGTTTTGATGCCGATCTCTCGCTGTGTGCTTTTAAGCGCGGGCAAGGGCTGACCAGCGTTGGCGTAGCTCAAGGCTGCATTGGGGTTGGTGAGGTTGGGGACGACCTCTGTTTCTAAGCCTTGGCCATAGCTGGCATACACGGTGTAGCTGTGGGTGGGTTGATGACTCAACGCCAACCAAGGTGTGCTGATGCCCCGTGCCTCTTGCTTTGCCGCGCTGCCATCGGTTTGTATGCTCTGGCGGTTGAGCTGGGTGTGGCGCAAGCCAAGCCAAGCCGTGGTGCGTTCGGTCAATCGCAAGCGGTCATTCAGGGCGATTTCGGTGTTGTAGTCGCTGCTATTGGTGAGTGGTGCGCTGCTGCTATTGGGTGTGGGTGTTAATCCACCGTTGACGTTCGTCGTACCGACTAAGTTATCGGTATAGGCATATGGCATTTGGTTGATTTGACGTTGTCGCATGAGGCTGAGTTTCATGCTGTGTTCGAGCCCCCCGAGCCATACTTGTCCGCGAAGATCGGTTTGCATGGCTTCACTGTGGCGGCGCTCGTTCTCGCTGCGGTAGTCGTGAATCTGAAAATCCCCATTCGTACAAAACCTATCTATCGGGCCAGTGGCGCATCCCGATGCGTATATCAAACGGTCATCGGCGCGCAGGCGTTGCGTGCCATATTGCGTGTTCCATAACCAACCATCCTCTAGCTGATGTTTGAGGCTCACCGTACCCGTGATCCCGTCAAAGACGCCAGGCTGTGTGTTGGGTTGACGCGTGATGTTGCGCGTGCCATCCACAGGAGCTGGCAGCGTGTTGACGCCCGGCCCCAGCAAACTGTAGAAGTTCACGCCAATTTGTTCATGGTGACTCTGCTCAAACTCCCATTCCAAGCGGTTGCTACCGTTGATGCGCCAATCCATGGCGAGAGAGACCAAGTCACGATGACCCTTGGTGTCACGAATGTAAGGGTCGAGGTCTTCGTGCGCTACGTTGAATCTGTAACCAAAATCTGCACTGTCCCCAAAACGCCCACCCAAATCAGCAGCCATCAACCGGTTGTGACCAGGTCCGTAACTGAGTGTGGCATTGCGGATGGATCTGTCTACGCTAGACGGCGCACGCTTGACCACGTAATTCACCAAGCCACCGGGAGAGCTGGTGCCAGACTGAATGCCACTGGTTCCCTTGAGCAGTTCTAAGCGCTCTTTGTTATCCATCGGAATGATGGTTTCTGCCGAAATGGGCAAACCTTCTCGGCGATAGTTGTGTCGGTTGTCGAGTGCAAAGCCCCGCACACTGAGCTTGTCCCAATAGGCGGGTAGGTTGTAGCTGTCGCTCACTGCGGCGTCTAAGCGCAAAGCATCGGTCACACGTTGCGCGCCAATATCGCGCAAGGTCGCGTTATTGATCGTGGTGACGCTGATCGGTAGCGCTTGCAAGGGCACGCCATCAAAGGTCGATACCCAAACAGGTGGCTCAGCCGTGATGGTAATTTCTGTGCGGGGGTGTTGCGCCCAAAGAGATGAGCTGCTTGCCACGCAAAGCGCAATGGCACTTTGTAGGCGAGAAACTGTGAAGGCTCCGAACTTGCAACGCATGAACCAACTTTACTTGATGCAAGCGCTGCGACTGGCTTGCATGCCACGTTGCAGTGTATTCGCGGCTGCTTCGGGGTCGTTGGCCCCCGTGATGGCACGCACCACGGCAATCGAGCCGACGCCGCTTTGCATCACCACTGGAATGCGCGCCTCATCAATGCCGCCAATGGCCACCAAGGGGCTGTGCTGCATGAGCTTGGCGTAGGCATACAAACGGCCCGTGCCTTGTGGCGCGGTTTGCATGCGTTTGAGCGTGGTGGGAAACACAGCACCCAAAGCGATGTAGCTGGGGCTGAGTGCATCGGCACGCAACATCTCGGCATAACCGTGAGTGCTCAAGCCCAGTCGCAGGCCTGCAGCGCGAATTTTGTCGATCGGGGCCTCGTCCATATCTTCTTGACCGAGGTGAACGCCATAGGCTCCTTCGTCGATGGCGACTTGCCAATGGTCGTTGATGAACAGCAGCGCACCTGTGCCTTGCACGGCTTGCACCGCCGTCCGCACTTCGCGCTGGATGGCCGCTGCATCGTCTGACTTGAAGCGCAGTTGTACCGTAGGCACACCCGCGCGCGCCATGCGGCCCACCCATTGGGCGTCAGGCAGCACGGCGTAGAGGCCTAGCGCATGAGGACAGCTTGGAAATGCGTGGGTCCGAGGGGAAGGCGCAATACCAAAATCTTTCGGGTCACCAGGCCAATCGTTGAGCGAAAACTGTCCTGTGCGTTGCGTTTGTGCGGCCCAAGCGTGCGCCACGCACTGTGCGTCATGCTCTAAAAAACCAAGCATGCGGCAACCTTGCAGCACGCCAGCGGTTGCCGTATTGAGTGCGGCGTCATCGGCCTGCACGGCTTGTGCGTAGGGCAAGGTGTCACCCGCCAGCATGGCTGCGTGTTGCGTGGCCAAGGCGTGGGCGATGTCTTGGGCGGTGTTCAAACTGAGGCTCATGCTTGGTGCCAAAACGGTGTGCCCAGCACGGGCGTGCTGGGCTGGGCGCTGTCTTGCGCTTGCATGGCCCCCGAGCGGTAGGCGGCGCGCCCTGCGTTGACCGCATCGGCAAAAGCCTTAGCCATGCTGACGGGGTCTTGGGCCAACGCCACGGCGGTATTGAGCAGCACGGCGTCAAAGCCCCATTCCATCACTTGGCAAGCGTGTGAGGGCAGACCTAAACCTGCGTCTACGATCATGGGCACATCCAAGCGTTCGCGCAAGGTGCGTAGGGCGTGTGGGTTGATGGGGCCTTTGCCCGTGCCGATGGGTGCAGCCCACGGCATGACGGCTTGGCAGCCCACATCGACCAAGCGCTGACACAGCACCAAATCGTCGGTGGTGTAGGGCAGCACTTTGAAGCCGGCTTGGATCAAGCGGCTAGCGGCCTCGGGCAAGTTCAGCGTGTCGGGTTGCAGGGTGTAGTCGTCGCCAATCAGTTCGAGCTTGATCCAGTCGGTCTCAAACACTTCACGCGCCATCTCGGCGGTGGTGATGGCTTCTTGCACGCTGTGGCAACCGGCGGTGTTGGGTAACACGGGCACCTTGGCTTGGCGCAGCAGGTTCCAAAAGCTTTGCGAGGCTTCACCGCCGCTGCCGGTTTGACGACGCAGTGAGGCGGTCAGCATGGCCGGTTGTGAGCGTTCAATGGCTTGCAGCAGCACGCTGGGCGATGGGTAGCGCGACGTACCCAACAGCAAACGGCTGTGAAAGGTTTCGCCGTACAGCGTGAGGGGATCGGCGAGGTGTGTGTGTGTCGTCATGGTGTGGTCATGTGGTGATTAGCCGCCGGTGATGGGCGAAATCAGTTCGATCTTGTCGTGGTTGGCTAGCGCGTGTTGGCCGTATTGGCCGCGTGGCACAAATTGCAAATTCACAGCCGCTGCAAAGGGCGGCTGAATACCGGCGAGTGCCACCGCATCGGCCAGCGTGGCACCTTGTGGCAGGGTGTGAGGTGCTTGGTTGATCAGCACTTGAAGGGTGGTATCAGACATGTTCAAACTTGAGTTGGAATTGTTTTGCCAAGCGGGTGGTGTGGTGTTGCACCCATTCGATCACCACGTCGAGCATGGCGGGAGAGATCAAAAAACCGTGGCGGTACAGGCCGTTGATTTGCAAAGTGCGATCGCCCAAACAGTGAATGGCGGGCAAATTGTCGGTCAACGTGGGGCGAGCTTGGGTGGTCACTTCCAGGATGCGCGCCTCGGCAAAGCCGCTGTGCACGGTGTAGGCGGCGCTCAGCAGTTCAAGTGTTGAGCGTACGCTGGCAGGTGAGAGGTCTTCGGTTTCAATCTCGGTCGCACCAATCACAAACACATGGTCTTCTTTGGGCGCGATGTAGATGGGGTAGCGCGGGTGAATCAAGCGGGTGGGGCGTTGTAGCCTGACTTCGGGCGCGTGCAAGCGAATCACTTCGCCACGCACACCGCGCAGTTGGGGCCACTCAGTGCGTGCGCCCAAGCCGCGGCAGTCAAACACCCAATCGGGTTGACCTGCAAGACCGGGCTGAAAGTCTTCTGGCTTGCGCGGGCTGTGCCAGTGCAGGGCGACGTTTTGCTGCTCCAGGCTTTTCAGCAAAGCGGCTAGCAATTGACGGTTGTCGAGTTGGCCTTCACCCGGCAAGTACAGGGCTTGGTTGAAACGGTTTTCCAGCGCGGGCTCGTGTTGCAGCAAATCTTGCGCGTTCAGGGTTTGCGCCGCAGGTAAGCTGGGCAGTTGTTGCTGTGTGCGGTGCATCAACTGCTCAAAGCGTTTGGCCTCTGCCGCGTCTTGGCGGTGCCACAGCACCAGCGTGCCGTTTTGTTGAAAGAACACCGGTTCAGACAAAGGGGCGATCAACTCGGGCCAGCGCTTGAGCGCGTGCTCGCCCATCTGCACCACGGGCAGTTCGGTGATGGCCGATTCGGCCAACGGGGCCAGCATGGCCGCCGCCACACGCGCAGCCGCCCCTTGTGCATCGGGGCCCTGGGCTTCGTACACCGTCACCTGGTGGCCGAGTTGTGCCAAGGTGTGGGCCAGCAATCGGCCCATCAGGCCCGCGCCTAACACCACGCTGGAAATTTGTGAACTCATTGAACGAGGTCCTTTGTGATTTGCGGATAATCCCGCCTATGAATCATTCTTACCGCTACGCACGCGTCCTCACCATTGCTGGCTCTGACAGTGGCGGTGGTGCTGGCATTCAAGCCGACTTGAAAACCTTTGCGGCCTTGGGCTGCTATGGCATGAGCGCCATCACCGCCTTGACTGCGCAAAACACTGTGGGCGTGCAAGGCATCCACGCCGTGCCTGCCGAGTTTTTGAAAGCGCAAATCCAGTCGGTGGTGGAAGACATCGGCGTCGACGCCGTGAAGATCGGCATGCTGCATGCGCCCGGCATTGTGGAGGTGGTGGCCTGGGCCATCGACCATTACAAGTTGACCAACGTGGTGCTCGACCCTGTGATGGTGGCCACCAGCGGTGACCGCTTGATTGCCAACGACACCGTGCAGGTGTTGGTGCGCGAGTTGTTCCCGCGCGTGAGCGTCATCACACCCAATTTGGACGAGGCTGCCTTGCTGTTGGGGCGTGACATTCCTAATGCCCAGGCCTTGGACACGGCTGCACAAGATTTGCTCGCCATGGGCGCCAACGCTGTGTTGCTCAAAGGTGGGCACTTGGCGGGGGATGAGGTGGTGGATTTGCTGGTGCAGGCCCACGGTCCTTCGCAACGTTTGGCTTCGAAGCGCATTGCCAGCCGCAATGTGCACGGCACAGGCTGCACCTTGTCGTCGGCCATTGCTGCAAATTTGGCCTTGGGCCATTCGTTGAGCGAGGCGGTGACCTTGGCGCGCACCTTCATCTTGGGCGCCATTGCGCAAGGCGCAGAGGTCACCACGGGCCACGGTCATGGCCCGTTGAATCATGGGTTTGCGCCCGTGCCGCTTCATCGCATCACCAAGCCACCGTCGACCGTCAACACCTGACCGGTCACAAAGCGGCTCCAGTCCGACGCCAAAAACAACACGGGACCCGCCACATCATCGGGCGTTGCCATGCGGCCCAGCGGGGTCTGTGCGATCAGTGCATCTTTGACGGACTCTTGGGTGGCGCGGCTGGAATCGGTCGGGCTGACCAAGCCGGGGGCCACGCAATTCACGCGAATTCCCAGGGGACCTAACTCTGCAGCCAAGTTGCGGCTGAACCCCACCAAGGCCGATTTTGCTGTGGTGTAGTCGTGGTAGGCGATGCTGGGCCGGTCCACCAAATCGCTGGTGAGGTTGACGATGCTGCCTTGCCCGCGTTGTTTGAAATGTGGCAGCACGGCTTGGCACACGTTGTAGGCCGCATGTACCGCGCCATCAAACTGCGTTTGGTAAGCCTGCCAAGGCACCTCCCAAAAACGTTGACGGCGGTCTGGGTCGAAGGTGTAGGGGCTGAACGCGTTGTTCACCACCGCATCAATACGGCCTGTTTCGCGCAAGGCCTGAGCCACCATATCGTTGACGGCTTCTGGCGAGCGCACGTCCGCTGACAGCGCCCACGCGTCGCCGCCGAGTTGCTGGCATTGGGCCACCACATCTTGGGCAGCGGCGTGGTGGCTGAGGTAGTTCACCAACACCATCGCCCCTTCGCGAGCAAAGGCTTTGGCAATGGCGGCACCAATGCCTCGGCTGGCGCCTGTGACCAAGACCACTTGGCCAGCAAAGTTGCGTGCGGTAGCGTTCATTTCTTGGCGGGCTTTGTGACGGGGGGCAACAAGTCTTGGCTGACCACGTCGTTGATTTTGATGTCGCGCTGAATCACGCCAAAGGCTTTGTAGGCCTTGGCGCCTTTTTGCAAGCTCACCATGTCAAAGGCGCCCAAGCCGCGTTGGTCGGTGGTGGCCGACACACTGGCTTCGTTGCGTAAGCGGATGATGTCCAAGTTGATGCTGACGTTTTGGCCATCGATGGCGTGCTTGACCGCCAGCTTGGCCGCTTCTTCGGGCGACTGCATCATCCATTGGGCGCTGTCTTGGTAGGCGCGCAAGAAGCGTTTGAGCACCTCTTTTTTCTGTTGGTAGGTGTCTTCACGCACCACAAAGAAGTCACTGGAAATGTTGAGGTGGTTTTTGATTTCCATCACATTCACGCCGCCCAAGCCTTTTTGGCGGCCCACCAGCAAGCCGGTATCGGTGGCAGCTGTGGCATCGACTTGGCCTTGCATGAGGGGCGCGAAGTTGAGCAAGCCCGTCACCACCAAAGTCACGTCGGCTTCGGTCAAGCCGGCTTGGTGCAACAGCACTTGCAAGTTTTGACGAGTGCCGCTGGACAAGCTGTACACGCCAATGCGTTTGCCCTTGAGGTCGGCAGGTTTGAGGATATTTTGTGATTTCAGCGACACCACGTTGAACACGTTTTGCGGGTAAATGTCGTAGATGGCGCGTAGCTTTTCGCCTTTGTCTAAAGCGGTGAAGAACGAGCCGGGGTCAGTGAAAGCCACGTCGGCTTGGCCGCTGAGCAAGTTGCGCAACGCATCGCCGCCACCTGCGCCGGGCACATAACCCAGTTCAATGCCACGGGCTTTGAAAAACCCTTTGTCTTCTTCGACCAGCAAGTTGGTGATTTCGGTGATGGGTTTGCTCCAACCTGCCACCACCACTTTGTCGAGTTTTGGGGCGGTTTGGGCCCAGCTCAAGGTGGGGACAGCGAGCGTCATGGCGCAGCTCAGGGCAATGCCCGAGATGCGGCGCATCCAAGTGATGGCAGTGTAGTAAGTCATGAAGGAGTCCTGGTTGAAAAGTCAGAAGAGACGTCGAGCAAACGGCGCTCCAGCCATTGGGAAACTTTGTAAAACGCGAGTCCAAGCACGGTGATGACCGTGAGCACCGCAAACATCAGCGGTGTGTCCATAGAGCCTTGCGCGGCGATGATCAAGGCACCGAGCCCACGGCTGGCGCCGATGAACTCACCCACCACCGCGCCCACCCAGGCCAACACCACGGCCACGCGCAAGCCGGCCATGAGGTGTGGCAAGCCAGCGGGCAACTTCAAACGCCACAAGGTTTGCCAGGGGCTGGCACGCAACATGCGAAACAGCTCCAGCTTGTGGGCATCGACTTGTTGCATACAAGTGGCGGTGTTTTCGAGCAAGGGGAAAAAGCAAATCAAGGCGGTCATCACCACAGTCGGCAAGGTGCCAAAGCCAAACCAGACGATGAACAGCGGGGCTAGCGCGAGCTTGGGCACCACTTGGCTGATCACCACATAAGGCATCAGCACGCCACGCAAACGCGCCGACTCGCCCAGCACCACGCCACCCATAAAGCCCATGGAGGCGCCCAGCAACAGGCCCAACACCACCTCGGTCAGCGTGTGCACGATATGCGGCCACAAGTAGCCGCTGTTCAGACCTTGCCACAGCGACTGCGCCACCACAGACGGTGCGGGCAGCACCAAGGGCGAGGTGTGGCCCATACGCACGGTGGCTTCCCATGCGGCTAAGCCAGCCAGGCCTAAGAGGGTTGAGAGCAGGACGTCGCGTTGCATCACAGCGTGGCGTCCATGGTGTTTCGTAACTGCTCGCACAGCGCGTTGAAGGCGGGGGTGTAGCGCATCACACCTTGGCGCGGGCGCGGTAAGGCAATGTGCAGGGGGGCTTGCATACGCCCTGCGTGCATGAGGCTGACATGGTCAGCCAAATACACGGCCTCGGCGATGTCGTGTGTGACAAACAGCACAGCTGTGCTGTGCGCTTGGCAGAGCGTTAAAAAGTCACGTTGCAATTCGTCGCGCGTGATGGCGTCAAGTGCTGCAAAAGGCTCATCCATGAATAACACGGCAGGACGGGTGATCAAAGCCCGCGCAATCGCCACGCGGCTTTGCTGCCCACCCGATAGTTGTTGGGGTTTGTCGTCACACAGCGCGGCCAAGCCCATTTGCGCCAACAGTTGTTCGCCATAGGCACGCTGGGTGTCCGTGACGGAGCCGTGCAAGCTGAGCGGCAGCAGCACGTTGTCGAGCACGCTGAGCCACTCCAACAAGGTGGGGGACTGAAACACAAAGCCCATGTCCGAGGTGGGCTGCTGCACGGTCTGACCTTTGAGCTGAACCAGACCTTGCTGAGGCGTGAGCAAACCCGCGGCGAGTTTGAGTACGGTGGTTTTGCCGCAACCACTGCGGCCAATCAGGCAATGAATTTCGCCAGGCACGAGTTGCAGACACACGTCACGCACCACCTCACCCCGGTCGGGGTAGCCGAAGTGCAGGGCGTTGAGTTGCAAAAAGGGCATGGTGTCAGGCTGCATCATCAAAGCTCGTAGGACGTGAAGCGTTCGGCCTCACGCTCGGTGGAGGCTTCGATGTCCACCATGCGCACCAAGTCGAGCAAGCTGAAGCGTCCGTCGTGGTGCCAACCAGCTTCTGGGGAGGTCATGGCGCCCAAGGCGCAAATACGCGTCACACCTGCTTGGCCTAAACATTGGCCCAGATGCAGCAACTCTTCCGGTGCAGCGGCCAAGCCTACGGTTTGCAGGTAGTCGCGTTGTGGCGTGATCAAAGGGATCACTTCCGTCAGTGTGTCCACAGCGACCACCAACACATGGCGGTTCAGTGGGCCTGCGGTGAGTGGCAGGGGGCGGTCGCTGTACACCACGGTGCTTGCGCTGTGGTCTGCACCGTTGCCCAACACCGCGTGTGTGGCGTCGTTCAGCGAGGCCAATTCATGGGCCTCGCGCCAAGCGCCCACTTGGGCGGCTTCTTCGAGCGACAACACACGGCGCGGCAGTTTGTGTTGCAAGCCTGCCAGTGCCTGGGTCAGCTGCTGTGCAAAGTCTTGGGGGCTGACAGGCCCGCCGCGTTGCACATAAAACACATGCGGTGAATAGCAGCCTTGTTGGTCGTAGCGGGCCACATCGCGTGCGGCTTGACGCGCCACGCTGGGCCCTTTGTGTACCGACAGCGCGGCTGCCGACACCATGCCAAAGCTCAGCTTGTGGCCATGGGGTAAAAAACGGGTGGTCACAGGCACATGGGCTTGCATGGCGTGCAAGGCCTCGTTGCCGCCATAGGCCAACACCACGTCGGCCAAAGCGAAGGCGGTGCTTTCGTGTGCAGCTCCGCTGGGCCACCACAGCACGGCAAAGCAATCGGCCCAGCGTGGTTCAACCTCGGCCAGCAACCTGGCGTACAGCGTGGCAAACACCGGTTCGGCACTAGCCACTTTGCCGATGGACCCCGCCTTGACTAACAGACCTGAGACAAAGCTCCACATGGGCAAAGCTGGCACATTGCCTGCCCACACATGCACCAGCAACTCGGGCCCAAAGGCTTGGGTCCAACCCCCTTGTGTGCGGGGCTGAAACTCATCCAGTACTTTGGGGTTGGCAAAGTCTTCGGCCACAAAGCGTTGCAGCTGCAAACCACGAAAGGTTTGCAAATAAGCGTTCAAATTCAAACGCACCATCTCGGCGTCAAAGCCTGTGGCTTGGGGCAGCAGACGTTCGAGCTGTTGCCGATAGACATCATCGCGGTCGAGCAGGCGTGCCGTGGCTTGGTCCAGCACCTGCACGATGTCAGACACGGGCATGGTTTTTAAATGGGTGCGGCTGGCGTGCTGCACCCGCTGTGCCAGCGCCGTCATTTGTTCAGCGCTGAGTTGGGGCACGTCCACCCGCAACGGGGCATGGGGCATGCCCAAGCTCAAACGATGCCAGCTCACATCGGTATCTTGCAAGCCTGGTAGATAACCTGCTTTGAAAACCTGGGTGCTCATGCCTGCGCCGCTTTCAAAAAATCGTCCACCGCCATGGAGCAGCCTTTGGCTTGCGCCCCTTGGGCACGGCCCAACAACACAAAGCCATCGGCAGTGGCTTGGCCCACGTCTTCTGTCAGGATGGTGACCACCGAATTGAAGTTGGCCAAATCGGTGTGGGCCAAGATGCCACGCTCACCTGCAGGCACGTCTTGTCCCGTCAACGGGTCCACCAAGCGGGAGCGAATCCAATGCGGGCCTCGTTTGACCGAGGGCACTGTGCGATTCCCCGCGTCGTAAAACTGGGTGCTCAACTCGGTCATGCCGTACATGTTGAGGCACTGGTCGCGGGTGACGCCAAAGGTGGCGCTGAGCTGGTTGTAAAACGCATCCATGGGTACTTCGCGCGACTGGCCTTTGAAGCCACCGGTGTCGAGCAAGCGGCTGCCTGTGGGTAAGCGAAAGGTTTGTTCGCGCGCTTGTAACGCGTCTATCAGGTGCACAAAGCTGTAGCTGGCGCCCATTAGTGCAAAGGGCTCGCCGGAGTCTTGGGCGTGTTGCAGCACCTCGCACAGGGCGTCGGTACGCAGACCGCTCTCGTCCAAATAGTAGGCGCTGTCGGGTGTGCCGAAGTGGTCGATGGCCAAAGCCAGGTAGTGGGCCAGTGAGGAGTTGGGCATCAGCACCTCGTTGGGAAACAAGAGGCCCATGCGCACACGGGCATTGCCCTGCATGACATGCTGCGCAAAATTATTCAGCATAGAGGCGTCGTACACCGCTAGGGTGGGGTGAAAGTGTCGGCCCTTGACGTCACCGCGTGTGGTGCCACTGGTCATGAAGGTGCGTGCACAGGTGTCGGGTGGCACGCAGCTCAAGGTCAGGTCTTTGAATGCGTTGATCGGCACGGCGGGAATGTCTTGCCAGCGTTTCACCACGCGTGGGGTTTTACCGCGTCCTTGGCAAAACTTTTGAAAAGGGCGGTTGTGTTCAAACTGATGGGCGAAGAGTTTCAGCGCGAGCGCGTTGAAGTCGTTGTCGCTGACCGTGGGGCGTGCGATGAAGGCCAGCAATTCTGAGACGAGGGCGTTGTTCATGCTGAAGCCTTGGCTGCATCATGTGGGTGTGTACCAGACCCAGACCCCACGCGGGGCCGCGATGTTTTGTTTGTATTTGCCATTGCTTGTCTCAAGTAAATGGCAGTTCGGCGAGGCCTGAGCAAGCCTATAGAAAGTGCGTGCTCTGTGTAGACCAGCTTCCCTGCGCGAGGATTACCTCAAGTCCTTGCGGACTTTGAGACTCGCCAAGGGCGGGTCTCAACAGGTTCAAAGGGACTTTCTCAGTCGAAGTCGGTGACGGCTTCAACACCCCTAGCGAATGCGCTATTGCTAACGCGGTGTGAATTTTAAACGATACCCAGCAAGCGGTGAAGTTCGGTGGACGTGGTGGTGTATTGCAGCAAGGTTTTGCGGGTGGGATGCACGATGGCGGCGGCACCAAAAGCGGCGAGTGTGGCTTCGTGAAAGCCGCACAAGATGAGTTTTTTCTTGCCTGGGTAGGTGTTGATGTCGCCCACGGCAAAGATACCCGGCACATCGGTGGCAAAGGTTTCGGTGTTGACCACCAGTTGTTTGCGCTCCATGGCCAAACCCCAGTGGGTGATGGGGCCGAGCTTGGGGGAGAGTCCCAGATGAGCCACTACCTGTTGTGCAGGACGCTCAAGGGTTTGCCCATCGGGTGTGGCCACTTGCAAGGCTTTCAGATGTGTTGCGTTGCTGAGCAAGGCCGTGGGTTGGCCAATTTGCAGTTGTAACTTGCCGCTGGCGATGGCATCGCGCATGGCTTGCAGCAGCACTGGCTCGGCTGTAAAGACATCACGGCGGTGCATCAGCGTCACGCTGCGCGGGGCTGGCGCTTCGAGCGTCAGTCGTAACGCGGCGGCGACGGCAGATTCTTCGCCACCCAGCACCACCACGTCTTGGTCAGCAAAGCGGGATGCATCGCCCAAGCGGTAATGCACCTGCCTGCCTTCGAATTCTGCGGCGCCTTCAACCGATAGTTTGCGCGCTTGAAATGCGCCCACGCCGGCAGCGATGACCAACACCTTGCAAACGAAGTGTTGCTTCGCTGATGTACATACTGAAATAAGGCCATCGTTCAAGCGCTGGACCTCAGTCACTTCTTGGTTGAGGTGAAAGGTGGGGGCAAACGGTTTGATTTGGATTTGCAGCTGCGCCACCAATTCACGGCCCGTGCATACAGGAATGCCCGGGATGTCGTAAATCGGTTTGTCAGCGTACAGCTCCACACACTGGCCGCCTACGTGGGGCAGTGCGTCAACGACATGGCTGCGAATGTCTTGCAGCCCCAGCTGGAAGGCCTGAAACAGACCCACAGGGCCTGCGCCCACGATGACGGCATCGGTATGAATCGCAGCGGCCGTCATAGGGCGCAGTGCTTAGCGCTTGAGTTCGGCGAGTTTGCCGGTCTTGTCTTTCCATGCGTCAGCATCTGCCAAAGGCGCTTTGCGCTTGGTGATGCTGGGCCAGCCGATGAGGGACAACTCAGCGTTGAGTTGGGTCATGTGCTCTTGGCCTTCTGGCACATCTTCTTCGGCGTAGATGGCGTTCACAGGGCACTCAGGGATACACACCGCGCAGTCGATGCACTCGTCTGGGTCGATGGTGAGGAAGTTAGGGCCTTCGCGGAAGCAATCGACCGGACAAACGTCCACACAGTCGGTGTACTTACATTGGATACAGGCTTCGGTGACAACGTGCGTCATGACAATTCAATCGATGGGTAAAAAAGAGGGCGCAGCAGCGGGAGCTGTGCGCCAAGCCTTTGATTTTAAACGGGATTCAACAAGGGCTAGAAGTTGGGTCAGTTCACCAGGACAGCGCCTGAGGTTTTGTGCGTGGCCGTGTCCACCAACACCAGTGCGCCCAAGATGCGCGACTGCTTGAACGGCAGCGTCACCAGAGGCTCTTGCAGGGCTAATGTGACATGGCCAATGGCGTTGGGGGCTAGTTCGGAAGCGTCTTCCTCGGCCAAGGTGTTCACGTTCAAGCGGTGCACCACGCGTTGCACTTTGGCCTTGACCCAACGGTGACCATGCAAGGCCCAATACACGCGGCCTGCGACCAAGGGCTCGTCGTCCATCCATGCGATGGTGGTGTTGAGCTGGCGTTGGCCTTCGGGGCTACCTTCGGCGGCAAGCAACCAGTCGCCACGCGACACGTCGACTTCACGGTCCAGCACGATGCCCGCGCTGTGGCCTGCAGCTTTGTTTTGCGGCTGGCGCGTGGCCGACAGCACTTGGGACACCACAGCCGTTTGGCCGCTTGGGAATACCTTGATGGTTTGGCCGGGCTCGATGGTGCCCGTGGCCACACGGCCCCAGAACACACGGCGGCCTTGGCTGGTCACACCAGAGTCGTGGAACTTCTCGACCCATTGCACGGGGAAGCTAAAGGCCACCTCGGTTTCCGCGGGGGTGTTGGGCAAGTCTTCCAAGATGCTTAGCAGGCTAGGGCCGGTGTAGCCGCACCACGCGGCTTGGTCGGCATTGGTGGTGTCCACCACGTTCCAGCCTTTGAGGGCGGACACGGGCACCATGGCTGTGACGGCGATGCCTGCTTCTTGCGCAAATTTGCGCAAGGCGGCTTCGATGTTTTTGTAGGCCAGCGCGGCGTCTTCCACAGCGTCGAGTTTGTTGATGGCAAACACGATAGAGGGAACACACAGCAGGTTGACCAACAGCGAGTGGCGGCGGGTTTGGGGCAGCAATTCGAGGGCTGGATTTTTCCAATCCAGCTTGATCGCATCGACCAACACCACGGCAGCGTCCGCGCTCGATGCGGCAGTGACCATGTTGCGTGTGTATTGCTCGTGACCGGGCGCATCGCCAATGATGAACTTGCGGGCTTCGGTGTTGAAGTAGCGGTAAGCCACGTCAATCGTGATGCCTTGCTCGCGCTCGGCGGAGAGGCCGTCGGTCAACAAAGCGAGGTCAGTTTCGCCAGAGCGCTGTACGCCAGCCAAGTGGTCTTGCAGCACGGCTTTGGTGTCGACCAGCAAGCGGCCAATCAAGGTGCTTTTGCCGTCGTCCACCGAGCCGCAGGTGATGAATTTAAGTGCGTTTTGTGTATTGGTTGTCATCAAATTCACCGTCTTAGAAATAGCCGTCTTTTTTGCGCTTCTCCATCGAAGCCTCAGAGGTTTTGTCGTCCATGCGGGTGGCGCCGCGTTCGCTGACGTCGGCTGCCAAGGTCTCGATGACAATTTGTTCTGGCGTGGCTGCATCGCTTTCGACGGGGCATGTGCACGTGATGTCACCCACGGTGCGGAAACGTACGTCGCGAATTTCTACTTTTTCACCGTCTTTGGGTGGTGTGAGTTCGGTCACGGGCACCAGCAAACCACGGCGGTCCACCACCTCGCGTTTGTGTGTGTAGTAGATCGAAGGCAGGGCGATTTTTTCGCGGGCAATGTATTGCCACACGTCCAGCTCCGTCCAATTGGAGATAGGGAACACGCGGAAGTGTTCGCCGGGCTGCAACTTGTGGTTGAACAAGGTCCACAGCTCTGGGCGCTGCGCCTTGGGCTGCCATTGGCCAAAGCTGTCGCGGTGGCTGAAGATGCGCTCTTTGGCGCGTGCCTTTTCTTCGTCACGG
>CANFZT010000033.1 GCA_947451565.1 Comamonadaceae bacterium | reverse complement strand
GTGTTGTTATGCGGGGTGAAGGTGTGGCGAAGAATCAAGTCGATAATCCCTAAAAAGGTCCCCCAATGATAGGCAAGTTAACAGGCATCCTCAGCGAGAAAAATCCACCCCAAGTTTTGGTGGACTGCAATGGCGTGGGCTACGAAGTCGATGTGCCCATGAGCACGTTTTACAACCTGCCCTCCACCGGCGAAAAAGTGTCCTTGCTCACACACTTTGTGGTGCGCGAAGACGCGCAAATTTTGTATGGCTTTGGCTCTGCGTCTGAACGCGCCACGTTTCGCTTGCTCATCAAAATTTCTGGCGTGGGCCCCCGCACGGCCTTGGGCATTTTGAGCGGCATGAGCGCCGACGAACTGGCGCGTGCTGTGTCTGACCAAGAAGCAGGGCGCCTCACCAAAGTTCCGGGGATTGGCAAAAAAACGGCGGAACGTTTGTTACTGGAGCTCAAAGGTAAGTTGGGCGCAGACCTTGGCCCCAATATGTTTTCTACGCCTGACCACCCAAGCGACATCTTGCAAGCGCTGCTGGCGTTGGGCTACAGCGACAAAGAAGCCTCTGCTGCGCTCAAGGCTTTGCCCGCCGATGTGGGTGTGAGCGACGGCATCAAGCTGGCGCTGAAATCTTTGGCCAAATAAACCATGAGTATCCAGACCGACGATTTCGCGCCTTCCCCCGTGCCTTCGCGTGTGGTGTCTGCTGCGCCCGTGTCGCCCAACGAAGAAGCGATTGAGCGCGCCTTGCGGCCCAAACTGCTGCAAGAGTACGTGGGTCAGATGAAGGTGCGCGAGCAATTAGAAATTTTCATTGGCGCAGCCAAGATGCGCAACGAAGCCTTGGACCATGTGTTGTTGTTCGGCCCGCCCGGTTTGGGCAAAACCACGCTGAGTCACATCATTGCCCAAGAGCTGGGTGTGAACCTGCGTTCCACCAGCGGCCCCGTGTTGGAAAAGCCCAAAGACTTGGCGGCGCTGCTGACAGGCTTAGAAAAAAACGATGTGTTGTTCATTGACGAGATTCACCGCTTGTCGCCCGTGGTCGAAGAAATTTTGTACCCCGCCTTAGAGGACTACCAAATCGACATCATGATTGGTGAAGGCCCAGCCGCACGCAGCATCAAACTGGATTTGCAGCCGTTCACCTTGGTGGGGGCCACTACACGCGCAGGTATGTTGACCAACCCGTTGCGCGACCGCTTTGGCATTGTGTCGCGCCTTGAGTTTTACACCGCTGAAGAGCTGCAACGCATTGTGGTGCGCAGCGCGGGTTTGTTGGACACGCCGATGGATGTGGCAGGTGGTTTCGAGATTGCGCGTCGCTCACGCGGCACACCACGCATTGCCAACCGCTTGTTGCGCCGTGTGCGCGACTATGCGGATGTGAAGGGCACGGGGCGCATCACTGAAGACATCGCCAAGCGTGCCTTGGCCATGTTGGATGTGGACCCACAAGGTTTTGATTTGATGGACCGCAAATTGTTGGAAGCGGTGATTCATCGCTTTGATGGTGGCCCCGTCGGCCTCGACAACATCGCGGCCAGCATTGGTGAAGAACGCGACACGATTGAAGACGTGATTGAGCCGTATTTGATTCAGCAAGGGTTCTTGCAACGCACACCGCGTGGCCGCATCGCGACTTTGGCCGCTTATCGCCATTTGGGTGTCACGCCGCCTAAGGCGATTGGCGACGTGTCGACCGACGACGCCTAGGCTTTAGGTGGTGGTTTCGTCGCGCGGTGCACCATGGGCATCGTCGAAGTGCGACACATCGCCCCAGCCCACCAGGCTTAAGCCCTGAGGCGTCCACAACAAGCGATTGATGGCGGCATTGCCCAGGTGCCAAGTGCGCGGTGCCTGCACGGCTTGATTTGTGGCCAACCGGTAAAGCGCATCCATCACGCCACCGTGCGCCACGAGCACAATTTGTTGACCGATGTGCTGACTGGCCAATTCATCCACACAGCCTGCAATACGTTCGCGCACCACGGTGAGGGATTCGCCACCGACGGGTGACCAATGGGGGTCACGCCCACGCCAGAGCTTGGCGTCTTGCGGCCAGCCACTTTCAATTTCCGCCCAAGTTTGGCCTTGCAGGTGCCCAAAGTGGCGCTCGCGCAGGCCTGTGTGCGCAATCACCGACAGCTGTGCCGCGAAGACATGGTTTTGTGCAATGGCTTGTGCTGTTTCAAAAGCGCGTGCCAAGTCACTGCTGTAAATCGCAGCAATCTGTTCTTCACGCAGCGCTTGACCTACGCGCTGGGCTTGCCACTTGCCCGTGTCATTCAAGCCAATGTCAAGTTGACCCTGAATGCGTGTGTCGACGTTCCAAGGGGTTTCCCCATGGCGGATGGCGAGGATTCGAGTGGCTTGCATGGAGACATAGTTTAAAGACGAAAAATCATGCAAAATAGCACGATCGTTCTTTTTATGAGTTTCGCATGACAGCTTCTCGCAAAACCGCAGCACCAGAGAGCAAGGCTCTTCAGAAGGGGCAGCAAACCAAAGCGGCCATCGTGGATGCCGCTTTGGGGCTGGCCACTCAAATTGGACTTGAGGGTTTGAGCATTGGTGCGCTAGCGGAGGTGGCCCGCATGAGCAAGTCGGGCGTGTTTGCGCATTTTGGCTCGCGTGAAGAACTGCAAATCTCGGTGGTCCGTGAGTACCACCAACGCTTTGAAGCAGAGGTGTTCCTCCCCATTTTGAAAGCTGAACGTGGGTTGCCGCGTCTGCGCCAACTCTTTGCCAACTGGACCCAACGCACCTCTGCTGAGATTGATTCAGGTTGCCTCTACATCAGTGGCGCGGCCGAGTTTGATGACCGCCCTGGCCCGGTGCGCGAGGCCCTCGCCAGTTCGGTCAAAACATGGCTGGCGGCTGTGTATCGCACGGTGGTGCAAGCGCGTGACGAAGGCCATTTGGCCGCTGACATGGATGCTGAACAAATGGTATTTGAGTTGCATGGCCTCATCTTGGCCTTGCAATACGAAGCCCGCTTTTTGCGTTCTTCTAAATCATTGGCACGCACCACACAAGGGTTTGAAAATATTTTGCAACGCTATGGCGTGAGCCAGGTGAATGCGATTTCAAAAGTGACCGCCAAGCGCGGCGCCACATCTAAAAAGTAAGGAGACACATATGCCCAGCTACAACCCACCCCTACGCGACATGCAATTTGTTCTGCATGAGGTGTTGAATGTCACAGAGGACCTCAAACGAATGCCCCTGCATGTTGACATCGATGCCGACACCATTGCTGCGGTTTTGGAGGAGGGCGGCAAATTTGCTTCGGAGGTGATTTTTCCACTCAACCAAGTTGGCGACCAACAGGGATGCACGCTCGATCGCGACACGCACGAAGTCAAAACGCCAGACGGCTTTAAAGCCGCTTACCAACAATATGTACAGGGCGGATGGCCCTCGTTGAGTGCCGACCCGCAATACGGTGGTCAAGGTCTGCCCGTGGTGGTCAACCAGTGTTTTTACGAAATGCTCAACAGCGCCAACCAAGCGTGGACCATGTATCCCGGCCTCACGCATGGTGCCTACGAGGCTTTGCATGCCCATGGCACAGATGCGCAAAAAGCGTTGTATTTGCCCAAACTCACCAGCGGCGAGTGGACGGGCACCATGTGTTTGACTGAGCCACATTGCGGCACGGATCTGGGGCTGTTGCGCACCAAAGCCGAACCACAAGCCGATGGGACGTTCCGCATCACGGGTAGCAAAATTTTCATCAGCGCAGGCGAGCACGACATGGTGAGCAACATCGTTCACTTGGTGTTGGCGCGCTTGCCAGATGCGCCTGCGGGTAGCAAAGGCATCAGTTTGTTTGTGGTGCCGAAATTTCATGTCAGCGCAGATGGCAGCTTGGGCGAACGCAACGGCATTTACTGCGGCGGTCTGGAGCACAAGATGGGCATTCACGGCAACGCTACTTGCCAAATGGTGCTGGACGGTGCCGTAGGAACCTTGGTGGGGCAGCCCAACAAAGGACTGGCCGCTATGTTTGTGATGATGAATGCCGCCCGTGTGGGGGTGGGCATGCAGTCGCTGGGCTTGACCGAGGTGGCGTATCAAAATGCGTTGGCTTATGCCAAAGATCGCATTCAGTCACGCAGTTTGACGGGTGTCAAAGATCCAAGCAAGCCTGCCGACAGCATTTTGGTACACCCCGATGTCCGAAAAATGTTGTTGACCGCCAAGGCTTACGCTGAAGGCGGTCGTGCACTGGCGCTGCACTGTGCCTTGCTGATAGATCGGGAGCTGAATCACCCCGACGAGGCCGTACGTGCGGAATCGGCTGAACAAGTGGCGCTACTCACGCCCATCGTCAAAGCCTTCATCACGGACAACGCGTGGACGGCCACCTCTTCTTGCATGCAGGTGTTTGGCGGCCACGGTTTTATTCGTGAGTGGGGCATGGAGCAGTACGTGCGCGATGCCCGTATCAACATGATTTATGAGGGCACCAACACCATCCAAAGCTTGGACTTGTTGGGTCGCAAGGTGTTGGGCAATCAAGGTGCGTCATTGAAAAAGTTTGGCAAGCTGATTGCGCAATTGGTGGCCGATTCGCAAGGTGACGAAGACATGGCCGAGTTCATCAACCCACTGGCGAAGCTGGGTCAACAAATGACCCAATTCACGGGTGAGATTGGCTACAAAGCCCTAGAGAATGCTGACGAGGTGGGGGCGGCGGCGGTGGACTACTTGCGTGTGGCGGGGCACTTGGTTTTTGGCTACTTCTGGGCTCGTATGGCCCAAGTCGCGCTGCAAAAAATTGCAGCGGGCGATCGTGACCCGTTCTACCAAGCCAAGCTGCAAACGGCGCGGTTTTATTTCGCCAAATTGTTTCCAGAAACAGCATCCCTCATGGTCACGGCGCGTGCAGGCGCCGCTGTGCTCATGGAGACAGACGCCGTGTTTGCCTGAGTGGCTGCGTCATGGAAATCAGTTAAATTCAAAGCATGATGAATACACGCATTTTGAAAACGCTTTTGGGTCTGGTGCTGATGGCCGCTGGTAGCAGCTTTGCACAAATGACACCTGTGGGTACATGGCACTCGATCGATGACAAAACGGGCGAGACCAAAGCCGAAATTCAAATCATCGACATAGAAGGGGTGCTCAGTGGCCGCGTGGTGAAGTCGCTGCGCAACGACCCCAACGCCAAGAAAACTTGCGAAGACTGCAAAGATGACCGCAAAGGCCAAACCATCATAGGTATGGAAATCATTCGCGGCGTGAAGTTTGAGTCTTCGAGTGAATTTTTGTGGGCGGGCGGTGGAAAAATCTTAGACCCAGAAAACGGCAAAGAATACACCCTGAAAATGGTCCCGCAAGAAGGTGGCAAAAAGTTGCAAGTGCGCGGCTACATTGGCCCCTTCTATCGAACACAAACTTGGCTGCGCAGCCAATCACAAGGACAACCATGACTGAAATTTTGAGCCACATCGACAGTGGCGTGATGACCTTGACGTTCAACCGCGTCGACAAAAAGAATTCGCTCACCGCAGCGATGTATGCCGCTTTGGCCGATGCGGTGGCGCAGGCCGAGCACAGTGCGGACGTGCGTGTCTTGGTCTTCCAAGGCCACGAAACCGTGTTTTGTGCGGGCAACGACATCGCTGATTTTTTGAACAACCCACCCTCTACCTCAGACGCGCCCGTGTTCCGTTTGTTACGCAACATCGCGGCTTTTTCTAAACCCGTGTTAGCCGCCGTTGCTGGCCCAGCCGTGGGCATTGGCACCACGTTGTTGTTCCATTGCGATTTGGTGTACGCCGGTGACAACGCGGCGTTTGCCATGCCGTTTGTGAACTTGGGCGTGTGTCCTGAAGCCGCGTCTAGCTTGCTGGCGCCGCAAATGATGGGTTACCACCGCGCCGCCGAAGCGTTGTTGTTGGGGGAGCCATTCATGGCCGAAGCTGCGCTTGAAGTGGGCTTGGTCAACCGCGTGTTGCCCCCCACGGAGGTGAACAGCTATGTGCAAGTGCAAGCCCGCAAGCTCGCAGCCAAACCTTTGTCGTCACTGCTGGAGACCAAGCGCTTGATGAAAGCAGGTCAAGCCCAGTTGGTGCAAAAGCAAATGGATGAAGAGGCCGCTTCGTTTGGTCGCATGCTCACAGAGCCGGCCGCCAAAGAAGCGTTTGGCGCATTCATGGAAAAGCGCAAACCTGATTTTTCTAAGCTTTGACTGACGCATGGCATGTCACCATCCCTCGCGAGTTCCGTCGTGTTCGAGCCTGAGTACCTTGAAGGCTTTCGCCAAATCTACGAAGAAAAAATTGTCTTCAACCACACCTTAGGTTTGAAACTGGTGAGTGTGACGCCCGAAGAGGTGGTGGCGCGCATCGACATGCGTCCTGAATTGGTAGGGCACTATGCTTACAACCGAATTCATGGCGGTGTCATCAGTGCGGTGCTCGATGCGATTGGCAGTGCGGCTGTGATGGCTTGCCTGGCCGCCAAGCACATGAAAGAGTCGCCCACCGAACGGTTAGAGCGCTTTGCCAAATTAGGGACGATTGATTTGCGTGTGGACTACTTACGCCCAGGCATTGGCGAGCATTTCACGATCCACGCCCATGCCTTGCGTGTGGGTACGCGCGTAGGGACTTCGCGCATGGAGTTTCGAGGGCCGGATGGCACGCTGATGTCCACAGGTACAGGGGCGTACATCGTTTCTTAAGGCTCAGTCTTTGGGAATGGTGCGGGGTTTGCCCTCTTGGTCGATGGCTACATAAGTGAGCGTGGCTTCGGTCACTTTCATGTATTCCCCCTGCGAGCTGAAGCGCTCGGCAAACACTTCTACTTTCACGGTGATGGATGTGTTGCCAATGCGTTGCACGCGCGAGAAAAAACTCAAAATGTCGCCCACTTTCACGGGGTGTTTGAAGATGAATTCATTCACCGCAATGGTGGCAAAACGTCCGCGTGCATGACGAGCGGGCAGCACCGCACCGGCCAAATCGACCTGCGCCATGACCCAGCCCCCAAAAATGTCGCCGTTGGCATTGCAATCAGCGGGCATGGGGATGACCTTGAGGACTAACTCTTGGTCAGTAGGGAGTGGTTCGGCGTGAGGGTTCTGGCTGGAAGACATAGGCACAATCAAAGAATTACTTTTTGGCATTGTGCAACATGCGTCATCACGCCCATTCTTCTGCCCCCGCAGGGCAACACGTCAAACAACGTCCCGACAGCGAAACCTTGAAGCGCCTCTTCCCGTATTTGTGGCAGTACAAATGGCGGGTTCTGGCCGCCTTGACCTTCATGGTCGGCGCCAAAGTGGCCAACGTGGGCGTGCCCTTGTTGCTCAAGGACTTGATCGACGCCATGTCATTCAAGCCCAACGACCCGATGGCGGTCATCGTTGTGCCGGTGTCTTTGCTGCTGGTTTATGGCGTGTTGCGCTTGTCGGTGTCCGCGTTCACCGAGCTTCGCGAATTGGTGTTTGCCAAAGCCACGCAGGGCGCGGCACGACAGATTGCGTTGGAGACGTTTCAACACTTGCATGGCCTGAGTCTGCGCTTTCACCTGGAGCGTCAAACGGGTGGCATGACGCGCGACATTGAACGCGGCGTGCGTGGCATTGAGTCGCTTATTTCATATTCGCTCTACAGCGTGGTGCCGACTTTGATTGAAGTGGCTTTGGTGTTGAGCATCTTGGCGGTGAAGTTTGATGTGTGGTTTGCGGGCATCACGCTGGCAGCGCTGGCGCTGTACATCGTGTTCACTATTCAAGTGACCGAGTGGCGCACGCAGTACCGCCGCCAAGCCAATGAGTTTGACTCAGCAGCCCACACCAAAGCCGTGGACTCGTTGCTCAACTACGAGACGGTGAAGTACTTCAACAATGAAGCCTTCGAAGCCGCGCGCTATGACAAAAGCCTAGAGGCCTTGCGTCGTGCGCGTCTGAAAGCACAAACCTCGTTGTCGTTGCTCAACACCGGTCAGCAGCTCATCATCGCAGTGGCTTTAGTGGGCATGCTGTGGCGAGCCACGCAAGGCGTGGTCGAGGGCCGCATGACTTTGGGCGACTTGGTGATGATCAATGCCTTCATGATTCAGCTCTACATTCCGCTCAACTTCTTGGGTGTGCTGTACCGAGAAATCAAGCAAAGCCTGACAGACCTCGATCGCATGTTCACGCTCTTAGAAAAAGAACGTGAAGTGGCCGATGCGCCTCATGCGCCCACGCTTCAGTTGAACGGCTCGCCCACGGTGAAGTTTGAGTCGGTGGTGTTTGCGTACGAGGTCACGCGGCCCATCTTGCATGGCATCAGCTTTGCGATACCTGCTGGCAAAACGGTGGCAGTGGTTGGCCCTTCGGGCTCGGGCAAGTCGACGCTGGCGCGTTTGCTGTTTCGCTTTTACGACGTGAGCAGTGGCGCGATCACCATCGATGGACAAGACATTCGCCAAGTGACCCAAGGCAGCGTGCGTCGCGCCATGGGCATCGTGCCGCAAGACACGGTGCTGTTCAATGACACTGTGCGTTACAACATCGCCTACGGTCGCACCGATGCGACGGAGGCCGAGGTGGAGCAGGCGGCCAAAGCGGCTCACATCCATGACTTCATTGCGGCTACACCCAAGGGCTACGACACGATGGTGGGAGAGCGTGGTTTGAAGTTGTCGGGGGGGGAGAAGCAGCGCGTGGCGATTGCGCGCACCTTGCTGAAGAACCCACCAATTGTGATTTTTGACGAAGCCACATCGGCTCTGGACAGCGCCAATGAACGCGCCATTCAGGCTGAGTTGCAAAGCGCGGCACAAAACAAAACCACCTTGGTGATTGCGCACCGCTTATCGACCGTGGTGGACGCGCATGAGATTTTGGTGCTCGATGCGGGGCGCATTGTGGAGCGGGGCGCTCATGCGGATTTGTTGGCGATGAATGGGCGTTATGCGCAGATGTGGGCGTTGCAGCAGTCTTCGGAGTCTTGATTTTCTTTCGTTGCTTTTCTATGTTTGAAGTTGCAGCGAAGCTTGGGTGGCGCACCCCAAACGGCTTACATCGCTGCGCGACGAATGGCGCCTTATTGGGGTACGCCACCCAAGCTTCTATTGGTGTGTGCAGCAAAACTGAAACCTTTTTCGCTTGAGCTTTTCCGAATAACAACATGCGGGTTGGCGTAGGCAGATGCGGCGCCCTTCGTCGCGAAGCGATGTAAGCCGCGTCTGCCTACGCCAACTCGCATCCCCGAGGACAAAGAAAAAGGGTCTCTCGTCCACACAAGAGACCCTTTAAGCTAAACAAGCAAAGAAGCGTTTACTTCACACCAGCAGCCGCTTTCAATGCCGCAGCTTTGTCGGTACGCTCCCATGTGAACTCGGGCTCTTCACGACCAAAGTGGCCGTAAGCCGCTGTCTTGGTGTAGATCGGGCGCAGCAAGTCGAGCATTTGGATGATGCCTTTGGGGCGCAGGTCAAAGTGCTCGGCCACCAAGGCTGACAACTTCTCGTCCGAGATCACGCCAGTACCTGCCGTGTTCACGGTGATGTTCATGGGGCGTGCCACGCCAATCGCGTAAGCCACTTGCACTTGGCACTGTGTGGCCAAGCCTGCGGCCACAATGTTTTTTGCCACGTAGCGTGCAGCGTAAGCGGCAGAGCGGTCCACCTTCGAGGGGTCTTTGCCTGAGAAGGCGCCACCTCCGTGAGGGCAGGCGCCGCCGTAGGTATCCACAATGATTTTGCGGCCTGTTAAACCGCAATCGCCTTGAGGACCACCGATGACAAAACGGCCTGTGGGGTTGATCAAATACTTGGTGTCTTGCAACCACTCTTTGGGCAACACGGGTTTGATGATTTCTTCGATGATGGCTTCCACGAAGCTGTCTTTCATCTTGGTGGCTGACTCGCTTTGGTCTGGGCTGTGTTGGGTCGACAACACAACGGTGTCAATGCTGTGGGGCTTGCCGTCTACGTAGCGCATGGTCACTTGGCTCTTGGCGTCAGGACGCAAGAATGGCAAGCGGCCGTCTTTGCGCAGCTGGGCTTGGCGTTCTACCAAACGGTGTGCGTAATAGATGGGCGCGGGCATCAACTCTGGTGTTTCGCTGCAAGCGTAGCCAAACATCAGGCCTTGGTCGCCCGCGCCGATGTTCAAGTGGTCGTCAGACGCGTGGTCCACGCCTTGGGCAATATCGTTGGATTGCTTGTCATAGCAAACCATGACCGCGCATCCTTTGTAATCGATGCCGTAGTCGGTGTTGTCGTAGCCAATGCGTTTGATGGTGTCGCGTGCAACTTGGATGTAATCAACGTGTGCGTTGGTGGTGATCTCACCAGCCAACACAACCAAGCCGGTGTTGGTCAGGGTTTCGGCCGCCACGCGTGAAAGCGGGTCTTGCGCGAAGATGGCGTCCAAAATCGCATCAGAGATTTGGTCTGCCACTTTGTCGGGGTGGCCTTCTGAGACAGATTCAGAGGTGAAGAGGAAATTGCCAGACATGAAAAAAGCTCCTGTTTTCAACGGGTTGTTCGGCGTTGCCGACCCTGAAAACTTGGAGCCCAGCGAACGCTTTAGCAGTGGTTTGGGCTTCGCCCTCACTCTCACTCTCACACCGTGGTGTGTCGTCGCCCTGCAAGTAGTTCTTTAACTCAGCGACAATCAAAATTCTAATGGATTTGTCAAAGTCATCAAAAAGTTCATGTCTCTCACCACCCGCATCTTTCACTTCCTTGCCCGTCTGCCATTGCCGTTGATGCAACGGTTGGGTGCTGCGTTGGGTTGGTGGGTGTGGTGGTTGTCGCCCAGCTATCGCCGTAATTTCAAGGCAAATGTGCGAGCGGCTGGCGTGGCGTGGCGTGATGCACGTCCCGCTGTGGCCGCCATAGGTGCTATGGTGGCCGAGTTGCCTTGGGTCTGGATGCGTCCGCACAGCGCGACGCTGGATGGGTTGGTGACGTGGGATGGCGCTGCGCACTTTGAAGCGGCCATGCAAGCAGGCAAGGGGGCCATCATCATGTCGCCACACTTAGGCGCCTGGGAAATTGGCGCACAAGCCATTGCCGAAAAATTTGGCCCCACGCATGGCCCGCTGGTGGCGTTGTTTCGTCCCGCCCGCAAAGCGTGGTTAGAGCCCTTGGTGGCCAATGCCCGCACCCGTCCTTATTTAGATTCCGCCCCTACCTCACTCGCAGGCGTGCGCACGCTCATTCGCACCCTGCGCAATGGTGGCTATACCGCCATCTTGCCTGACCAAGTGCCACCAAAGGGCCAGGGTGTGTGGGCGCCGTTTTTTGGTCGTGAGGTGTACACCATGACCCTGCTCGCCAAGCTGGCGCAACAAACCGGCGCACAAGTCATCATGACGTGGTGCGAGCGCTTGCCTGCAGGGCAAGGCTTTTGCATGCACATGCGACCCTTCGACGCGCCTGAAATGAAAGACGCCAGTGTGTCACCCGAGGTAGCTGCCGCTGCGGTCAACCGTGGTGTGGAGCGCATGGTGCGCGATGCGCCGGGCCAATATCTGTGGGGCTACGCGCGTGACAAACAGCCGCGCGCAGAGGGCTAAGTGATGTTGAGCCGCTTAGGTTTGTTGGTCTTGCGTGGCTTGGGTTATTTGCCCTTGTCCTGGCTGCGCGCCTTAGGGACAGCGCTGGGCGCGTTGTTGATGGTGGCGATTCCATCGCGTCGCCGTGTGGTGCAAACCAATTTGCGGGTGTGTTTCCCGCATTTGAGCGATGCCGCGCGTGTTGCCTTGGCACGCCAAACCTTTGTCTATTTCGCCCAAGCCTGGTTAGACCGAAGCTGGTTATGGCACCGCAGTGCTGCGTGCATTCAATCGCGCGTTCAGTTGTCGGGCGAGGTGGCCGCTTTGTCAGAGGCCACGCCGACCGTGTTGTTCGCCCCTCACTTCATGGGCTTGGATGTGGGCTGGACGGCGCTCACACTCAACCTGCCTTTGCACTTCACCACCATCTTCACGCCACAGTCAAATGCCGCCGTGGATGCTTGGGTGGCGCAAGGTCGCCAGCGTTTCGGTCAAGTGCGTTTGTTTCGCCGTGAAGATGGTGTGAAGCCCATCGTCAGCGCTTTGCGCCAACACGAGCTGCTGTACCTGTTGCCCGACATGAACTTTGGTCCGAGCGAGTCCATTTTCGTGCCGTTCTATGGCCAGCCAGCTGCCACGGTGCCGTCGCTCTCGCGCTTTGCAAAGCTGGGGCGTGCGCGTGTGGTACCGGTGATCACGCGCATGACGGCGTCGGGTTATGAGGTGGTCGTGCATCCGGCCTGGCATGACTTCCCCACGGACGATGCCGAGGTCGATACAGCCACTATGAATCAACACTTGGAGGTGTTGATCAACACCATGCCCGCTCAATACTTCTGGGTGCACAAGCGTTTCAAGACACGCCCACCGGGCGCGCCTGAACTTTACTGAAAGACGCTGTGGCTTAAGGATGCATCCACTGGTACAGGGTGGTGGCCACTTCGTCCACACCTTGTTTCTTCAGTGCTGAGAACAAACGCACTTCACCGCCGCCGGCTTGCAGCTTGGCAATTTGCAGGGCCTTGGCCCCATCGTTTCGGTTGAGTTTGTCTGCTTTGGTCAGCAATACCAAAAACTTCAAACCTTCTTCGACGCGCGGTCGAATCACGTCGAGCAAGATGTCGTCGAGGTCGGTCAGGCCATGGCGAGGGTCACACATCAGCACCACCGCGCGCAGGTTGGGGCGGGTGAGCAAGTAGTTGGCCATGACTTGCTGCCAGCGAATCTTGTCTTGCTTGGGCACGGCGGCATAGCCGTACCCGGGCAAGTCGGCCAGCACGGCATCGGTTTTTCCTTGACGCCCCATGGCAAACAAGTTGATGTGTTGTGTGCGGCCTGGCGTTTTGGAGGCGTAGGCCAAGCGCTTTTGCTGGGTTAGCACGTTGATGCAGGTCGATTTGCCCGCATTCGAGCGGCCGACAAAGGCAATTTCAGGCAGGTCGTAGGCGGGCAGATGGTGCAACTGTGCCGCCGTGGTCAAAAACCGTGCGGTGTGCAACCAGCCCATGGCATATTTGGCTTGATCTGTAGGGCTCAAGGCCTCAAAAGCCGCCTTGGCTGCGGCACGGTCGGCCTCTCTTTGCGCCGCAAGTTCAGCGTTCAAGACCGTGTTTTCAGGCACCTCAGGCGTGTCAATCGGGGCGGGGGTGTCATGTGGGTCTGGCTGGTTCATGCGGCATTGTAGAATCACCGGAGTTTTTCGACGTCTTTGAGACCCATTAACCAAAGAACACCTATGAAGCTGATTGCCTCTTTGTTGATTGCTGCCGCCTTGGTAGCCCCCGCCCTTTCCCATGCCGCCGAGCCAGCAGCCCCTGCTGCCAAGGCCGATTTGGCCAAAGGTGAAGCCACCTATACCGCTGTTTGCGCGTCTTGCCACGGTGCAGATGGCAACTCGGGTTCGCCTGCTTACCCCAAGCTGGCGCAACAGCACCCAGACTACTTGGTCAAACAATTGCAAGAGTTCAAGTCTGGCAAGCGTGCCAACGCCATCATGAGCGGCATGGCTGCGGGCTTGTCTGAGGCTGACATGAAAAACGTCTCAGCTTGGTTGGCCTCTAAAGAAGCCAAGCCAGGCTTTGCGAAAGAAAAAGACTTGGTCACCTTGGGTGAGCGTATTTACCGCGGTGGCGTGGCCGAGCGTCAAATCGCTGCTTGTGCCGGTTGCCATACGCCCACAGGTGCTGGCATTCCTTCGCAATACCCACGCTTGTCGGGTCAGCATGCAGACTACGCTGTGGCTCAGTTGAATGCGTTCCGTGAACACGGCAACAAAGGTGCTGGCCAAAATGTGGGTCGTGGCAACAGCGCTCAAATGAGCGGTGTCGCGGCTAAGTTGAACGACCGCGAAATCAAAGCGGTGTCTGACTACATCGCTGGTTTGCGCTGATCTGAGATTTTTATTCTCACCCCGAAAAAAGCTGGCCGTGTGCCAGCTTTTTTTACGTCGGCTAAAGAAGTCTTTACCTTCACGATGGCGCACGAAAATAAGATTCGATTGACAATGCACGTCAATATCTTGAACAGGAGCGCTGCATGCCTCGCCATCTATTTCGTCGTGACAGTGATTCTGGTTTTATGCATCCCGTCAGTCATGAAATCACGCCACAGTCAATGTATCTTCAACGCCGTGATTGGTTAAGACAAGTGGCCACAGGTGCGGCAGGACTGTCTTTGGCGGCTTGGGCTTCGCGTGATGCCTTGGCACAAGGTCAAAGTGAAGCCGTGACACGTCCTGGAAAGTTAGCCCCATTGACGGGGGCCGTCAGTCGCGTCAGCGGTGCGAACACGATGGAAAAAATCACCACCTACGCCGATGCCAGCAGCTATAACAATTTCTACGAATTTGGCACGGATAAATCAGACCCCGCCAAATACGCCCATACCCTGCAAACCAAACCCTGGAGCGTCGAGATTGAAGGCTTAGTCAAAAAACCGAGTCGCATCGATCTCGAAGCCTTGCTCAAGGTCAGCCCCATGGAAGAGCGTATTTACCGTTTGCGCTGTGTTGAGGGGTGGTCGATGGTGATTCCTTGGGTGGGCTATTCGCTGGCCGAACTCATCAAGCGTTTGGAGCCATTGGGCAGCGCCAAGTATGTTGAGTTCATCACCCAAGCCGACTCCAAAACCATGCCCGGTGTGCGCTCGCGTGTGCTGGATTGGCCCTATGTGGAAGGCCTGCGCATGGACGAGGCCATGCACCCGCTGACGCTGCTGAGCTTTGGCATGTATGGCGAAGTCTTACCTAACCAAAACGGTGCCCCTGTGCGCTTGGTCGTGCCATGGAAATATGGTTTCAAAAGCGCCAAGAGTTTGGTGAAGATTCGCTTCGTCGAAAAGCAACCCGTCAACTCATGGGGCCGTTCAGCACCGCAAGAGTATGGGTTTTATTCCAACGTCAACCCCACGGTGAACCACCCCCGCTGGAGCCAAGCCACGGAGCGCCGTATTGGCGAAGACGGCTTGTTTGCGAAGAAGCGTAAGACCTTGATGTTCAACGGCTACGAAGCCCAAGTGGGTCAGCTCTACGCAGGCATGGACCTGAGCAAACTGTATTGACGTGAAAGCAACCCTTCGCCAAGCTCTGCAACACCGCGGCGCCAAGCCTGTTTTGTGGGTGCTCTGCTTTTTGCCTTTTGTGTGGCTGGTGTGGGGCGCCGCCACCGACGCCTTGGGGGCCAATCCCGCTGAGTATTTGATTCGCGCCACCGGGGACTGGACGCTGCGTTTGTTGTGCATCACATTGGCCATGACCCCTTTGCGTGTGATGCTCGGCTTGCCCGAATTGGCCAAGCTAAGGCGCATGGTGGGCGTGTTCACCTACTTTTACGTGGTGTTGCATTTGCTCTGCTACAGCTGGTTGGATATGGGCTTTGAGTGGTCTGATATGGCAACAGACATTGCCAAGCGGCCGTTCATCTTGGTGGGCTTTAGCGCCTTTGTGCTGCTCACGCCTTTGGCCTTGACCTCGTTTAACCGAGCGATTCGTTGGCTAGGTGCCAAGCGTTGGCAGGGTTTGCATCGCCTAGTTTATGCGGTGGCGGTGTTGGCGGTGTTGCACTTCTTTTGGATGCGGGCGGGAAAAAGTAACTTTGCTGAGGTTTTTGTTTATGCCTCGGTTTTGTTCGTTTTGTTGGCGTGGCGGTTCTTTCGTTCATCTATGTGGCGTTACTTCTTGCGCTTGGGCGGGTTCACTCGCTGATGTGTCTACGGGCGTACGGCCCCTTCCTCATGCTGGAGTACCAGAAATCGTCAGGGGCCGCACACCCGTAGCCGCATCGAATGAGAGTTCACAAGCGGGTTCGCGCGACCACCTTTGCGTTGACACAGGCCCGAAGCCACCGTGAGCAGTCAGCGCCTGACTTGGCGAC
>CANFZT010000032.1 GCA_947451565.1 Comamonadaceae bacterium | reverse complement strand
GCAAATGCGAAAGCTTCGTCTTGGCTGGCATCTTCGCCCAACACGTCCATCAGTTTTTCGTTCAACACCACGATGAGTGAATCCACGTTGGCTTCGAGTTCAGCCAAACCTGTTTCAGCATTGTTCATGCGACGGCTACCTTCGAATTCGAAAGGCTTGGTCACCACACCAACGGTCAAGATACCCATTTCGCGTGCGACGCGTGCCACCACAGGTGCAGCACCTGTCCCTGTGCCACCGCCCATACCAGCAGTCACGAACAACATGTTGGTACCTTCCAGCGCCAAACGGATGTCGTCAATCGCAGCTTCAGCCGCTTCGCGGCCGCGCTCTGGCTTGCTGCCAGCGCCAAGGCCGGTAGAGCCGAGTTGAATCACTTTGTGCGCATTGCTCACGCGCAGGGCTTGTGCGTCAGTATTCGCACAAACGAATTCCACGCCTTGAACGCCAGAGCTGATCATGTGTTCGACAGCGTTACCGCCGCCGCCGCCCACGCCAATCACTTTGATTTGGGTGCCTGAGTTGAATGCTTCAACTTCGATCATTTCGATGGTCATTTTGTTTCTCCTATCAATCTAAAAATTTGCAGTTGCCTTGAATTCATTGTTTGCTTGTGTTTCATCGCGCTCCTTCTACGAGGGTGGCGCGTTGGCTGCGCAGGGTCGCCATCGTGGCCCCCAGCGCGGTCGCTGCGGCGGGCTGCCGCGTGCGAGGTAAAGCAAGGTTTGAGGAACCATGTTTAAAAGTTCCCCACAAACCAGTCTTTGAGACGGTCCATCAACGAATTGACCGACCCACTCTTTTGTGAAACTTTGAAGCCCCGTTGACGATCTACGCCCGCCTCCGCCAGCAAGCCCATCACCGTGGCAGCCCTTGGCTGCGACACCATGTCAGCCAACGCACTGTTGTACTGAGGTACACCACGGCGCACAGGCTTCAAGAAAATGTCTTCACCCAGCTCCACCATGCCTGGCATGACCGCGCTGCCACCTGTCAGCACAATGCCGGATGACAACACTTCTTCGTAGCCCGAGTCGCGAATGACTTGCTGCACGAGTGAGAAAATTTCTTCCACACGCGGCTCGATCACACCTGCTAAAGCTTGACGACTCAACATGCGCGGTGTGCGATCACCCAAGCCTGGTACTTCCACTTGCACGTCGGGGTCGGCCAGCAGTTGCTTGGCATAGCCTGATTCAATTTTGATTTCTTCTGCGTCTTTGGTCGGTGTGCGCAACGCCATCGCAATGTCACTGGTGATCAAGTCGCCCGCAATCGGAATAACCGCGGTATGGCGAATCGCACCGTTGGTAAAGATAGCGACATCGGTGGTGCCGGCACCAATGTCGACTAAGGCTACGCCCAGTTCGCGCTCATCGTCGGTCAACACCGACATGCTGGAGGCCAAGGGATTGAGCATCAGGCGATCCACATCCAAGCCGCAGCGACGCACGCACTTGATGATGTTTTCTGCCGCACTTTGTGCGCCAGTGACGATATGCACTTTGGCTTCCAAACGAATGCCACTCATGCCAATCGGCTCGCGCACATCTTGGCCGTCAATCACAAACTCTTGTGGCTGCACCAGCAATAAGCGTTGGTCGGTCGAAATATTGATGGCTTTGGCGGTTTCCACCACACGGGCCACATCGGCGGCGGTGACTTCTTTGTCTTTCACGGCCACCATGCCGGTGGAGTTGATGCCACGAATATGACTGCCCGTGATGCCGGTGTAAACACGCGTGATCTTGCAGTCCGCCATCAACTCGGCTTCTTTCAGTGCTTGCTGAATGCTTTGCACCGTGGCATCGATGTTGACCACCACACCGCGCTTCAAACCATTGCTGGGGGCCACACCGAGGCCTGCGAGCTTGAGCTCACCATCGGGCAACACTTCGGCCACGACCACCATGACCTTGGCTGTGCCAATGTCTAAGCCGACCACCAAATCTTTGTACTCTTTTGCCATAACAGCCTCGTTCTTTCTCTTCTTCTCTCTGTGCTCGTTAGCGTTTGGTAGACACGTCTTGCGTGCTCACCCCGCGCAAACGAAGCGCATAACCGTTGTCGTGTCGCAAATCTGCAGACTCAATCGCCGTCACTTTTCGGCCCAGTTTCTGCGTCACTTGCGCCAAAGTTTGTGACACACGTTGCACACGCGCCATCACGTCATCCACGCCGCCACGGCCTAGTTCAATCACGGCGCCATGCGCCAACTTGGCACGCCAGCTACCGCGGTCGGTCAACACCAAGCTTTCCAAAGCCAGGCTCAGTCCCTTGAAGGTGGGCTGCAATGCCAAATACATCGCCAACACTTGTTGCGACTGGCTGTCAGGCCCGCTCAAGCGCGGCATCTTGTCGTCCTCTAAATCACCCACATTGGCTTCAAACACTTCGCCATAGCTGTTCACCATGCGCTGCTCACCATCGTCACCCCAATACGCCACGGGCTTGTGCTCTTGCAAGGTGACGCGCAGACGATTTGGAAACTCGCGTTGTACCGATGCCAAACGCACCCAGGGCACACTCTCAAAGGTAGTGCGTACGCGACCCAAATCAGCAGTGAAAAAATTGCCGGTGAACTTAGTCACCACATTGGCGCGCAAGGTCACTTCGTTGTTGTGCTCAACATCGCCCAACACCGTGATGCCCCTGAGCGCAAAGGCAGGCATCTGGACCAAGGCCCACACACCGCACAACAAGGCACCCACGACCAAGCCGACGAACATGAGCGAAGCTGCCATGTGCATCAACTTGACATCGAGCGGCACCGGCACCGAGGCATTCACCTCAGGGCGGGGTCGCATGTGGGTGTAGCGCGTGGTCATACGGCTTTTGGGCCTCCAGGATGGTCAAGCGTGGCGCTTTCCAACAAGATCAAGCAAAGGTCTTCATAGCTGATACCAGCTGCACGCGCAGACATGGGTACCAACGAATGGCTGGTCATGCCGGGCGATGTGTTCATCTCTAGCAAAAACGGCTTGCGGTCAGACGCACGCAACATGATGTCGGCACGGCCCCAACCACGGCAGCCCAAGGCGCGGTACGCAGCCACCACCAAACGTTGAATCTCTTGCTCTTCAGCTTCAGGCAAGCCGCTGGGGCAGTGGTACTTCACGTCATCGGTGAAGTACTTGTGGTTGTAGTCATACGCGCCATCGGGGGCAGCGATGCGCACCACGGGCAAAGCACGAGCATTCGGTCCATTGCCCAAGATCGGGCAAGTCAGCTCCTCGCCGGTGATGAACTCTTCAGCTAACAAATCCGGGTCGTATTGGGTGGCCAACTTAGCGGCAGCTGTGATGTCGCCTGCTTGCGTGACTTTGCTCATGCCAATGGATGAGCCTTCACGCGGCGGCTTGACGATCAAAGGCAAACCGAGCTTGGCTGGAATCGCGTTAATGTTGTCTTTGGTTTGGTCTTCGGGCGACAACCAAACATAGCCCGGTGTCGACAAGCCCACAGCACTCCACACACGCTTGGTCATCACTTTGTCCATGGCCATGGCGGACGCCATCACGCCTGAACCGGTGTAGGGAATGCCCAGCAACTCCAAAGCACCCTGTACGGCACCATCTTCACCGTAGCGGCCATGCAGCGCGATGAAGGCGTGTGTGAAGCCTTCGCGTTTGAGCTCATCCAGGCTGCGTTCTGCTGGGTCAAAGGCCATCGCGTTGACGCCCTTGCTTTGCAAAGCCTTGAGCACGCCACTGCCTGACATGATGGACACATCACGTTCGGCGGACAGACCACCGGTCAGCACGGCAACTTTGGCGGTTTGAATATTGAAGGTCATCTTTTGAACCAGTTCTTAGCTCTTACGTTGTTGCACCAGCTCCAGCACCTTGGCTGGCACTTGGCCAATCGAACCCGCGCCCATGCACATCACCACATCACCGTCTTGGGCGTTGTCGGCAATGACTTGGGCCATTTTTTGAATGTCATCCACGAACACCAAGGCTTCGTGACCTGCCACGCGCATGGCACGCGACAGAGCGCGACCATCGGCAGCGGCAATTGGGGCTTCGCCTGCGGCGTAAATTTCGGACAGCCACAACACATCGGCGCGGCCCATGACCTCGACAAAATCTTCAAAACAGTCACGCGTGCGGGTGTAGCGGTGCGGCTGAAAAGCCAACACCAAGCGACGTCCTGGGAATGCACCACGCGCCGCAGCCAAGGTCGCCGCCACTTCCACAGGGTGGTGGCCGTAGTCTTCGATCAGCGTAAATTCGCCGCCACTTTTCGCCGCCACTTCGCCGTGACGTTGGAAGCGACGGCCAACGCCTTTGAATTCAGCCAAGGCCTTTTGCAGCGCCTCGTCTGGCACGTTCAATTCCACCGCAATCGCAATGGCAGCCAAAGCATTCAGTACGTTGTGCTCGCCCGCCAAGTTAAGCGTGATATCAAGGTCAGGCAAAGTCACCCCATTGCGACGCTGCACGGTGAAGCACATGCGACCGTTGTCGGCGCGCACATTCAACGCACGCACTTGCGCTTCTTCGTTGAAGCCATAGCTGGTGATAGGGCGTGACACCTCGGGCAAGATGCTGCGCACGGCCGCATCGTCGGTACACAAAATTGCCGCACCATAGAAAGGCATGCGGTGCAAGAACTCGATGAACGCGCCCTTCAACTTGTTGAAGTCATGGCCATAGGTGTCCATGTGGTCGGCGTCGATGTTGGTCACCACCGCCATGATAGGCAAGAGGTTTAAGAACGAAGCGTCTGACTCATCGGCTTCAACCACGATGTAGTCACCCGAACCCAGCTTGGCGTTGGCGCCTGCACTGTTGAGCTTGCCGCCAATCACAAAGGTGGGGTCCATGCCCGCTTCGGCCAACACACTGGCGACCAAACTGGTGGTGGTAGTTTTGCCGTGTGTGCCTGCAATCGCCACGCCCGTTTTTAAGCGCATCAACTCGGCCAGCATCACGGCGCGTGGCACCACGGGAATCAGCTTGACATGCGCTGCCACCACTTCGGGGTTGTCAGCATGCACGGCCGTAGAGGTCACCACCGCGTCTGCACCAACAATGTTGGTAGCATCGTGGCCCACATAGGTTTGGATGCCCAAGCTTTGCAAACGCTTCAACGCAACGCTGTCAGACAAGTCAGAGCCCGAGATCACGTAGCCCAAATTCAACAGCACTTCAGCAATGCCACTCATGCCTGCGCCGCCGATGCCGACGAAATGGATGTGACGAATGGCGTGTTTCATGATTTTTTTCCCTTCGCTGCGAGCTGCTCGCAAGCTGCAACCACTTGTGCCGCCGCTTCCACTTGACGCACGGCATAGGCCTTTTCGGCACAAGCCAATAAAGTACGGCGCGTCATGAATTGCAGTCGATCAGCCAAGTCTTGGGCTTTCAATTCGTTTTGTGGCATCAACCAACCACCGCCTGCCTCGACGACGAAACGTGCGTTGGTGGTTTGGTGATCGTCCACCGCATAGGGGAACGGCACGTAAATCGCAGCAACCCCCACGGCGGCCAGCTCAGTCACCGTGCTGGCACCCGCACGGGCAATGACGACATCGGCATTGGCAAAGGCCTGTGCGGTGTCGTCGATGAAAGGTGTCAACTCCGCTTGTACGCCCGCTTCTTCATACGCGGCACGCAGTGCATCAATTTGTTTGGCGCCACTTTGGTGTGTGACGATGGGGCGCTGGTCATGCGGGATCTTGGCCAAGGCTTGAGGCACCACGGTGTTGAGTGCTTGCGCACCCAAGCTACCACCGACCACCAACACGCGCAGCGGACCCGTGCGGTCTGCAAAGCGTTGGGTGGGTTCAGGTTGATTCACAAAGCCATCGCGCATGGGGTTACCCACCCACTCAGCTTTTGGCAACACGTTGGGGAAGGCGCTGAACACATGGTCAGCCACACCGCTCAACACCTTGTTGGCCATGCCCGCCACAGAGTTTTGTTCGTGCAAGACCAAAGGCTTGCCACACAGAACGGCCATCATGCCGGCAGGGAACGTGATGTAGCCACCCAAGCCCACCACCACATCGGGCTTCACGCGGCGCAACACGCACCAGCTTTGCCAAAAGGCACGCAGCAACTTAAAGGGCAACAAGGCCAAGGTTTTGACACCTTTACCTCGCACGCCACCAAAGGCCACCGTCTCGTAAGCAAAGCCACGCGGCGGCACCAACTGGCTTTCCATGCTCGGCGCAGGTGCACCTAACCAATGCACGTTCCAGCCATGAATGCGCAATTGGTCAGCCACAGCCAAGCCCGGGAAAATGTGGCCGCCAGTGCCGCCGGCCATGATGAGTGCGGTGCGTTGGGTCGTGCTCATAGGCGACCTCCGTGCATGACAACGCGGTTTTCAAAGTCCACGCGCAGCACCACCGCAATGGCAATCAAGTTCAACAAAATCGCAGAGCCGCCATAACTCATGAGCGGCAAGGTCAAGCCCTTGGTGGGCAGAGCACCTAAGTTCACGCCCATGTTGATGAAGGACTGAAAGCCCATCCAAATGCCCACACCTTGTGCGACCAAGCCCGCAAACACACGGTCCATGGCAATGGCTTGGCGACCGATGTACATGATGCGGCGCGTCAGCCACATGAACATGCCAATCACGGCGACCACACCGACAAAACCAAACTCTTCACCAATCACTGCTAGCAAAAAGTCAGTGTGTGCTTCGGGTAACCAATGCAGTTTCTCAACACTTCCGCCTAAGCCCACGCCAAAAATTTCACCACGACCAATCGCAATCAATGAATGCGACAACTGATACCCCTTGCCCAAGGCGTGCTCTAGGCTCCAAGGGTCAAGGTAGGCAAAGATGCGCTCGCGTCGCCATTCGGACGACGCAATGATCAAGCCAAACACGCCAATCAATGCTGCGGCGATCAAGAAGAACATACGGGCGTTCACGCCGCCCAAGAACAAAATGCCCATGGCAATCACCGCGATCACCATGAAAGCACCCATATCTGGCTCAGACAACAGCAACAAACCCACCGCCGCCACCGCAGCACCCATCGGCGTGACAGCCGCGAAGAAGTTTTCTTTCACATCCATCTTGCGCACCATGTAGTTGGCGGCATACAACAACACCCCCCACTTGGCTAACTCAGAGGGCTGGAAATTCATAAAGCCTAAGCCAATCCAACGGCGCGCACCGTTGACAGACTTGCCAATGAAGGGCATGAGCACCGCAATCAGCAACACGATAGACGCCACAAACACCCACGGTGCAATGCGCTCCCATGTGTTGAGCGGAATTTGAAATGCCAACAAAGCGGCGACAAATGCCACAAAAAGAGACAAGGTGTGACGAATCAAAAAATGTGTCTGCGTGTAACCCGCACCCATGCGTGGGTTGTCAGGAATCGCGATAGAGGCGGAATACACCATCACGAGGCCGAACATCATGAGCGCGAACGTGACCCACACCAAAGGTTGGTCGAACCCTTTCACATGTACGGGCGATGCCGCAGTGCGTGTGAACTCGGTGCCATGCACCCGCACGGGCAAAGCATCCATACCAGTCTCTGGCTCGGCACCCAAAAGACGGCCTAAGCTCTGTTTCATGCGCTGCATGAATGAGACTTTGATGGCGGCGGCCATGTCGCTCACACCATGCCTCCTGCTTCTTCCACCAACTGGTTGACCGCACGCACAAATACGTCGGCACGGTGTGCGTAGTTGCGGAACATGTCCATGCTCGCACAAGCGGGCGACAACAACACAGCGTCACCTGCGTGGGCTTGCTTGCTGCACAACTTGACGGCCTCTTCCAAAGTCGCAGCATCCAACAAGGTGACACCACTGTGCTGCAAGACCTCGCGCAAGGTGGGGGCATCACGACCGATCAACACCACCGCACGCGCATAGCGTGAAACCGGCTCATTCAAAGGTGCGAAATCTTGGCCCTTGCCATCGCCACCCAAGATGACGACCAAGCGGCGGTCCACGCCGAGGCCATGCAAAGCAGCCACCGTGGCCCCCACATTGGTGCCTTTGCTGTCGTCAAAATATTCCACGCCACTTAGCACAGTCACCGCTTCCACACGGTGCGGTTCACCTTGGTATTCGCGCAAACCAAATAACATCGGTGCTAAATCGCCGCCCGCGCTACCGGCCAAAGCCAAAGCGGCCAGGGCATTGAGCGCGTTGTGACGACCACGGATGCGCAAAGCATCGGCGGGCATCAAGCGTTGGATGTGAATTTCTTCATCGTCATCTTTACGGCGCTTACGTGTTTCATCTGCCTCTAAAGCACGCACCAACCAGGTCATGCCATTGACGGTTTCAATGCCATAGTCACCAGGACGTTGTGGCAAGTCACCGCCAAAGGTGATGTGCGCACGCACTTGCGGTTTTTGCAATTTCACGCGGACAGGCTCAGGCAACATAGCCATCACGCCAGTGTCTTCGCGATTGAGCACCATCACGCCTTGCTTGCCAAAGATACGCGACTTGGCTGTGGCATAGCTGTCCATGCTGCCGTGCCAGTCGAGGTGGTCTTGTGTGAGGTTGAGCACTGCGGCCGCGGTAGGCTCGAAGTTGTCCACGCCATCCAATTGGAAACTCGACAGCTCCAGCACCCACACTTGTGGCAAGTATGGATGGTCTACCGGCGGAGGTGGGGGGGGCACCAATGGTGGCAAGTTCGCATCGAAGGGCTCGTCATCTACAGCAATTTCAGCGGCCACTTCTGTGGCTTGCTCTGCCTCTGTGCCTGTCAATGCCATTTGCGATTCAGCGTCACTTTCAACGGCAGCATCTTGTGCCAGCGCTACTTCGGCTTCGAGTGCCATTTGGGCAGCTTGTGTAGCTGCGGCTTGTTCTTTGGCTTCAGCCTCAATGTGCGCTTGCTCGGCCAAAGCTTCGTCTGCCGCCTGTGCTTCAGCCTCTTGGGCGGCAATCACATCAGCAGCCGCCTGCTCTTCGGCCGCTTTGTCTAGCGCTTGCGACAAAGTGTCGAGTAGGGTCGGACCAATGTTGCCAGCCACAGCCACGCGCTTGCCTGCACGTTCTAACAACTGTCCCGTCAACGAGGTGACGGTGGTCTTGCCATTTGTACCGGTGATCGCCAGCACCTTGGGGTGATAAGCCAGACTGGTTTGCAAGTCGTTCAGCGCTTGCGCAAACAAGGTCAGCTCTGTTCCTACCCACAAACCTGCGGCCACAGCGGCATTCCACACAGGGGCCACAGACTCCGGGTTCAAACCTGGACTCTTGAACACGGCGCGCACAGCTTGGCCTTCAACCCAGTGGGCTTCAAATGCGCCCTGCACAAATTTCACTTGCGGCAACTCTGCACGCAAGACCGCCAAATGCGGTGGCTCGGCACGCGTATCCACGACTTGCACTTGCGCACCGTTGCGCACGCACCAACGCGCCATCGCCAAGCCGGAGTCACCCAAGCCCAGAATCAGCACGGATTGGTTGTGGAGTTGCTGCATCTTCTTATCTCAACTTCAAGGTAGACAGACCCACCAAGCACAGCAGCATGGTGATGATCCAAAAACGCACCACGACTTGGGTTTCTTTCCAGCCGCTCTTTTCAAAGTGGTGATGCAAAGGTGCCATCTTCAAAATGCGACGACCTTCGCCATATTTCTTCTTGGTGTATTTGAAGTAGGTCACTTGCAACATGACCGACAAAGCTTCCACCACAAAGATGCCGCCCATGATGGCGAACACAATTTCTTGACGCACGATCACCGCGATCGTGCCCAGTGCACCACCCAAGGCCAACGCACCCACGTCACCCATGAACACTTGTGCAGGGTGGGTGTTGAACCACAAAAAGGCCAACCCTGCCCCCGCCATGGCAGCACAAAAAATCATCAACTCACCCGAACCTGGGATGTAGGGAAAGAGCAGGTATTTGGAATACACAGAGCTACCGGTGACGTAGGCAAACACGCCCAATACCGAACCCACCATCACCACGGGCATGATGGCCAAACCATCTAATCCGTCGGTCAAGTTCACGGCATTGCTTGAACCCACGATGACCAAGTAAGTCATGATCACAAAACCGAAAACGCCCAAGGGGTAAGTGACTTCCTTGAAAAAAGGCAGCATCAAGTCGGCCTTGGGTGGCAGGTCCACATCAAAGCCAGACTTCACCCATGAATAAAACAACTCCATCACACGAAGGTTGCTGCTTTCAGAAATACTGAACACCAAATACAACGCGGCCACCAAGCCGATGATGGATTGCCACATGTATTTTTCGCGTGAGCGCATGCCCTCTGGGTCTTTGTTCACCACCTTGCGCCAGTCGTCCACCCAACCAATGGCGCCAAAGCCAAAGGTGACGATCATCACGATCCAAACAAAGCGGTTGGACAAATCCGCCCACAACAAAGTAGAGACGGCAATGCCAATCAAAATTAACACACCACCCATGGTGGGCGTCCCGCTCTTCGCCAAATGCGATTGCATGGCATATTCACGGATGGGCTGGCCAATTTTCAAGGCAGCCAAACGGCGAATCACCGCAGGACCGGCCACCAAGCCAATGAGCAAGGCCGTCAAAGCCGCCATCACCGCACGGAACGTGAGGTACTGAAACACCCGAAAGAAACCAAATTCTGGCGAAAGAGTTTGCAGCCATTGGGCCAAAGTCAGCAGCATGGCGTCGTTTCCTTTTGTGGGTTGTCATGGCAAGCACTGATCGCATCGATCACGCGCTCCATCTTCATGAACCGTGATCCTTTGACCAACACACTGCCCAGCTGCGGCAGTTGTTGCAGCACGCGCTGGTTCAAAGCGTCGATGTCTGTCATGTGTTGTGCGTTGGCACCGCAGGCGGTAGCGGTATGTGCGGCCAAGTCGCCCAAACACAGCACATGATCAATGCCTTTTTGGGCAGCATGTAGGCCCACCTCTTGGTGAAACTCGGGGCCCTGTGTGCCCACTTCACCCATGTCGCCCAGCACCAACAAGCGCGGTGCAGGCAACTCGGCCAGCACGTCGATGGCAGCGCGCACCGAGTCAGGGTTGGCGTTGTAGGTGTCGTCGACCACGGTGATCTCACGACCTTGGCACTGAACGCCAAATGCACGCGAACGACCTTTGACAGGTTCGAAACTATTGAGTCCTTGCGCAATCACATCAAGCGTCATGCCAGCAGCCAAAGCACACGCCGTGGCTGCCAAGGCATTGCCCACGTTGTGGCGACCAGCGATGTGAAGCTGTGTGCGCAACACGCCTGCGGGTGTTTGTGCTTCAACCGCCCAATGGTCATTCAACCAATCAGCTTTGAGCAACTGCACTTCAGCTTGATCGGTTGAGTTGGCTGCCATAGAAAACCGCATGCACGCACGACTGCCAGCCAAGGTTTTCCATAAAGCGCTGTATTCGTCATGCGCTGGAAACACGGCCACGCCGTTTGTAGGCAAAGCCTTGATAGCTTCGCCGTTTTCTTGCGCCACAGCCTCCACGGTGGCCATGTACTCTTGGTGCTCGCGCTGGGCGTTGTTCACCAAAGCCACGGTCGCTTGCGTCATGTCGGCCAAACCCGCGATTTCGCCAGGGTGGTTCATCCCTAACTCGACCACCGCGCTGCGATGATGCGCGCGCATGCGCAGCAAGGTTTGTGGTACGCCAATGTCGTTGTTCAAATTGCCTTGTGTGGCCAAGGCATCCTCACCAAAACCAGCGCGCAAGATGCTCGCGATCATTTGTGTGACGGTAGTTTTGCCATTGCTGCCAGTGACAGCAATCACAGGCAAGTTGAATTGCCTGCGCCAGCCTTTGGCCAATTGACCCAAGGCCACGCGTGTGTCTGACACTTGCAAGCCGGCCAACTTAGCAGCATCTAAACCGTGATGTGCCAATGCAGCCGTGACACCGCTGGCAGCCACTTGCGACAAAAATTCATTCGCATCAAACCGCTCACCTTTCAAGGCAACGAACAAGTCACCCGCTTGGCAAGTACGGCTGTCGGTGTTGACACGTTGAATCGTCAAGTTGGCATCACCATGCAGTTGTGCAGATGTAAGCCAGTGGTTGATTTGTACCAAGCTGAGGTTCATGTCAGACATGCGCCCTCCCTGCTTCGGCGCGATGGCGCAGTGCCTCGCGTGCTTGCTGCACGTCGCTGAACGGATGTTTGACACCCGCCACCTCTTGGTATTCTTCGTGGCCTTTGCCAGCGACCAACACCACATCTTGGGCGCGTGCGTGTTGTACGGCATGTGTAATGGCTTGCGCACGGTCGGCAATGACGATGGCATTGGCCACGTTTTGCAAACCAGCCAGCATGTGATTCAAAATAGTTTGCGGGTCTTCGCTGCGCGGGTTGTCGCTGGTCAGCACCACCTGCTGTGCATACTGCTCTGCCGCTGCAGCCATTAAGGGACGCTTGGCAGCATCGCGGTCACCGCCACAACCCAACACACAGGTCAACACGCCGCCGCGCGATTGCACCAGCGGCAGCAAGGCTTGTAACGCCTGCGCCACAGCATCAGGCGTGTGTGCGTAGTCAATCACCACCAATGGTTCGCCCGCCTTACCCACGGTTTGCATGCGGCCTGGCACAGCAGGCAAACCGCGACACGCTTGCACAGCATCAGCCAAGCCATACCCCAAAGCACGCATGCAGGCGATAACGCCCAACACATTGCTGACGTTGTAGCGCCCCACCAATGAAGTGTCGAGGCGATGAACGTCATCACCCTCAACCACTTCAAAACACAGACCCAACGCGCCGTGTTGAAGATGATGCGCCACGAGTCGCGGCGTAGATGCGTGGTCAGCTGTAGCTGCATCCGCAACACACGAGACAGTCCACACATGCACATCACCTCGTGCTTGCAGTTGCGCCGCCAACGCTGCACCCTGTGCATCGTCCACATTAACCACGGCTGATTGCAAACCAACCCAGCTGAACAAAGCCAATTTGGCTTGCCAATAACTGGCCATGTCGCCGTGGTAGTCCAAATGGTCTTGCGTGAAGTTGGTGAACATGGCCACGCGCACCTGCGTGCCGTCTAAGCGGCGCTCGGCCAAGCCAATGGATGAGGCTTCAATCGCGCATACATTCACCCCAGCATCGGCCATGTCACGCAAACGCGCTTGCAGTAGCACGGGATCGGGTGTGGTCATGCCTGTGACTTCGAGGTGTCCCACTTCGCCTACACCCAAAGTGCCAACCATGGCGCAACGCTTGCCTGCGTTTTGTAACGCATGAGCCAACCACCAGGCGGTCGATGTTTTGCCGTTGGTGCCGGTGATGGCCACCACGTCCAGCGCTTGGCTGGGTTGTTCGTAATACGCAGCCGCAATGGGACCGCTGGCGGCTTTCAAACCTTCGTAGGTAGCGATAGCTTCGCTTTCGTCCCAAGCAAATACGTCAGCGCCTGAATGCTCCACCATGCAAGCGGTCGCGCCTTGCTTCAAGGCAGAGGCCACAAACTGTCGCCCATCCGCCACACCACCCGGCCAGGCGATGAACCCATCGCCTGCACCCACGCGACGGCTGTCGGTGTGCAACACACCACGCACTTGGGTGTGCAGCCACTGGGCGGCATCTTGAGGGCTATGCAGTCGTTTCATCAAAACGACTCCTTCTCAACCTTGGTCACCACTTGGGGCTTGACCGCCATGTCGGGTTGCACACCCATCATGCGCAACGTTTGTTGCACCGTTTGGCTGAACACAGGCGCAGCCACATCACCACCGAAGTAAGCGCCGTTGGTAGGCTCGTCCACCATCACAGCCACCACAATGCGCGGGTTGTCGATGGGGGCAATGCCCACGAAAAAGCCACGGTATTTTTTACTGGCGTAGCCCTTGCCTTCGACCTTGTGCGCCGTGCCGGTTTTGCCGCCCACTGAGTAGCCCATGGTTTGAGCCTTGGGCGCTGTACCACCTTGAATGGTCACCATGTGCAACATGTTGCGAATAGCCGCAGCATTTTGCGAAGAAAACACACGCGCGCCACTGACTTGGGCTTGGTTGGTTTTGACCAAGCTCATCGGCACCATCTCACCATCGTGGGCAAACACGGTGTAGGCCTGTGCCAATTGAAACAAACTGGTGGACAACCCATAGCCGTAGCTCATCGTGGCTTGCTCAATCGGACGCCATGTTTTGTAGGCGCGCACCTTGCCGGCCACCGCGCCTGGAAAAGGCACCTGAGGCTTTTGCCCCAATCCCATTTGCGTGAATACTTCCCACATGTCGTGAGGCTGCATTTGCATCGCAATCTTGACCGTGCCCACGTTGCTAGATTTTTGAATCACCTCATTCACGCTCAACACGCCATGCGGGTGCGCATCAGTGATGGTTGCCGTGCCCATTTGCAATTTCCCGGGCGCGGTTTGAATCAAGGTCTCGGGCTTGACAATGCCCTTCTCCAAAGCCAAACCCACCACAAGAGGTTTCATGGTGGAGCCAGGTTCAAACGTGTCAGTCAGTGCGCGATTGCGCAGCTGCGCACCACTTAAACTGCCTCGTTTTCCAGGCGAATAACTAGGATAGTTGACCAAAGCCAAGACCTCGCCCGTCTTGATATCCAGCACCACCACGCTGCCCGCAACCGCCTTGTGGGTGATCACCGATTCTTTGATTTTTTCATAAGCAAAGTACTGCACCTTGCTGTCAATGCTCAGTTGCAAATCTTGGCCATCAACAGGCGGCACCATTTCGCCAATGTCTTCCACCACGCGACCTAAGCGATCTTTGATGACACGGCGCGAACCGGCTCTGCCACCTAAGTCTTTGTTAAAGGTGAGTTCTACACCTTCTTGACCTAAGTTCTCCACATTAGTAAAGCCAACCACATGCGCCACCGACTCACCCTCAGGATAAATGCGCTTGTACTCTTTGCGGTCGTACACACCTTTGATCTTGAGCGCGGCAATATCTTTGGCCACCGACTCGTCTACCTGACGCTTGAGCCACACAAAAATCTTGTCTTCGTCTTGCAGTTTTTTATCGAGCTCTGCACCCGTCATACCCAGTAACTTGGCCAAGGCTTTGAGCTTGACAGGGTCACGTTCAATATCTTCTGGATTCGCCCAAATGCTAGGCACAGGCACGCTAGAGGCCAAGATATTGCCGTTGCGGTCCAAGATGCGGCCACGGTTAGCCGGCAAATCCAAGGTACGCACAAAACGCACGGTGCCTTGGCGCTTGAAGAAGGCGTTGTCAATCACCTGTACATAGGCAGCGCGCGCCACCAGCCCCAAGAAGCCCGCCGCAATGACCGCCACGATGAACTGGCTACGCCAGATGGGCGTTTTGCTGGCAAGCAAGGGGCTCGAGGTGTATTGCACACTGCGGCTACTCATGGATGAACCTCCGCAGAAGCCGCAGGCACCGCAGCGCTACCCGTCACGGTGGCGTATTGCGTGATCGCCGGTGTGATGGTGCGCATATGCAGTTGCTCACGCGCTAATTTTTCGACCCGCAGCGGCGTGGCTTGCGCACGGCGCTCCACATCCAAGCGGTCGTTTTCAGTTTCCAACCGACGCGCCTCATTGGTCGCGCGGTCAATCTCCGTGGTGAGGGAACGCGACTCGTACTGGGTGCGTACCAAATACAGCGCACTCACCATGACCGCAATCATCAGCAAAAAGCTCACGCGACTCATGCGCCCGCTCCTAGACGCTCAGCCACGCGCATGATGGCGCTGCGCGAGCGGGGGTTACCCGCCACTTCAGCAGCGCTGGGTTTGACGCGCTCAATCGCTTTGAAGTCCATCACTTTGGGCACTGCAAACGGCGCACGTCGGTCGTACACCTCACGCGAGTGCTGAGTGATGAATTGCTTGACGATGCGGTCTTCCAAAGAATGGAAACTGATCACCGCCAAACGCCCTCCGGGACGCAACACCTGCAAAGAAGCATTTAGCGCTTGTTGCAACTCCTCAAGCTCGGCATTGATGAAAATCCGAAAAGCCTGAAATGTGCGCGTTGCAGGGTCCTTGCCCGGCTCGCGGGTTTTGACCGTGTCAGCCACGAGCTG
>CANFZT010000031.1 GCA_947451565.1 Comamonadaceae bacterium | reverse complement strand
GTCATGAGTGCATTCCTCGACGAAGAAGTTTTGTCCGTCCACCACTGGACCGACCGCCTGTTCAGCTTCACCACCACACGCGACACCTCGCTGCGTTTCTCTAATGGCCACTTCACCATGATTGGCTTGCGCGGCGAAAACGGCAAACCGCTTCTGCGCGCTTACAGCATCGTCAGCGCCAACTACGAAGAACACTTGGAATTCTTGAGCATCAAGGTGCAAGACGGCCCCCTCACCTCTAAGCTGCAACACATCAAAGTAGGCGACAAAATCGTGGTCGGTAAAAAACCCACCGGCACCTTGCTATGTGACTATTTGTTGCCAGCCAAGAATCTGTATTTGATTGGCACCGGCACTGGTTTGGCCCCGTTCCTGAGCATCGTGCGTGACCCCGAAACGTACGAGCGTTTCGAAAAAGTTATCTTGGTACACGGCGTGCGCGAAGTGAAAGAACTCGCCTATCGCGACTATTTGACCGAGGAGCTGCCAAAGCACGAGTTCTTAGGTGAGATGGTCAGCAAGCAAATGCTGTACTACCCCACCGTCACCCGCGAACCTTTCAAAAACCAAGGCCGCGTGACTGACTTGCTCACGTCCAACAAACTCACCCAAGATTTGGGCTTGTCCAATATCGACCCAGCCAATGACCGCATCATGATTTGCGGCAGCCCTGGCTTGAACAAAGATATGCGAATCTTGCTGGAAGAACGCGGCTTCAAAGAAGGCTCCACCACCACCCCTGGCGACTTTGTGGTGGAACGCGCGTTCGTGGAGCAGTAACTCAGCCTAGGCCTGAATCTTCAGGCCAACCAAGGCCTCAAGATCGGCATGGGTCAAACCGTCCACCACGTCGATCAAACGTAAACCTTGGTGCGTGACTTCTAAGGTCGCCAAATCGGTGTAAATCCGGCTCACGCATGCCAGACCTGTCAATGGATAGGTACATTCAGGCACCACTTTGCTTTGACCTTGCTTGGTCAGCAAATCCATCATCACCCATGTTTTTTTGGCCCCAATGGCTAAATCCATTGCGCCACCGACCGCAGGAATCGCATCGGCCTCGCCCGTATGCCAATTCGCCAAATCACCGCGCTCGCTCACTTGAAATGCGCCCAACACACAAATGTCCAAGTGTCCACCGCGCATCATGGCGAAGCTGTCGTTGTGATGGAAATATGCACCACCGGGCAACAAAGTCACAGGCTGCTTGCCCGCATTGATCAAATCGAAGTCTTCATCCGCTTTGGCTGGCGCAGCTCCCATCCCTAAGATGCCGTTTTCGCTGTGCAAAATAATTTCCAAGCCTTGCGGCAAATGGTTTGCCACCAAAGTGGGCATGCCAATGCCTAGGTTGACGTAAGCACCATCCGGCATGTCTTGCGCCACACGCGCAGCCATTTGGTCTTTGGTTCGACGGGTATAAGTCATGCTCAAGCCACCTTCTTAAAACCAGCGCCCTGGGTCGCCTGACGCGGCACTAAAACAACATGGCTGACAAAGATACCAGGGGTCACAATGCTCTCGGGGTCCAACGCCCCCAGTTCAACCACCTCATGCACTGAAGCCACCGTGCGCTTGGCGGCGGCAGCCATCACAGGCCCAAAATTACGTGCCGATTTGCGGTAAGTCAGGTTGCCCCATCGGTCGCCCTTTTCGGCTTTGATCAACGCCAAATCGGCATGAATTGGATACTCCATGACATACATGCGGCCGTTGATTTCGCGGGTTTCTTTGGGTGATCCATCTGGGTACTTGGCCAGTTCAGTGCCATAACCCGTTGGCGTAAAAAATCCCCCAATGCCTGCACCCGCGGCACGAATACGCTCAGACAAATTGCCCTGCGGGACCAACTCCAGCTCCAGCTTGCCAGCGCGGTACAAGCCATCAAACACATCACTGTCCGCTTGGCGAGGAAAACTACAAATGATTTTTCGAACACGGCCCGTTTTGAGCAAAGCCGCCAAGCCTGTATCGCCATTGCCGGCGTTGTTGTTGACCACCGTGAGTCCGGAAATACGGTTGTCGTGAACCGCTTGAATCAGGCCATCCAACAGCTCGCCCGGAATACCTGCCGTCCCAAAACCGCCCACCATCACCGTCATGTCATCGGTCAAGCCCTCTAACGCTTGCGCCATGGAGTCGGCAACTTTATTGATCATGTTGTGTCTCGTGGTCTCTATGTGAATGTCGAACTGTAACGACTGTGCCCCCTGACCAGCAAGCCCCCGACACCTGGGTGACAATGACAAGCATGTTTGAACCTAGCCAAGCCGACGTACGGCGCTTTTTTTGTTCGGTCTATGCCAAGTGGCGTAATGCGCAGCCCATGGATGCGCTCGAAACGCTCGCCAGCCAATGGGTGGCCGAACATCCTGAATACCACGGTGACTTCGCCGACGTCGATGCGGCACTTGAGCGCATGTACGAAGTCAAAGACGGCAAAGCCAACCCCTTCTTGCACTTATCCATGCACCTGTCGGTGAGCGAGCAATGCTCGATTGACCAGCCCCGAGGCATTCGGCAAGCCGTTGAACTGCTCACCGCCAAGCGCGATTCGCTGCACGACGCCCACCATGAGACCATGGATGCACTCGGCCAAATGATTTGGGAAAGTCAGCGCAGCGGCCGCCCACCCGATGGCCACGCGTACATCGACGCCGTGCAACGGCGCGCCACCCAAGACTAAGACGCTGGCGGGTTAAGATTTCCTCAAACATCACGAGGAGACAAACCATGCGCCACGTTCCAATCAAGTCAAACTTTCGCCGCGCGCTGTGCTTAGGCTTTGCCGCTGCAAGCTTGGGTGGCTTGGTCGCACCCGCTGCCCTGGCGCAAAGCTACCCCAGCAAACCTATCAAATTTGTCGTCCCCTTTAGCGCAGGCAGCGCCACCGACAACGTGGGACGCATCTTGGCGCAAGCCATGGGCGACGCCATGGGACAAACGATCACGGTGGAAAACAAAGCAGGTGCCAACGGTATCTTGGGCGCCGAAGTGGTCAAAGCCGCGCCTGCGGATGGCCATACCTTCTTGGTCACCACCAGCACCACGCAGGCAGCCAACGTGCACCTTTACCGCAAACTCCCGTATGACCCCGTGAAAGACTTCACGCCCATCGGCAAGATTGGCGAGACCGGCTTTATTTTGATGGTCAACAACGATTTCCCCGCCAAAGACATGAAAGAGTTTGTGAGTTACGCCAAGGCCAACCCGGGCAAGCTCGCGTTTGGTCACGGTTCATCAGGCTCGCTGGTGTCTGCCGCCATGCTCACCGAATTGGCAGGCTTGCAAACCGTCAACGTGCCCTACAAAAGCATTCCGCCTGCCTTGACGGATTTGTTGGGTGGCCAAATTCAATTTGCCTTTGCCGACACAGGCAATGCCGTGTCGCAAATGAATGGCGGTCGCATGCGCGGCCTAGGCGTGACCACCAAGAAGCGCGCCGGCAAAGCCCCCAACGTGCCGCCCATTGGCGACACGGTAAAAGACTACAACGTGAGCGCCTGGTTTGGCCTGATGGCCCCCGCTGGCATGCCCCCTGACGTGCAAAAGAAAGCCACTGCCACCCTGATGGCTGTGTTGGCTAAACCCGAGGTGCGCGAAAAAATTCAAGGCGTGGGCATTGATCTCGACGTGGAAGACTCAGCCACACTTGCCAAAACCATTGACGCCGAAATTAAAAAATGGGGCGGTTGGGTGAAGACCGCTGGCATCACACCTGAATAAGCCATGGGCTTGACTGACAACGCAAGCCTGCAAGGCGCACTCGGCGGTTTGCGCGTGATTGATTTGACAGGCGTGGTGCTGGGGCCCTACGCCACACAAATCTTGGGCGACTTCGGCGCAGATGTGATCAAGATCGAGCCCCCCAGTGGCGACATCATGCGCCATGCAGGCCCGATGAAGCACCCAGGCATGGGCCACATCTTCATCAACGCGAACCGCAACAAACGCTCGGTCGTGCTTGATTTAAAACAGCCCGAACAACGCGAGCAGTTGCTGGCCTTGTGCAAAACAGCAGATGTACTGACCTACAACATTCGTCCAGCATCCATGGCCCGCTTAGGTTTGTCTTATGACACTCTGCACGCCATCAACCCACGCTTGGTCGTGTGCGGTGCCTATGGCTACAGCGAAGGCGGCCCCTATTCGGACTGGCCTGCGTATGACGACCTGATTCAAGGCGCTGTCGGCCTACCTTGGCTGATGACACAAAGTGGCAGCCCCGAGCCACGCTACGTACCCACCACCTTTGCCGACCGTGTGACGGGGCTCAACATGGTGCATGCGGTGATGGCTGCCGTCATTGCGCGCTACCGCACAGGTGTAGGCCAACATGTGGAAGTGCCCATGTTTGAATGCCTGTTGCAGTTTGTGCTGGGCGAGCATTTGAGTGGCGAGACATGGCAACCGCCAATAGCGCCCATGGGCTACGCGCGCATGCTGTCGGCCAATCGCAGACCGTATCAAACACAAGATGGACACATTTGTGCGCTCATGTACAACGACGCACATTGGCAAGCGTTCTTAAAGTTGGTGGATCAACCTGATTTGTTTCAAATCGATCCACGATTCGCAACGCATGCTGAGCGTCTCAAACACATTGATGCGCTCTACGCTTTTGTGGGCGAGCACATGCGCACGCGCACCAATGTCGAGTGGATGAAAGACTTCACCGCGCACGACATCCCTGTCATGCCCATGATGAAGCTCAACGACTTGTTGACCGACCCACATCTTGCGGCCACGCAAGGCTGGCTGGATGTGCCACACCCGTTTGAAGGCCTGTTGCGTCAGCTGCGTCCTCCTGTGCGCATGAGTGACACACCTACTGGCGTATGGCGTCCTGCCCCGCGTTTGGGCGAGCACACGGAAGAAGTGTTGAGCAGCCTCAAACCATAGCGATATCGCCTGTGCTACAACTATTGCGACACCGCCATAGCAAATGGAAAAACATATGCACACCAGGACTCGACCACACGGCGCCCAAGCGGTCTCAGCCGCAGACTTGCGGCTTACCCTGAATCCCCAGGAACTGGGCTTTGCCGACACCTCCGAATTGGTGACGCAAGCTTTGCCCTGGATTGGCCAAGAACGCGCCGAAACAGCGGCACGCTTTGGGTTGGAAATGACACAAGCCAACTACAACTTGTTTGTGTTGGGTGAAATCGGCAGCGGTCGCTCTACGCTGCTTCAGCAAATGATGCGCAGCGTGGCCACCACGCGCCCAGTGCCACCCGACCTGTGCTACTTGCACAACTTCGACACACCCGAGCACCCACATGCTGTTCACATCTCTGCAGGCGAAGGTCGCAAGTTGCGCTTGCACATGGCGCAGCTCACCAAAACACTGTTGGCCGAGATTCCAAAACGCTTGACCGCCCAAGACTTCAAAGTCGAGAGCGAACACATCGAGAAAACCTACAAACAAGAAGAAGACCGCGCCTATGCCGTGCTGGATGCCTTTGCAGAAGCCCGCAGCTTCTCACTTTTCAGAGAAGGCGGCCATTTGGTGTTCACCCTGCGCGATGACAAAGGCATGCCCCTCACCGAAGCCGAAGCCTTGGCACTTCCTAAAGAACGCCGCACAGCCATCGACCAAGCTGAGAATGAACTGCGCGCTGAGATTGCTAACTTTCTAGACAAAACACGGCCCATCGACCGCGTCAAAAACGAAGGCCTCGCCTCCCTGCGTCGCCAAACTATCAAGCCGTTACTCGAACAAGAGTTGTTGCATATTCAACAAGCCTTGGCCAAACCCACACAAGACAACCCAAAGCTCGTCCACTACTTTTCCAAAGTCATGGCCGATGTGCTCACTCACATTGAGTTGTTCGAACCCCACGACGATGCTGAAGATGAAGAAGACACACGCCTCGAAGCCCTTAACACCTTGTTGATGCGCTACCGCATCAACGTCGCAGTGGACAACCATGACGCCCTAGGCGCCCCCGTGGTGGTGGAAGATAACCCCGTGTTTCGCACCTTGTTTGGCAGCGTGGAATACCAAACCGAAGACGATGTGTTGATGACCGATTTCTCACGCATCCGTGCCGGCAGTTTGCTCAAAGCACATGGCGGCTTTTTGATGCTGCATGTGTGCGACCTGCTCACCGATCCCTTGGTATGGGAAAAACTCTCGCGCTTTTTGCGCAGCGGGCGTTTGCAGATTGAAGAATCTGGCTTGCACCTCTCGCCTATCGCCGCGGTGGCACTCGAACCTGAAACCGTAGAGATCGACGTGAAGATTGTGCTGATTGGTACGGTGGAAGAGTATTACGTGCTCCAAGAAGGTGCGCCCGAATTTTTCCGACGCTTCATGTGTAAAGTAGAGTTTGCTGAGAGCTTCGCAGCCAGTGCAGACACACACCGGGCCTCTGCCGTTTTTGTTGCGCATAGCTGCCAGCGCCTAGGCTTGCCACACTTCAGTGCCGATGCTGTGGCCCGATTGATTGAGTGCACACACCGTGAGGTGGATGATCAAACCCGCCAAAGCGCCTTGTTCTCACACACCGAATCGCTCATCATTGAAAGCGCCAGTCACGCACGCCAACTTAGCGCAGGCAAGGTGCAAGCCGCCCATGTCGATGCAGCCATCGCTGCACGAGAATTCAGAAACGGGTATATCGAACAACGCTTACAAGAGTCCATCACCGATGGCGAACGGCTCATTTCTTTGCAAGGCGAAAAGGTCGGCCAACTCAATGGCCTCACCGTGATCGAACTGGGAGACCACGCCTTTGGCTTTCCCGTGCGCGTCACCGCACGCACCTATGCAGGCAACCAAGGCTTGGTCAACATTGAGCGAGAAGTTAAATTGTCTGGGCCTATCCACGACAAAGGGGTGCTCATCCTGCACAGTTATTTGTCGGCCTTGTTTTCACACATTGCACCCTTGGCCTTCAATGCGTCCGTGGTTTTTGAGCAAGAGTACAGTGGCGTTGAGGGCGACTCGGCCTCCTGCGCAGAGTTGTATGCGCTCCTGTCATCGCTCTCAGGTTTGCCACTCCAACAAAATATTGCCGTCACGGGTGCAGTCAACCAAAACGGAGAAATTTTGCCCGTAGGCGGGGTGAATGAAAAAATTGAAGGCTTCTTTCGCACCTGCCAAAACCAAGGCTTGAATGGCACACAAGGCGTGTTAATTCCTCGTCGAAACTGCCACAACCTCATGCTCAGCCATCAAGTGGTCGATGCGGTGACTCAAGGCAAATTTCACATCTACAGCGCAGACCACGCCAGCGAGGGCGCAGCCTTGCTCATGAACACACCTTTTGAAACCGTGCTGGCTTTGTCGGAAAACGTTTTACAAACGTATCGCCAGCTGTGCAAAGCCACCTTGGTCCACACGCCATGATCCAAACCGTGCGCGCGCACAAAGCACTACCTTCAATCAAGATCCTAAACAACGGTCTTGGTCGGCACTAAGGGATCTGGCGCACAACGTTGTGCACTGAGCATGCAGGGGTTCCAATTTCGCTATGCTCTTCACCGTACCCAAATACACGAACCTGGGTAAGGGCGCACTTGTGAATTATCTGTACGCATCGTACGGATTAGATAAAAAGAAAGATGAAAAAAACCCGCTTGTGTAAGCGGGTTTTTCTGAAAAAGATCGCTGTTAACGGAACTTGCTTTGCGGTACGGTTTTCAAATCGCCTTGCTGTGCGGCCATGTAGTTGGCCAGCTCTTTGAGCTCAGCATTGCTGAACTGCTTGGCCACCCCACCCATCACACCGTTGCTGCGCCCCCAAGTGGCAGCGCCTTCAACTTTGTAGGACTTCAAAGCCACAAACAAGTAGTCGGCGTTTTGGCCCGCAATCTTGGGATAACTGGGGTCGATCGGCTTGGCAAAGTTTTCGCCATGACATGAGGCGCATGCCCCCTTGGTGAGCAAGGCTGCCACTTTCGCTGTGGGCTCTTTGGCTTTGTCTGGCAGTGACGCACCTTCGACCTTGCCGTGGTTGGCGTAGTAGGCTGAAATATCGGCCATGTCTTGATCACTCAAGCTGTCGGCAATGCCGCGCATGGTGGGGTGCTTGCGTTCGCCTTTTTTGTAGGCGTTCAACACCGTGGTGATGTACTTTTCGCTTTGGCCTGAAATTTTGGGAACCTTATAAACTTCAGGAAAACTGGCTTGGTAGCCAACAATGCCATGGCATCCGATACACATCGCAATTTTCTTTTCACCTGCGTTAGCATCACCTTTGATGTCTTGCGCAAAGGACAGCGAAGACATCGCAGATACAGTCAGAGCAAACGTGAACGAGACAAACTTTTTCATATGCAAACCACAATCCCAAGAGGTTGATGTAACCCCAAATAATAGACGGAACGACCCATGAAATTCAAAGGCACTGACAACTACGTTGCAACCCAAGACCTGATGCTCGCGGTCAACGCAGCCATCGCACTCAAGCGGCCCTTGCTGGTCAAGGGTGAACCCGGTACAGGCAAGACTATGCTTGCAGAAGAGGTGGCCGAAGCCCTGGGTTTACCCTTGTTGCAATGGCACATCAAATCCACCACCAAGGCCCAACAAGGCCTGTATGAATATGACGCCGTGAGTCGTCTACGTGACAGTCAGATGGCCGATGTTGACAGCATCGAACGCGTAAAAGACATCAACAACTACATCCTCAAAGGCGTGTTGTGGCAGGCCTTTACATCCGAGCAACCCGTCGCTTTGCTGATTGATGAGATCGACAAAGCCGATATTGAGTTCCCCAACGACCTGCTGCGCGAACTCGACCGCATGGAGTTTTATTGCTACGAAACGCGCCAACTCATCAAGGCCAAAACACGTCCATTGGTGTTCATCACCTCGAACAATGAGAAAGAGCTGCCTGACGCGTTCTTGCGTCGCTGCTTCTTTCATTACATCAAGTTTCCAGATGCTGACACCATGCGCCACATCGTTCAGGTTCACTTCCCCACCATCAAGCAAGACCTGCTGAGCGTGGCGATGAAGACCTTTTTCGACATCCGTAACTTGCCTGGTTTGAAGAAAAAACCATCCACCAGCGAACTCATCGACTGGCTCAAGTTATTGGTGGCAGAAGACATCCCGCTTGAAGCCCTGCAAACCGCAGACGACAAAGTGTCCATTCCCCCACTCGTAGGCGCATTGTTGAAAAACGAACAGGACACCACGCTATTTGAAAAACTGGTGTTCATGCAAAGCCGCAACCGTTAAAAAGAAAACACCATGTTTGCATCCCTTATTGAAGGCCTGACCGACGCGATTGGTTTCATCGTAGGCGCCTTGCTCGGCTATGGCGTAGGCGTGACATTTGGTTTGAACTTGTTTGCCGAAGGCTATGGCACCGGCAGCATCATCGCGATCTTGCTGGTGGGTATTGGCGGAGGCATGGGCTTGCAAGCTGCACGCTGCTTTCGCTCACCTAAACCAGATACTGAATAGAACACCACCATGTTGATCGACTTCTTCTACACCTTGCGTGCCGCCAAGCTGCCGGTTTCGGTGAAGGAGTACCTCACCCTGCTTGAAGCCTTGCAAGCCCAAGTAGTGGGCCCCAGCAGCGAGGCCTGCAGCATGGACGATTTTTATGTGTTGAGCCGCCTCATCCTCGTCAAAGATGAAAAACACTACGACAAGTTTGACCGTGCGTTTGGCGCGTACTTCAAAGGCGTGGAGTTGTTGACTGACTTCACCCAAAACGTGCCATTGGATTGGCTAGAAAAAATTCTTCAAAAAGAACTCACCCCTGAGCAAAAAGCCGCGATTGAAAAAATGGGTTGGGACGAGTTGATGGAAACGCTGAAGAAACGCCTCGAAGAACAAAAAGAACGCCACGAAGGTGGCAGCAAGTGGATTGGCACAGGCGGCACATCGCCCTTTGGCAACGGGGGCTACAACCCACAAGGCATTCGCATTGGCGGCAAGGGTGGCAACAAAAGCGCGGTGAAGGTGTGGGACCAACGCAGCTACCGCGACTATGACGACACACAAGAACTGGGCACACGCAACATCAAAGTAGCGCTGCGCCGCTTGCGACGGTTTGCACGCGAGGGCTCCGCTGAAGAACTTGATCTAGACGGCACCATCCACAAAACAGCCGCCAATGCGGGTTTTTTAGACATCTTGATGCGTCCTGAACGACACAACAATGTCAAAGTGCTGCTGCTCATGGATGTGGGCGGCACCATGGACGACCACATTGCTCGTGTCGAAGAACTCTTCTCAGCTGCCAAAGCCGAGTTCAAGCACTTAGAGTTTTATTACTTCCACAACTGCGTGTATGACTTCATGTGGCGCAACAACAAACGTCGCTACGCCGAAAAGTTTGAGACGTGGGACATCATCCGTAAGTACAACAAAGACTATAAGCTCATCTTCATTGGCGACGCCACCATGAGCCCGTATGAAATTGTGCAGCCCGGCGGTAGCGTGGAATACAACAACGAAGAAGCGGGTGCGGAGTGGCTACAGCGTTTGCTACATACCTTCCCTAAATTTGCGTGGATCAACCCCGAACCACAAGGCGTGTGGGAGTACCGTCAAAGCATTGCCATGATTCAAAAAATCGTGAGCAATCGCATGTACCCGCTCACGCTCAAAGGCTTGGAAGAAGCCATGCGAATGCTGAGCAAGTGACACCGTAAAATACACACTGGGCGCCACCGTAGTTCAATGGATAGAACTCTCCCCTCCTAAGGGAGTGATACAGGTTCGATTCCTGTCGGGGGCACCACCCTCAAGCCTGTCTCATTTCGCGCAGTTCGGCGTTGGCATGACGCAAGCGGTCGGCAATGGCCAAGGCCACTGAACGCATCACGCTGATGCTCATCACAGGGTCCCCTGCGGCCACCGTGGCAAAGGCTTTGCGGTCAATCGAAATCAACTCCGTTTCACGCGTGGCGTAAACATCCGCCGAGTGAGCGCGACCATCCAAGAAAGACATTTCGCCGAAGAACTGACCGCGACTGAAGGTCGTGAGGTGAATGGTTTTGCCATTGGCTAACGGCAAGCTTACTTTGACTTCACCTCGACTGATGAGCATCAGCTCATGACCTACCGAGTCTGCACCAAACACCAAGTCACCGGCCTCGTACACATGATGCTGAGCGCAGCGCTCCAGCGCCATGATCTCTTGCTCGTTCAATCCGTGAAAGAGTTCAAACTTCGACAAAGGAATGCCTTCATGCGACACATGGGCATGGCCTGCCAGCGTCAAGGTTTCATCTTCGATCCACTCCAGTGCCTCATCAAACTCGTCAAAAATTTTCGCTGTGCTGTCGGATAGCAAACCAATGTGATCCACATACGAACGCAAATCGCGACCGCTGGGTAAGCGCTCAGGGACACGGGTCAGAACCAGCTTGGCGTGGCGCTCAGCCAGCATATTGCGAATGCGCTCAATCATGTGGCCTGCCGTCATGTCCATCGACTGCACACGCATGAAGTCCAGCACCACAAATTTGGCATTGCTCAGCTCGGGCTCAATGGCGGTGTAGAGCTGATCCGTCGTGCCAAAGAACAAACTACCTTGGAGTTCAAAAATCACGGTATGACTACCGGTTTCAGCCAGAACATCTCGTTCGCGTTGTCCACGCACACGCGATGAAAATGTTTTATCGCCAAAGGTTTTCCGGCGAATGGTGGAGGTGTGAATTTGCTCACGCAAAAACAGCATGATGGCCATCGCCACGCCTACACCCGATGCAGCAATCAAGCTCACGGTGTTGGCCACAATCACGACCAACAAAATGACAGCAAAGTCGAGCATGGTGTCTTTGGCTCGCAACAGTTGCAAAGAATGCCAGTCAATCATCTTCACGCCGATCACGATCAGCAAGGCCGCCAAGGCCGCCACAGGCACCCATGCGATGAGCGAGGTCAGCAGCAAAATCGCCAACAAAGACCAGACGCCTTGAAAAACACCCGACAAATATGTTGTGCCGCCGCTGGCCTTGTTGACCAAGGTAGCGCCCATGGTGCCCGCACCGGGGGCGCCACCGATGAGTGAAGAAGCCAAATTACCCAAGCCTTGGCCAATCAGTTCTTTGTTGGAGTCATGGCGCGAACCTGTCATGGCATCCAGTACCACGCAAGTTTTTAGGGTGTCGATGGAAAGCAACACCGCCAACGTGATGGCGGGAAACGCGATCTGCGTCCAGTTCGGCATTCCCGATTGGCTCAGACTTCGAAACGGATCGAGCAGCGACTCAAAAAATCCCTCGCCCCCCACAGACAGTGGGCCAATGATGAAAGGGTTGTCATGCAAGTTGCGCAGCTCAGGCCAAACCGTGAAGGCCAACAACCAATAAGACGCCATGCCCCCCAACAAGCCCACGATCACCCCAGGCACACGCTTAGAAATACGTGGCGCCAACAACATGAATGCAGCCGTCACCGCACCGACAATCAGGCTAGGCGTCTGCCAAAGGTCCATGGCATGCAAGCCCTGCCACCAGTTCATCCCCTTGGGCAGCGCCATCCATTTCGGCAATTGACTCATCACAATGATCAGGCCCACACCGCTCAAGTATCCACTCACCACGGGAAACGGCATGTACTTGATGAGTTCGCCAATACGCAGCAAGCCAAACGAAATTTGCACCAAGCTACTGATAAAGGCCACCAAGAACAAGGTCAAGACCACAGCACCCACGCCTGCGCCTTGCTGCGTCATTTGAATCGTTAACGCGGATAGCACAGCAGCCGCAGGTGCACAGGGCGCGGAGATCAAACGCTGCGTACCGCCAAACGTGGCAGCAATCAGTCCCAGCGCCGTGACCCCCAGCATGCCCGCCAGCGCACCTTTGGCACCAAACTCCGCGCCAAGCGGGGAAAAAATGGTGACGCCAAAAGCAATGGCCGAAGGCAATGCGACCAACATGGCAGCAAAGCCACCCCAAATGTCACCAGAAAGATTGGCACGTGATAGTTGTATTTGAGTGGTTGTCATTGCTCAAGGTTATCACTGTCGACATTGATGTACAGCACCCGGGTTCACCCTAGTTAATCGCCTTGGTGACTCACCCATCCAGCAATTACGCTTTTAATTCAAGACCTTCAAAGGAGACCTTCGTGAAACGTCAAAACTTTACCCGCACGCTACAAAATGCCACGCTCACCTTGGGCATGGCCTTCAGCGGTTTCGCCATGGCACAAGCGCCAGCTGCACCACCAGCCTCTGCAATTCCACCCACATGGGCGCAAGGCCGAACACCCGAGCAGGCCGCACTGAATTTGGTGCCACATCCGCCAGGCATGACGGCTTTGCCCGCCAGCGACATTCCAACCGACAAGCTCAAAGTACCTGCTGGTTTCAAAGTTGAGTTGTGGGCCACAGGCATGCCCAACGCACGCTCCATGGTGCAAACGCCCAAAGGCACCTTGTTTGTCGGCACACGTTTCCCAGGCAACGTTTACGCAGTGGTTGAAAAAGATGGCAAACGTGAAGTCAAGACGATTGCCAAAGGTCTGCACCGTCCTAATGGCGTCGCATTCAAAGATGGCTCTCTGTATGTCGCCGAGCTGTCACGCATCATTCGCTACGACAACATCGAAGCCAATTTAGACAACCCGCCAGCACCTGTGGTCGTGTTTGATGCACTGCCCAAAGACGAAGCACATGGCTGGAAGTTCATGAAGCTCAGCCCAGACGGCAACTACTTGTACTTCCAAATCGGCACACCAGCCAACATCACCGTGCAACCTGTGACACACGCCGTGATTGTTCGCTTGAACCTGAAGACCAACATCATGGAAACTGTGGCACATGGCGTGCGCAACAGCGTAGGCATGGATTTCCATCCGGTCACCAAAGAACTTTGGTTCACCAACAATGGGCGTGATTGGGTCAATGACGATTTGCCCAACGACACCTTGCACCGCGTCACACGCAAAGGCATGAACTTTGGCTACCCCTTCTGCCATCAAGGCGATTTGCTTGACATCGATTTTGGCAAAGGCCGCTCATGCGATGAGTTTGACAAACCTGTGTTGAAGATTGGCCCACACGTTGCGGCCTTGGGCATGCGCTTTTACACAGGCAAGCAGTTCCCTGCAGAGTACACAAACAACATCTTCATCGCGGAACACGGCTCTTGGAACCGCACCAAGAAAACCGGCTTCGATGTAGTGCGTGTCGCGCTGGATGCCAAAGGTAACGTGACCAAAAAAGAAGTCTTTGTGTCCGGTTGGATTCAAGGCGATGATTTCTGGGGACGTCCTGCTGATGTCCATGTGATGAAAGACGGTTCCATGCTCGTGTCTGATGACGTGGCGGGTGCTATCTTCCGTGTTTCACACAGCAAATAATGTCTAGGTATGTTTCAAAGGCCATTCATGGAATGGCCTTTTTTTTCGCGGCACTTGCTGTGCCTCAGACATGGGCTGCACCGGACGCTGTGGCAGGCAGAGCCAAGGCACAGCTTTGTGCGGCGTGTCATGGTGAAAATGGTGTGTCGTCCATGCCAGACACCCCACACTTAGCTGCGCAACCAGCGCTGTCTATCTTTTATCAATTGCTGCAGTTCCGTGACCAGCGCCGCAAAGGCGGGGGCATGGAGGCCATCGCAACCACGTTGACTGAACAAGACATGCGCGACATTGCGGCACATTACGCCACGCTGCCAGCGCCTGCCCCACAGACGGGTGGCGATGCGCAAAAAATTGCACGCGGTCAACAAATTGCACAGCAGCAATACTGCTCGTCCTGCCACGGCGCACAACTGCAAGGACAAAAACATGTGCCCCGCCTGTCGGGTCAGTCCCACGCGTATTTCGTCACCCAGCTGCGCAACCTTCGCTCGGGCGCTCGCGCCGACATGGATGGCACGATGGCCAGTGCTGCACGCAGCTTGACGGATGAAGAAATTGAAGCCATGGCCGCATATGCGCGCAGCTTGCCCTGAACAGACCTAAGACATGCAAACCTATATGACGCATCCCTCGCAGCCCGCGTTGCGGTTGCCCCCCTATGCGTGCGATGCCCATGTTCATGTGTTTGGCCCCACGGCACGATTTGCTTACGCCAACACCCCAGGGGCCAAACCTGCTGAGGCCCCCAAAGAGAAGCTCTTTGCCCTGCACAAACAACTGGGTATCACGCGCTGCGTGATCGTGCAATCGATGGTGCATGGTTTTGACAATGCGGTGGTGGAAGACGCCATTGCCGCAGGCAACGGCCACTACTTAGGCGTGGCACTGGCACCTGCAGATGTGGCGCACACAGAGCTCAAACGCTTGGCTGTCGCAGGTTTTCGGGCGGTTCGCTTTAATTTCATGAAACACCTGGGCATGGGTACGACACCCGATGAACTGGTGGCATTGACCCACCGACTGGCGGATCACCAAATGCACCTGCAAGTGCATTTCGAAAGCAGCTTGATCCATGAACTCGGCCCTTGTTTCCAAAAATCGGCAGTACCCGTGGTGATCGACCACATGGGGCGCGTCGATGCGGCGCTAGGCCTCCACCATGCCGATTTCCAGGCCCTGTGCCGCTTGTTGAACGATGCCAAGTTCCATGTGAAGGTGAGTGGCATTGACCGCATCCAAGCGCGTGTGCCCTTGACTGTGCCGCCTTACACACAGGGCATTGAATTGGCGAAGCATTTGGTTCAAAACTTTTCACACCAGTGCGTGTGGGGCACCGATTGGCCTCACCCCAACCACACACACGTCCCAGACGACGGCGTGTTAGTCGATGCACTGCAACACATCGCACCCACACCTGAGTTGATGCAACGCGTGTTGGTCGACAACCCACAAGCGCTCTATCGCTTTGAAAACTGAAAGCCATTGACGATGACAGGAAGACTGCAAAACAAAGTGGTGCTGGTCACAGGCGCAGGCTCTGTGGGGCCAGGTTGGGGCAATGGCAGAGCCATTGCTGTGCGCATGGTCCAAGAAGGCGCCAAGGTGATGGCCTTGGACCGCGAGCAAGCACGCTTGGAAGAAACGCTGTCACGCGCCGCGGCGGTGTGCCAAGACAACCAGGGGGAAATCGCCTCCATGACATGCGATGTCACC
>CANFZT010000030.1 GCA_947451565.1 Comamonadaceae bacterium | reverse complement strand
TTGCGGCCATCGTGGTTCAGGGTGAACGACTTGACCAAGGTGGCTTGGCCGTCATCGGTGGTGGTGAACAGTGACACTTTCATACCGGCTGCGGGGCCGCCGTGCATGGTGTCTAAAACGTGTGTGCTCAATCCCATGAAATGCTCCGAAAAGGGTTAGCGACCGACTTGGTCGACCGAAAGTGTATACAATTTTTACATTTGGGTCTATCATGGCCCAAGTGAATTTGCCGGAGATCCCGAATGGACAGCTCAACCGCCACCCGCAGCATTGTGAACGCCCTCAGCAAAGCCATTGTGGAGCACCGCCTGCACCCCGGTACCAAACTGGCCGAGCAAAAACTGGCCGACCACTTTGGCGTGTCGCGCACGCTCATTCGCCAAGCGCTCTTTCAACTGGTGCAAAAACGCCTCATCCGCATGGAGCCTGCGCGTGGTGCGTTTGTGGCCACGCCCTCTTCCGACGAAGCACGCCAAGTCTTTGCGGTGCGCCGCATGATTGAAGCGGAGATGACCCGCAGCTTTGTGCGCAACGTGACCCCCGCGCAAATCAAAGCCCTCAAAGAGCACGTCACTGAAGAAAAAGCTGCCGTCAGTCGCGGCGATGTGCCGGGCCGCACGGACTTGCTGGGCGACTTCCATGTGCGCATGGCTGAGTTGATGGGCAACGATGTGCTGGCTCAAATTTTGAGCGAGCTGATTTCGCGCTGTGCCCTGATCACCTTGATGTACCAAAGCACCAATGCCGCCGAACACTCCGCCGAAGAACACGCCGAGATTTTGAAAGCCATCGCCGCCAAAGACGAAGCCTTGGCCGTCAAGCTGATGGACGAACACTTACGCAACGTGGAAGAAGGCTTGGCCTTGGACCGCAAAGTGCCTAGCAACGACATCGCCATGGCATTGGCCTGACCCTTTTAGCGAACCTTCGGAGACACCGCATGTCCAACCCCAACGCCACCTACGACAGCACCGCCGCCTACCCGCGCGATTTGGTGGGCTATGGCCGCCAAGTGCCGCATGCGCAATGGCCCAGCCAAGCCCGCATTGCGGTGCAGTTTGTGCTGAACTACGAAGAGGGCGGCGAGAACGCCACCGTGCACGGCGACGCGGGCAGCGAGATGTTTTTGAGCGAGATGTTCAATCCGCCCAGCTTTCCCGACCGCCACCTGAGCATGGAAGGCATTTACGAATACGGCTCACGCGTGGGCGTGTGGCGCATCTTGCGCGAATTTGAAAAACGCGGCCTACCCCTCACCGTGTTTGGCGTGAGCATGGCGCTGGAACGTCACCCCGAACTCACCGCTGCGTTTGTGGAACTCGGCCATGAAATTGCCTGCCACGGCTACCGCTGGATTAATTACCAAACCACCGACGAAGCCACTGAGCGTGCGCACATGAAGCAAGGCATCGAGATCATCGAGCGCCTCACAAGCACCACGCACGGCAACAGCATTCACGGTGCAGGCTGGTACACCGGCCGCGACAGCCCCAACACCCGCCGCTTGGTGGCCGACCACGGTGGCTTTGAATACGACAGCGACTACTACGGTGAAGACCTGCCCTTTTGGATGAAGGTCAAAAAAACCAATGGCGATGTGGTGCCCCAACTCGTCGTGCCCTACACACTGGACTGCAACGACATGCGCTTTGCCCTGCCACAAGGCTTTAGCCAAGCGGAAGACTTCTTTGTGTATTTACGCGACAGCTTTGATGCGCTCTACGCCGAAGGTGACGAAGCCCCCAAGATGATGAGCATCGGCATGCACTGCCGCTTGCTGGGCAAGCCCGGCCGCATCGTGGCACTGCAAAAGTTCTTAGACCACATCGCCCAACACGACCGCGTATGGGTGGCCCGCCGCATTGACATCGCGCGCCATTGGAAACAAGTGCATCCCTACAGCGGCAACTAAACAGCAGGACATCCCCATGAGCACCATCACGCTGAACCAAATCAACACCCTGCCCCACGCTGAAGCGGCAGCCCTGCTCACAGGTTTGTACGAGCACTCCGATTGGATTGCGGCGCAAGCACTCGACGAGCGCCCTTTTGCCTCAGCTGCCGCCCTCAAGCACGCCATGGTCAAAGTGCTAGACCACGCTGGCCGTGAACCTCAGTTGGCTTTGGTGCGCGCCCACCCCGAGTTAGCAGGCAAAGCGATGGTGAGCAAAAACCTCACCGCTGAATCGACTAACGAACAGACCAAAGCGGGCCTGACCAACTGCACGCCGGAAGAGTTTGCGCACATCCAGCAGCTCAACGCCAGCTACAACGCCAAGTTTGGTTTTCCGTTCATCTTGGCCGTGCGCGGGCCACGCGGCTCTGGCTTGAACAAGCAACAGATCATTAGCACCTTTGAGCGCCGCCTGCACAACCACCCCGACTACGAACTGGCCGAGTGCTTGCGCAACATCCACCGCATTGTGGAAATTCGCTTGAACGACAAGCTGGGCTACGAGCCCGCGCTGGGCCACGAGGTGTGGGACTGGCACGAATGGCTGGCCCAGTTCAGTGATGCAGGCGCGATGAACCAACAAGCCCCGCACGCCGCACGCGAAGAACTCACCGTCACTTACCTGACCGATGCCCACCTGAAATGCGCCCGCACGATTGAACTGGGCATGAAGGCCTGCGGCTTTGATGAGGTGCGCATTGACGCCGTGGGCAACGTGGTGGGCGTCTACAAAGCGGCATCACACAATGCCAAAACTTTGATGACCGGCTCGCACTACGACACCGTGCGCAACGGCGGCAAGTACGACGGCCGCTTGGGCATCTTCGTGCCCATGGCCTGCGTGCGCGAGCTGGCCCGTGCGGGCAAGCGTTTACCTTTCAACCTTGAAGTGGTGGGCTTTGCCGAAGAAGAAGGCCAACGCTACAAAGCCACCTTCCTCGGCTCTGGCGCATTGGTGGGCGACTTTAAAAACGAATGGCTAGACCAAAAAGATGCGGACGGCATCACGATGCGCCAAGCCATGAAACAAGCGGGCTTGAAGATTGAAGACATTCCCAAACTCACCCGCAACGCAGCTGAGTATTTGGGCTTTGTGGAAGTTCACATCGAACAAGGCCCTGTTCTGAACGAGATCGACATTCCGCTGGGCGTGGTCACCTCCATCAACGGCAGTGTGCGCTTTGTGGGCGAAGTGGTGGGCATGGCCAGCCACGCAGGCACCACACCGATGGACCGCCGACGCGATGCTGCTACCGCTGTCTCCGAACTTGCGCTGTACGTTGAAAAGCGCGCAGCCCAAGAAGCTAACTTGGTGGGCACCATCGGCATGCTGACCGTGCCCAATGGCTCCATCAACGTGGTGCCCGGCCGCTGCCAATTCAGCCTTGACCTGCGTGCCACCACCAACGAGTTACGCGACAGCCTGATGCACGATGTGCTGGCCGAACTCAAAGCCATTTGCGAACGCCGTGGCCTGCACTACACCTTGGAAGAAACCATGCGCGCCAGCGCCGCCCCGAGCGACGCCAAGCTGCAAGCCCTGTGGGAACACGCTGTGCAAAGCCTGGGCGTGCCCGTGTTCCACCTGCCCAGCGGCGCAGGCCACGATGCGATGAAGCTGCATGAGGTGATGCCGCAAGCCATGTTGTTTGTGCGCGGTCAAAACGCGGGCATCAGCCATAACCCGCTTGAATCCACCACGAGTGACGACATGCAACTGGCCATCGATGCCTTCATGCACTTGTTGCACAACTTGCACGCTTAACAAAAACAAACTGAGACACACCATGAGCCAAACCCAATACGCCCAACTCGACGCATGGATCGACGCCCACTTTGACGAGCAAGTGAAGTTCTTGCAAGCCTTGGTACAAGTCCCCACCGACACCCCGCCCGGCAACAACGCACCGCACGCAGAGCGTACTGCCGAGCTGCTGCACAGCTTTGGCTACGAAGCCGAAAAGCACGCCGTGCCCAGCGATGAGGTGAAAGCCTACGGTTTGGAAAGCATCACCAACCTCATCGTGCGCCGCAAGTTTGCCGACGGTGGCAAAACCATTGCGCTCAACGCGCACGGCGACGTGGTCCCACCCGGCGATGGCTGGACACACAAGCCCTACGGCGCTGAAATAGAAAACGGCGCGATGTTTGGCCGTGCCACGGCGGTGAGTAAGAGCGACTTCTCGACCTTCACTTTTGCCACACGCGCTTTGGAGTCACTCGGCCTTCCGTTGAAAGGCGGCGTCGAACTGCACTTCACCTACGACGAAGAGTTTGGCGGCGAAAAAGGCCCAGGCTGGTTGCTGTCGCACGGCCTGACCAAACCCGACTTGATGATTGCCGCAGGATTTAGCTACCAAGTGGTCACCGCGCACAACGGTTGCTTGCAAATGGAAGTCACCGTGCAAGGCGAAATGGCGCATGCCGCCATTCCCGACAGCGGCACCGATGCCCTGCAAGGCGCGGTGCACATCCTGAACGCACTGCACGCGCTCAACGAGGACTACAAAAAAACCACCTCAAAGATCGAAGGCATCACGCACCCTTACTTGAACGTGGGCCAAATCAGCGGTGGCACCAACACCAACGTGGTGCCGGGCAAGGTCGTGTTCAAACTTGACCGCCGCATGATTCCCGAAGAGAACCCTGTCGAAGTCGAAGCGTCCATTCGCAAAACCATCGAAGACGCAGCCGCTTCGTTCAACCCACCGCGCGGTGGCAAGCAGCTCAAGGTCGACATCAAACGTCTTTTGCTCGCGAAGGCCATGGTGCCGCTGGCAGGCAACAAACCTTTAGTCGATGCCATTCAAAAACACGGGGGTGAATTGTTTGGCGAGCCCATCCCCGCTGTGGGCACACCGCTCTACACCGATGTGCGCTTGTATGTGGCACAGGGTATTCCGGGGGTCATCTACGGTGCAGGGCCACGCACGGTGCTAGAGAGCCATGCCAAGCGCAACGATGAGCGCGTGATGTTGGAGGATGTGCGTCGTGCGACCAAGGTGGTGGCACGCACTTTGTTGGATTTGTTGAGCTGAGTTTCTTTAGTTCGGTTTTGCTCCGGAGGCGGTTGTGCGGCTTGGGTACGGCGGCCTCCTCATGCTGGAGTACCAGAAATCGTCGGCCGCCGCACCCAAGCCGCACAACTGTTTTGGTTTGAAACATTGCTCGCCGCAGTCTGTAGGCGGAGGCAGTGGGCAGGTGACGATTTCTGGTACCCCAGCGTGAGGAACCTGCCCACTGCCTCCGCCTACAGCGAGCTCAGCCAAAAAGAAACACAAAAATAGGGTTTCTCCGTAAAACAACCCGATGGTATTTTGTATACAGTTTTGTATGCCAAAAATCCCAAAGGAGAAATGATGACTCAATCCACCCATCCCGTCGACGAACACTTGCCCACAGGCAAGCTCGCTGCTCTCGGCTTGCAACACGTGCTCGTCATGTACGCAGGTGCTGTGGCTGTGCCACTGATCGTCGGCCGTGCTTTGAAGCTCAGCCCCGAACAGGTGGCCATGCTTATTTCCGCAGACTTGTTCGTGTGTGGCTTGGTCACCCTCATTCAGTCTTGGGGCGCCACACAATGGTTTGGCATTCGCTTGCCCGTCATGATGGGGGTCACCTTTGCCGCCGTGGCACCTATGGTGGCCATGGCCAGTGCCAACCCTGGCGACACTGGCGCTCAACTCATCTTCGGCGCCATCATGGGCGCGGGTGCTATCTCCATGCTGATCGCGCCGCTGGTCAGCCGCATGTTGCGGTTCTTCCCGCCCGTCGTCACCGGCACAATCATTGCTGTGATCGGTATCAGCTTGATGCGCATTGGCATCAACTGGATTTTTGGCAACCCCTTCGGCCCCACCGCCCCGTCCATCGTCAATCCAGAACACGCCAAGTGGCTGGCTGACGCGGCCGCCGCAGCCTCGGCCCCTGGCTCCACTTTGCCAGCGGTACCCAAAGATTTGGCGTTGATGGCCAAAATGCCCAACCCCAAGTACGCCGACCTCACCGGCGTGGGCATTGCCGCTTTGGTGTTGGTGTCGATCTTGATGATTGCCAAATTCGCCAAAGGCTTCATTGCCAACATCTCAGTCCTCCTAGGCATCATCATTGGTGGCATCGTAGCCACCAGCATGGGCCTGATGAACTTTGACAAAGTAGGCAAAGCGGCTTGGTTTGGCATCGTCACCCCGTTCCAGTTCGGCATGCCAGTGTTTGACCCCGTGCTCATCCTCACCATGACCTTGGTGATGATCGTGGTGATGATTGAGTCCACCGGCATGTTTTTGGCCTTGGGCGAAATGACCGACCGCCATGTGGACCGTGCTGCGCTGACACGCGGTTTGCGCACCGATGGTTTAGGTACGCTGATTGGCGGCATCTTCAATACCTTCCCGTACACCAGCTTCTCGCAAAACGTCGGCCTGGTTGCCGTCACTGGCGTCAAGAGCCGCTTTGTCTGCGTGGCCGGCGGCATCATCCTCATCATCTTGGGCGTCATTCCAAAAATGGCCGCCTTGGTGGAATCCTTACCCACAGTGGTGTTGGGCGGCGCTGGCTTGGTGATGTTTGGCATGGTGGCGGCCACCGGCATTCGTATCTTGGGCGGGGTGGACTTTAAGAACAACCGCTACAACAGCTTGGTGGTGGCCATCTCGATTGGCATCGGCATGATTCCGCTGATCGCCCCTAACTTCAAACAATGGATGCCACACGACTTGCACCCACTGATTGAGTCGGGCATTTTGTTGGCCTCGATCTCTGCTGTGTTGTTGAACCTGTTCTTCAACGGCGCTTCAGCAGACGACTCAGCAGCTGTGGCAGCCGCACGTCAAGCAGACAGTCACTAAAAGCACGTTGGGAACTTTCACCCCAAGAGTCAAAGGCCCGCTTCGGCGGGCCTTTTGCATCATGGCACAGTCCCAACAGGGACATAAGCAGTAATACCAACAAGTCGTGCGATAGCGCACAGTTACACTCGCTGATCAAAAAAAGCATTCCCTCTTCGGGTAGCAATACAACATTTCCCCATTGTCTGGAGCAAACAAAACATGGAACTACTTCAAAGCACTGACTTCTGGCTAGGCCTGATGCTGATTATTTGGATCAACATCATCTTGTCAGGCGACAACGCCGTCGTGATCGCTCTGGCGGCGCGCAGCTTGCCACCCGAACAGCAGAAGAAAGCCATCATGTTTGGTTCTGGCGCAGCCGTGGTGTTGCGTATTGGCTTGACTGTGGTTGCCGCTAAATTGATGACTTTGGAATACCTGCAAATCGTCGGCGGTTTGCTGCTGCTGTGGATTGGCGCGCAGCTGTTGGAAGCAGAAGAAGAAGGCGAAGAGGAAGGAGCTGAGCACAGCAACTTGTTCTCAGCCATTCGCACCATCTTGATCGCTGACTTGGTGATGAGCTTGGACAATGTGATTGCCGTGGCCGCCGCCGCCAAAGGCGACGAAGTGTTGCTCATCATTGGCTTGGCGATCAGCATCCCCTTGGTCATCTTCGGTAGCACTTTGATGATCAAACTCATGGAACGCTTCCCCATCATCATCACCTTGGGTGCATGCTTGATCGGCTGGGTGGGCGGGGAAACCGTGGCCAACGACGTGGTTCTCAAAGCCTTTGGCGAAGCCAACCCTTGGTTCCACATGGCCTGCTCGGCAGCCGGCGCCGTGATTGTGCTGGGCTGGGGTAAATTGAAATCGTCACAGCACCACAAAACCGTGGAAGCCGAATAAGCCCTTTAGCTTTGACTCTCACAAAAAGCCAGTTTTTCAGCTGGCTTTTTTAATGCCCGGAGAAAACGTCCTTGTGCGCACCGTGTTAGTGCACGTCACCACATTGGTGCGATGTCAGCTTGTATACAAACCAAACTCGCGCACAATTTGTGAGAACCACTTCATAAACACCCCCCATAACGGGCACCTTTATTGCAAGGTTGTGGCTATCTCTTTTCTCAATTTCGTTTTTCAGAGGCATTCATGATCAAACGCACCTTCCTCAAAACCACCCTTGGCTTGGCACTATCGGCCAGTTTTGCAGGCGCTTCGGCACAAACCACCCCCCTCAAGTTCCAACTCGACTGGCGCTTTGAAGGCCCCGCGGCCTTCTTTCTCGTGCCAGCAACCAAAGGCTATTTCAAAGATGCAAAGCTCGACGTCACCGTCGATGCAGGCAACGGCTCTGGCGGGGCGGTCAACCGCGTGGCGTCAGGCGCTTACGACTTGGGCTTTGCCGACTTGGCAGCCTTGATGGAGTTCCATGCCAACAACCCTGACGCACCGAACAAGCCTGTGGCTGTGATGATGGTTTACAACAACACCCCCGCTTCGGTGATGGCGTTGAAAAAATCTGGCATCAAAATACCGGCTGACTTGGCTGGCAAAAAGCTGGGCGCTCCTGTGTTTGACGCCGGTCGCCGCGCCTTCCCCATTTTCGCCAAGGCCAACAGCGTGCCTGCGGTGAACTGGGTGTCCATGGATCCACCGTTGCGCGAAACCATGTTGGTGCGCGGCGATGTGGACGCTATCACGGGCTTCACCTTCACCTCCTTGCTCAACATCGAAGCGCGTGGCGTCAAAGCTGACGACGTGATCGTCATGCAATACCCCGACTTTGGCGTGAAGCTGTATGGCAACGCCATCATTGCCTCGCCCAAGTTGATCAAAGAAAACCCAGCCGCGATCAAAGCCTTCTTAACGGCTTTCGCCAAAGGCGCCAAAGACGTGATTGCAGACCCAGCCAAAGCCATTGAATCCGTCAAAGCACGGGACGGCATTATCAACAGCGAACTCGAAACACGCCGCTTGAAGCTGGCCATCGACACCGTCATCAACAGCCCAGATGCACGCGCTGAAGGCTTCGGTCAAATTAAAGGTCCGCGTTTGTCGTTGATGGCGTCACAAGTGTCGGATGCATTCAACACCAAGACACGCGTCAAAGCGGAAGACATCTGGAACGGTTCCTTCTTGCCCACGGCCAAAGAACTCGATGTATTGCCCAAAGGTAAGAAGTAATTAGGCACCACTTGATGACAGCCTCTCCCGAACACTTCGTTGATTTTCAGAACGTCTGGCTCGCCTACAACGACGAGCTGCTGGCACAAAACCACTTTGCGGTGGAAGACATCAACCTACAGGTCAAACAAGGTGAGTTCATCGCCATTGTGGGTCCTTCAGGTTGCGGCAAATCCACCTTCATGAAGCTCACCACGGGTTTGAAAAAGCCCAGCCGTGGTGAGATTTATGTCGATGGCCAGCCAGTCAACGGTCCGCTCAAGATCAGCGGCATGGCATTTCAATCGTCCTCGCTGCTACCGTGGCGTACCACGCTGGACAACGTATTGCTGCCTTTGGAAATTGTGGAGCCCTACCGCAGCAACTTCAAAGCCAAGAAGGCAGAGTACGAAGCACGCGCCATTGAACTGTTGCAAACCGTGGGTTTGGGCGGCTATGAACGCAAGTTTCCGTGGGAGCTGTCTGGTGGCATGCAACAACGTGCCAGCATTTGTCGCGCACTGATTCATGAGCCCAAGATGCTGCTGCTCGACGAGCCCTTTGGCGCGCTTGACGCCTTCACCCGCGAAGAGCTGTGGTGCACGCTGCGCGATTTGCATGCCATGCAAAAGTTCAACGTCATCTTAGTTACCCACGACTTGCGCGAGTCGGTCTTTTTGGCCGACACCGTGTATGTCATGAGCAAGAGCCCAGGCCGCTTTGTGGTTAAACGCGACATCGATTTACCCCGCCCCCGCGACCTGGAAGTGACCTATACCCCAGAGTTCACCCACATCGTGCACGAGCTACGCGGCCATATTGGCGCCATGCGTAAAGATGGCACCCACCTCGGGCAGTAAAACACCATGAATCAAAAACAACTCGAAACTTGGGCGCCTTGGGGCTTGCTGATTGCCACCTTGGTCATTTGGCAAGCCGCTTGCTCACTCTTTCATGTGTCTGAATTTGTGTTCCCCTCACCGCTGCGGATTTGGGAGCAAATGGTCGAATACCGCGACGTCATCGCGGGCCACGCTTGGCGCACCTTTTGGGTGACCATGGTGGGTTTTGGCATTGCCATCGTCGTGGGCGTGCTGCTGGGCTTTGTCATCGGCAGCTCTCGCTTAGCCTATGCCGCCGTGTACCCGCTGATGACCGGCTTCAACGCTTTGCCCAAAGCAGCCTTTGTGCCCATCTTGGTGGTTTGGTTTGGCATTGGCGTGGGGCCAGCTATTTTGACGGCCTTCTTGATCAGCTTTTTCCCCATCATGGTGAACATCGCCACGGGTTTAGCGACGCTAGAACCCGAGCTGGAAGACGTGTTGCGTGTCTTAGGTGCCAAGCGCTGGGACGTGTTGGTCAAAGTGGGCTTGCCCCGCTCCATGCCTTACTTCTATGGTTCGCTCAAAGTGGCGATCACCTTGGCGTTTGTGGGTACCACCGTGTCTGAAATGACGGCTGCCAACGAAGGCATTGGCTACTTGCTGATTTCTGCGGGCTCGGCCATGCAAATGGGCTTGGCCTTTGCTGGTCTTGTAGTGGTGGGTGCCATGGCCATGATCATGTACGAACTGTTCAGCATGATCGAAAAGCACACCACGGGCTGGGCACACCGCGGTTCGCAAAATCACTGAGTTTTGATAGGTAAAAAAGCCGCTGACAAAGCAGCTTTTTACGCCTTTAATATTCAGTAAAAACAGCAAGTTCGTCGAATATCCACCCTTAATTCGATAAATTCATCGAATTTACGAATATCATCAGCGTCACTTTCGCGCGGCACTATACCCACATAGATAAGCCGGACTTCCTCTACTTAAGGCGATCCCCCATGGCACCTTCCCCAGACCACACGTCCGAGAATCAACAACTCGGCCCAAACAAAGCTGACAAACTCTTTTTGGCCTTTTTGGCACTCATCGTCGCTGCTGTCACTTGGCTTGGCGTCATCAACTACAAAGAAGCGCTCAAAACAGAGACCTCCAAAAGCAATGGAGAGGCTTGGGTGGCATGGTTGACCGAAACCGGTACCGCACGCTTTGAGGCCAGCACACCGCATCCTGCTTGCAAAGGTGGCGTCAAACCTGCCGCAGACGCCAAAGCAGACACACCCGGCACTTGGGGCGCTTGCTTGACCCACATCATGGCGACCACAGAACTGAAAGACCAGATTAACCCGTTCTTCAACGTCACGCCACATTTCGTGCCAGCTTGCGTGCCATCTGACCGCACCTTGATGGGTGCGATTTTGTTGGAGGACTTGATGCCCACGCCACCTGGATCGGCTACGCCGTTCGTGGCCTCGCAGCTGTTAGAAACCGACGCGATTGACTACAAGATGCAGTTGCGCTTATCTGTTTGCGACAAGGGTGGCTACGCCATCAAAGTTGCTGAATTTGAATTCTGAGGTGCACCATGGAAATGACGAAACAAGACAAATTTCTGCAAGACCTCAACGTAGAGACCATTCTGGGTCAGGACCAAGAGGCTGACATTGCACGCGACTTGCCCATGCGCAAGTGGCTCTATTCTTGGCTGCTAGATCCCAACATTCCTGGCAACTTCCAAAAAGACTTAGACAAGTGGATCAGCTACCTCATCATTGGTAACTTGTTCAGCTTGATGTTTGAACATGTACCAGCTGTGTACGAGCCGTATCGCACCTGGTTTGAGCTTTTCGACATCTTCTCTGTGGCCGTGTTCACCGTTGAATACGCCTTACGCCTATACTTAGCGCCAGAAGACGAAGAATTTAAAAATCGCAAGAGTGCTCGCTGGGGCTTTGTTTCTAGCCCTTTTGCCATCATCGACTTTTTGGCGGTAGCGCCTTTCTACTTGAAGGCCTTCATCCCAATCGATTTGCGCGTATTGCGATTCCTGCGTCTGTTGCGAATCTTGAAGTTGTTCCGTGTCCTGATCCCAGCCATCGCTGAATTCAAAGAACTCAACAAAGATCGCACTTTCCGCCAAAAGGTTCACGCCCTTGTATTTCCTAGCCCCTACGGTGGCACTATGCAGAACATTTTCGAGGTGTTCATTGCGGTATGGGTGTTGTTGTCTGTGATGGCCGTGATCTTGGAATCTGTCAAAGGCATTCACTATATTTTGCATTTGCAATTCGTCATTCTGGATGCTGTGGCTGTAGCCATCTTCACTGTGGAGTACTGCATGCGTATTTACTCATGCGTGGAAGAACCTGGCTACAAAGGCGCATTATTGGGCCGCTTCAAGCAAGCCAAATCGCCTTCGACCTTCATCGACTTCTTGGCCGTGCTGCCCTTCTTCTTAGAAGTGTTCTTGCACCACCTGATGGACTTGCGCTTCTTGCGAGTGTTCCGTTTGGCACGATTGCTCAAGCTCACACGCGGCAGCGATGCCACAGCGGTATTGGTGAAAGTGGTGGTGCGCGAGTGGCCTGTGATGGGTGCCGCCACCTTCATCATGATGCTGCTGTTGGTCTTGACCGCCAGCCTGGGCTATTTATTTGAATACGATGCGCAACCTGAAAAGTTCGAAAACATCCCCACCTCTATTTATTGGGCGGTGATTACTTTGGCTTCTGTGGGCTACGGCGACATTTCACCCGTGACCCCCATGGGCCGCGCGATGACCAGCATCTTGGCTTTGATGGGCATTGGCATCTTCGCCATTCCTGCGGCGTTGTTGGCCTCGGCTTTCAGCGATGAGCTGGTGAAAGAGCGTGACCAGTTGAAAGCCAACTTGTTCGCCATCCTCAAAGACGGCCACATCAGCGAGGCAGAGGCTGAAATCATCAGATCTGAAGCCAAACGCCTGCACTTGACTGTGGAAGAAGTGAACAAGTTGATTGAAGTGGTGATTAAAGAGCATGAGCTCGAAGAACGCAACCCACTGCCTATCCACAAAATTGCAGAAAATCCAGCCTTGGCGGTGGAACACTACAAAGTGTTGTTGGGTCAAATCCGACAACTCGGCGTGCAAACCGACGAAGTCAAGTTTGAGGCGGCTGCACAACAAGGTGCGCGATTGTCATCAAGCGAGTTGGCTTTGTGGCACAAAATCCAAGGCAACGCATAAAGGCTTGGTTTAACTTAGCAGCATTGAGACAAACAGTCACGCCTTCCCGTGTGGCCGTTTGTCTGTTCAGACACCACATACAACTTCGTTAGAGCTAGGTAATGACTACAGGTTTTAAGAACACCCTGATGGAAATCTTGGACGGTTCGCCCAAACACACGGCGAGCCGCTACGTCGAATGGCTGATCACCCTGGTGGTGTTGATCAATTGTTCTGCGGTGATTCTTGATTCCGTCCCCGAAATTCACGCTGAATTCAAAGATTTCTTCCACGAGTTAGAGTTTTGGAGTGTGATGTTCTTCACGGTCGAATATATCGCTCGCGTTTGGTCACTCGGCGCCAAATACAACCGTGACCGCGGTGGTTCATGGAAAGGTCGCTTTGAATACATGTTCAGCCCGTTTGGTTTGGTGGACTTCTTTGCCACCATGCCGCACTACATGCATATGTTCTTCCCTGCACTCGACCTGCGCATCTTGCGCGTGTTGCGATTGTTGCGAATCTTGAAGCTCTCCAAATACAACACGGCACTGCAAGATCTGTTTCATGCGGTGTACTCCGAACGTCAAGCGTTTGGCTCTGCAGTGTTTTTGTTGACCATTGCCACCATCGTGTCGGCCTCGTTGATGCATTTCGCTGAGGGGCATCACCAGCCCGAGTTCTTTGGCACGATTCCGCACTCCATCTATTGGGCTATCGTCACCATCACCTCAGGCTACGGCAACGTCGAACCCATGACCAAATATGGCGAAGCTATTGCGCTCATCACGGGTTTCTTGGGCGTCTGTATGGCTGCCATCATGACCGGTATCGTGGCTTCGGCATTCTCTAACCAAGTGGCACGTAAGAAAGCTGCGTTTGAGGCGCAACTGCGTGAGGTTTTCTCTGATGGCAATATGTCTGACGAAGAGCAAGCCACGTTGAAACGACTGCAAGCTCATTACCGTTTGTCAGATGAACAAGTCGAAGCCATGATGCTCCGCGCCAAAAATAAATCGTCGTCTAATGAATGAGCGCACCATGACCACAGCAGCTCCTAACCTTACCTCGCTCCAGCGCATCAAGCGTCGCACTTTCGAAATCATGGAAGGCGAAGTGCCAGACAAATACAGCCACTTCGTCGAAATATTCATCGCCTTGCTGGTGGTGGCCAACGTGATTGGCATCATCTTGGAGTCAGTACCTGAAATTCACGAAGCCTTTATGGCCGAGTTTCACGCCTTTGACGTGTTCAGCGTGGCCGTGTTTTCGGTGGAATTCGTCTTGCGCGTTTGGTCATACAGCGAGAAATACATTCACAACGGTGGCACCTCTTGGCAAGGTCGCAAAGAGTATGTGTTCAGCTTCTACGGCATCATTGACTTTGTGAGCACAGTGCCTTTTTACTTGCAACTGCTCTTTCCAGGTGCTGACTTGCGTGTGCTGCGCATGTTCCGCTTGATGCGAATTTTCAAACTCTCTCGCTACAACAGCGCGTTTGAAGACATGGTGGCCGCTGTCAAAGCAGAAAAAGACTCTTTTTCATCTGCCGTGTTTTTGCTGTTCATCAGTTGCTTGTTGTTTTCTTCATTGATTTACATCATCGAAGGCCACGAGCAGCCCGAGGTGTTCCCCTCAATCCCTGCGGCCATGCATTGGTTTGTCATCACCATCATCTCTGGCTGGGGCAATGTGGACCCTGTGACTTTCTTGGGTTCTTTGCTGGTGATCCTCACGCAAATCTTATCCATCGCTCTGGCCGCGATCTTGACGGGTGTGGTGGCCACGGCCTATACCGCGCAAGTGGAGCGTCGCCAAGCTTTGTACGAGATGGAAGTTCGTTCTGTGCTCGCCGATGGTGTGGTGACAGAAGAAGAAAAAGCCAAACTTAAAATGATGCAGGCCAAGCTGGGCATGTCGGACGACCAAGTGCAATCCATCGTCAATCAGATGGAAGAAGAAAAGTACATCTCGGCGGCCAATAAGCAATCGTAAATTCAACAGAAAGCAATCATGGACAACGGCGCCTACGAAAAATACAAGCAAGAGAACCCAGACGTCTACACGCCACTCTCGACTTACGACTACGTAGATCAGTTTGTTCACAAATTGACGATGGCTGAGATCGTGGTGTGTGGAGTAGCAGTGGTGTTAGCCGTATTTGCCCTCTATAAAATTTTTGCCAAGCGAAAAGATAAAAAATCAAAAGATCACAGCGAATAAAGGAAGACCGATGAGTGAATTACCAGAAACCGAATTGCCAGACCACGGCAATGATCCGTTTCGCACCCGTTGTGCGATGTTGGTATCCCTGTTGGCCATGTGCTTGGCCATTGCCAGCTTGGGCGGCAACAACGCCTCCAAAGAAAGTATGAGCAACAACATCTTGGCCTCCAATGCTTATGCGTTCTACCAAGCCAAGAACATTCGCCAGACAGACTACAAAATCGCAGCTGACGAGTTGCGCATTCAATTGGCTAACGATAAATTCTCCCCTGCTGCCAAAACTTTGGCAGAGAAAAAGCTCGAAGGCTACGAAAAAAATATCGCGCGCTATGAGTCAGAACCAGAAACAGGCGACGGCAAAAAAGAGTTGATGGAGAAGGCCAAGGAGCACGAACACGAGCGCGACATCGCGCTACGCCAAGACCCATGGTTTGACTACGCTGAAGCATTGCTGCAAATTGCCATCGTGCTGACCTCGGTGGCCATCTTGACGGGCGCGCATGTGTTGTTCTGGGTGCCGTGCGCACTTGGACTATTGGGCATTTTCTCGACTGTCAATGGTTTTTTGCTATTCATCTGATTGCAAAACCTATAAGCACTAGGCCCCGCGAGGGGCTTTTTTGTCACACCCTGATATAACTACTTCCACATAGTCATGCCAAACGCCTACGAAAGCCAGACTTGGCGTGATCAAATTGAAAAATTTATCACGCACCCTGCTATTCAGCATTTTTTAGTTGTCCTAATCGTTGTTAACGCAGCCATTTTGGGGATAGAGACCAATCACAGCGTGATGGCATCATGGGGCCATGAGCTGTTCTTGCTAGATCACCTCATCTTGGGTATCTTCATCACCGAGATTGTGTTGCTCATTGCTGCGCGCGGCTTCTCGTTCTTCAAGGATGCTTGGTGCGTGTTCGACTTCATCGTAGTGGGCATAGCATTGGTACCTGCCTCAGGCTCTTTGTCTGTACTTCGCGCGCTGCGAGTCTTGCGAGTGCTTCGCCTCATCAACAAAGTCGAAAGCATGCGCAAAGTGGTAGGTGGCTTGCTCAGTTCTCTGCCAGGGTTAGGGTCTGTATTCGGCCTGATTTTGATTATTTTTTATGTCGCCTCAGTGATCGCTACGAATATCTTTCACAAAGATTTCCCCGAATGGTTTGGCGACTTAGGCATGAGCGCCTTCACCTTATTTCAAGTGATGACGCTGGAAAGTTGGTCCGACGGCATTGCACGGCCCATCATGGAAGTTTTCCCTTACGCGTGGATTTTCTTTATCTTATTCATCTTGATAGCCACGTTCATCATCTTTAACTTGTTCATCGCTGTGATCGTGGATTCCAT
>CANFZT010000029.1 GCA_947451565.1 Comamonadaceae bacterium | reverse complement strand
CCCGATGTGCGCATGAACCCTTTGCTGCTCAAGCCCGAGGCCGACACACACAGCCAAGTGGTGTTGCTGGGCGAGGTGGACAACGCGCTAACGAACACTCCCTGGCGTGGCCGTAGCGAAAAAGTGTGGCCACAAATCGCTGCATCGCTTGACGCTTTGCGTGCTGAGAATGATGTAGTGGTGATCGAAGGTGCAGGCTCTCCCGCCGAGATCAACCTCATGGCCAACGACATCGTCAACCTGCGCGTGGCGCGTCATGCCGATGCCCGCTGCTTGTTGGTGACCGACATCGACAAAGGTGGCGCGTTTGCCCACTTGTACGGCACATGGGCCTTGTTGCCCCCTGAAGATCAAGCACGCATCAGCGGCTTTGTGCTCAACAAGTTTCGCGGTGATGCGTCGTTGCTCGCACCCGCGCCCCAGATGCTGCAAGACCTCACCGGCGTGCCCACCGTGGCGGTGTTGCCCATGTGGTGGCAGCACGGCTTGCCGGAAGAAGATGGTGTGTTTCACTACGGCCCCACGCTCGGCACTGCCGTGTCCTCGCTGTCCCCCGAGGGGGTGCGTTCCCGCACAGTGGCCGTTATCGCCTATCCGCGTATCAGCAACTTGGATGAGTTTCATCCGCTCAAAAACGTGCCAGGTGTGCGCTTGCTGTGGGCGCGCAGCCCTGCTGACTTAGTGGGCTTGCAGGCGAGCGATTGGGTGATCTTGCCCGGCTCAAAACACACCAGCAGCGACCTGGCTTGGCTGCGCGCGCAAGGCTTAGACGCGGCCATTGCCAAACACGCCGAGCAGGGCGGTGCCGTGCTGGGCATTTGCGGTGGTTTGCAAATGTTGGGCGAGGCCTTGATTGACACACATGGCATTGACGGCAACGCAGCGGGTCTAGGGCTGTTGCCCGTGGTCACGCAATTCGCGGCTGACAAAACCGTGCAGCGCACCCGCGCCAAGTTTGGTGAGTTGCGCGGTGCATGGTCTGCCTTGTCGGGCGTGCAAGTGAGTGGCTACGAAATTCACCACGGCCAAACCCAAGCTCACGCCGCCATGGCTGCAGCAGGGCAGGTGGCACATGAGGTGATGCCCGGTTTGTCGTGGCAAAACGATGCAGGCAACGTGATGGGTTCTTACCTGCATGGTTTGTTCGAAGACCCTGCGGTGTTGCACGCTTTGTTTGGCGCGCAAACGCCCACGTTAGAAACGGTGTTTGAAGGCTTGGCCGATTACCTAGACCAGCACATGCGCCGAGAGGTTTTACAGGGGCTGCTCGTGTCACTAAGGAATTAAGGGCTAACCCTAGATTTCAAAAAAGCACAAGGGAAGCTTATACAAATCGAGATTCCCCTTTGTTGGTTTTGCCGTAATGATGGCGGCCATGACAACAAAGCTCGACATGAATTTGCTAACGACATGGGTCGGCAAGCAAGAGACATTGAATGATGAAATCTCTGCGGCCCCTGTGCGTGCCTTGTCCGCAACCTTAGACAGAGATGACCCATTGCCCATGCCTGGGGATGCGCTTCCTGCGCTGTGGCATTGGTTGTACTTTTTGCCTGCTGCGAAGCAGTCTCAAATTGGTGAAGATGGTCATGCCAAGCGGGGTGGTTTTTTACCGCCCGTGCCCTTGCCGCGTCGCATGTGGGCAGGTGGGCGTTTGCAATGGCACGCTCCGCTGAAAGTGGGCGATGCCGTCAAACGCGTGTCCACCATTGAGTCCGTCACACACAAATCGGGCCGCTCCGGCGATTTGCTTTTTGTCCTCGTCAAACATGAAGTGCACAACGCGCAAGGCTTGTGCCTGACAGAAGAGCACGACATTGTGTATCGACCCGCCGCACAGCCCGGTGACCCGGTGCCCGCGCCCATTGCGGCGGCAACCCTGGCAACGCAAGGCGAGCCCACGGGTGAGTTTTGGACACGTGATGTCATTCCAGATGATGTGCTGCTGTTTCGCTACTCAGCGCTCACCTTCAACGGCCACCGCATTCATTACGACCGCAAATACGTGACTCAGGTCGAAGGCTATCCCGGCCTCATTGTTCATGGCCCCTTGATTGCCACGTGGTTGGTTGATTTGGTGCGCCGACATACCGACCGTCCGATCCGACGCTTTGAGTTCAAAGCATTGCGTCCCACGTTTGAATGTGCCGACCAACGCCATGTGCGCGTCAGTGGTCAGCCACAAGTGGATGGCAAACACGTGCGTTTGTGGGCACAAGACCATGAAGGCTGGCTGACCATGCAAGCCACGGCTGAGCTTGCTTAATTTAATTCTGAAACCTTGATGAAGACCCAAATCCCTACCCCCGATGCACATCAAGAATTGCGCGAAGCACTGCGCGCCATGTGCGGCAGTTTTGATTCTGCGTACTGGCAAAAAGTAGACGACGAGCGGGGCTACCCCGAAGCGTTTGTCAACGCACTCACTGAAGCCGGCTGGCTGGCTGCCTTGATTCCGGCCGAGTACGGTGGCTCGGGTTTGGGCCTGGCTGAAGCTTCGGTCATCATGGAAGAGATCAACTTCGCGGGTGGCAATGCAGGTTCATGTCACGGGCAGATGTACAACATGGGCACGCTGTTGCGCCATGGCTCCCAATTGCAAAAAGAGTTGTACTTGCCCAAGATCGCGACGGGTGAGTTACGTTTGCAATCCATGGCCGTGACTGAACCCACCACAGGGACGGATACCACACAACTCAAAACCACGGCCGTGAAAAAAGGCGACCGCTATGTGGTGAATGGCCAGAAAGTTTGGATTTCACGCATTCAACATTCCGACTTGATGATTTTGCTGGCACGCACCACACCGCTCGCAGACGTCACGCGCAAGAGTGAAGGCATGTCGATCTTCATCGTGGATTTGAAGCAGGCGATTGGCAACGGCATGACCGTCAAGCCCATTCGCAACATGGTGAACCACGAAACCAACGAAGTGTTTTTCGACAACCTTGAAATCCCTGTCGAGAATTTGATTGGCGAAGAAGGCAAGGGCTTCAAATACATCTTGGATGGCCTGAACGCTGAACGCACCTTGATCGCCGCCGAGTGCATTGGCGACGCGTATTGGTTCATCGAGCGCGCTCGCCGTTACGCCACCGACCGCACCGTGTTTGGTCGCGCGATTGGGCAAAACCAAGGCATTCAATTTCCCATCGCAGACAGTTACATCGAAACCGAAGCTGCCAACCTCATGCGCTTCAAAGCCTGCGAGTTGTTTGATGCCGGCAAACCTTGCGGCGCAGAGGCCAACATGGCCAAGTACCTGGCTGCCAAAGCGTCGTGGGAGGCTGCCAATGTTTGTTTGCAAACCCACGGTGGTTTTGGCTTTGCGTGCGAGTACGACGTGGAGCGCAAGTTCCGCGAGACGCGCTTGTACCAAGTGGCACCCATTTCCACAAATCTGATTTATTCCTATGTGGCAGAGCATTTGCTCGGACTGCCGCGTTCGTTTTGAGCCGCAACATGAAACGACCTCTCGATCACATCACCGTCGTGTCTTTAGAGCACGCCATTGCCGCACCGTTTTGCACACGACAGCTCGCAGATTTGGGGGCGCGTGTCATCAAAGTTGAAAGACCCGAAGTGGGCGATTTCGCCAGAGGGTATGACCAGCGCGTGAACGGCATGTCTTCGCACTTCACTTGGACCAATCGGTCCAAAGAAAGTTTGACGTTAGACATCAAGCACGGACAAGCGATGGACGCGCTCTTGAAGTTGCTTCAAACAGCGGACGTGTTTGTCCAGAACCTGGCGCCCGGTGCCACCGCAAGGCTGGGCTTGTCTGCAGAAGATTTGAAAAAAATCAACCCACGTTTGATCGTGTGCGATATCTCTGGCTACGGCAATTACGGGCCGTACCGCGACAAAAAAGCATACGACCTGTTGATTCAAAGCGAGGCGGGGTTTTTATCTGTCACAGGCACCCCAGACAGTCCCTCAAAAGCTGGGTGTTCCATTGCAGACATCGCGGCTGGCATGTACGCGTACACCAACATTCTTTCGGCCTTGTTGTTGCGCGAAAAAACAGGTCATGGCTCACACATTGATGTCTCCATGCTCGAAGCTTTGGGTGAGTGGATGAGCTTTCCTCTTTACTACGCCTTCAACGGTGCCGAACCGCCTGCCAGATCCGGCGCATCGCACGCCACCATTTATCCGTATGGTCCATTCCCCGTGGGGGGCGGTGCAACCGTTATTTTGGGTCTTCAAAACGAGCGCGAGTGGCAAGTCTTTTGCGAGAAGGTGTTGCTGAACTCGGCGCTGGCAACCGATGCACGTTTCAACAGCAACACCAAGCGCCATGAAGGCAGAACTGCGCTGAAAGCCATCATTGATGCATGCTTTCAAACGCTCAGCATCACGGAAGTCGAAGCCAGGTTGGATGACGCCAAGATTGCCAACGCGCGCATGAATGAGATGAAAGACGTTTGGGACCACCCCCAACTGGGTGCGCGCCATCGTTGGCAATACGTTGAGTCTCCCGTGGGGGACGTGCCTGCGCTCTTACCGCCGGGTGTGAACAACGAGTACACCTACCGAATGGATGCCATCCCTGCAGTGGGTCAGCATACAGAAACGATCCTCAAAGAGCTGGGGCTTAGTGCCTCGGCCATTGCTGAGATGAAACAAGTCGGAGCGATCTAAGCCATGGACAAAACTTTCCCAAGCCAGCAGCTCGCAACGTTTGCCGCGCAGCTGCAAGCCCGTGACATTCCGCCTCATGTTTTGCGCAAAACAGAAGACCTGTTGGTGGATTGGTTTGGCTCTGCGGTTGCTGGAAAAGGCGCGCGTGCTGTTGAAACCATTGGCACATTCATTGAAAAAATGGGGCCTGGTACCGGTCCTTCTGAAATTCTTTACAACCGCAAACGCAGCACGCCTTACTTTGCCGCCATGGCCAACGCGGCGGCATCCCATGTGGTGGAGCAAGACGACGTTCACAACGGATCCGTTTTTCATCCGGCAACCGTCGTCTTTTCACCCGCTGTGGCCGTGGCCCAAGCCATGGGTGCTTCTGGGCAAGACTTGCTCGTGGCATCCATCGTGGGTTACGAAGTGGGCATCCGAGTGGGCGAGTTTTTGGGCCGCTCACACTACAGAATTTTTCACACCACAGGAACCGCTGGCAGCATTGCGGCGGCAGCGGCTGTGGGTCGCCTGCTCAATTTAACGCCCAGTCAAATGCTGCATGCGTTTGGATCGGCCGGCACGCAAGCCGCTGGTTTGTGGGAATTTTTGCGAGATGCCGCCGATTCAAAACAACTGCACACGGCGCATGCGGCTGGCACGGGTTTGATGTCGGCCTATTTGGCCAAAGATGGCTTCACGGGCGCGCAGCAAATCTTGGAGGGCAAGCAAGGCATGGCTGCGGGCATGTCCACCGATGCGGACGTGACCAAGCTCACAGACCGACTCGGCAGCCGATGGGCCACCGTTGAAACATCGTTCAAGTTTCATGCCTCTTGCCGCCACACACACCCTGCGGCAGATGCGTTGCTGCAAGTGATGCGTGACCACCATCTGACCATCAGCGATTTGAAGAAAGTCACGACGCATGTGCACCAAGGTGCAATCGATGTGCTTGGCCCTGTCGTTGATCCTGCCACCGTGCATCAATCCAAGTTTTCAATGGGCACCGTGTTGTCCCTTGCCGCAAAACATGGTTTTGCCGGATTGAGTGAGTTTGACCAAGACTTCAAAAAGCCAGAAATCACCGATCTCAGAGATCGGGTTGTCATGGTTTTAGACGACGAGGTCGATGCCGCATACCCCAACCGTTGGATTGGCAAAGTCACGGTCGAAACAAACGCTGGACACGTCTTTGCAGGCCGCGTCGATGAACCCAAAGGTGATCCTGGCAATACGCTGTCGCGTGATGAGATTGAAGAAAAAGCCATGCGCATTGGCGTGTACTCACACGGTGCCACCCGTGATGAACTCAAGCAGGCCATAGATGCGCTTTGGCACATCGAGTCGGCCCAACAAGTGGGGGCGCTTCTGCCATGACCGCCTTCAAACGACTGAAGGACGCGTTGAGCAGTGCGCAAGCCTTCCTCTTTGTTCCGGGCAATCGCCCCGAGCGATTTTCCAAAGCGCTGGCAACCCATGCGCACGCGGTCATCATTGACCTGGAAGATGCGGTGCCTCTGGCGCAAAAGCAGGACGCGCGCCACATGCTGTTGGAAGCGCTGCCTGATTTACTCAAAGAATTTTCGAGCCGCATCGTGTTGCGCATCAACGCCTACGGCACGCCCTTTTTCCATGAAGACCTTGAGCTGGTGAAAAAGTTAGGCATCAACGCCGTACTTCTGCCCAAGGCTGAATCCAAGGCGCAACTGGCTGAGATCGAGAGCAAATTGCAGCGCCCCGTTTGGATCATTCCGATGATCGAAAGTGCGCATGGCATTGATCAAATGAAAGACATCGCCTCACACCCCTCGGTGGTTCGGCTGACATTGGGGAACATCGATTTGCAGGCCAACTTAGGCATGGCGTGCGGCGCTGACGAGCTGGAGCTTCTTCCCTTGCGCTACCAGATGACAGTGATGAGCCGCTTGTTTGAACTTGCAGCGCCCATTGATGGCGTCACCGTCAACCTGACATCGGATCAGATCATCCAAGGTGACATTGCCCGGGGCAAGCGACTGGGCTTCACTGCAAAACTTTGCATCCATCCCGCACAAGTGGACCCAGTCATTGCAGGCTTTCGTCCCTCAGACGCTGACATAGAAAAAGCCAAAGCCATTGTGCTGGCCGATGCCAATGCCGCTGGCGGCGCCGTGCAACTGGACGGAAAAATGGTGGATCGTCCGGTGGTCCTCATGGCCAAACTCGTACTTCAACAAGCAGGTATTCAATGAATTTAGACACACTATTACTGGGCGTGGCAGACGGCATTTCTTATGCTGGTTTGCTTTTCTTGGTGTCCCTTGGGTTGACGCTGATTTTTGGTGTTTTGGGCGTTCTGAACATCGCACATGGCAGCTTGTATGCGTTTGGTGGCTATTCCGCTGCAAGCATCACCAGCTTTGTGATGCGACATGACTTCGCCTCGACGCCTGTCTTGTTCTTGTCGTTGCTCACCGCTGCCATTGTGGTGGGCGTTGTGGTTGGCTTGATCTTGGAAGTGGCGCTTCTGCGGTATTTCCAAAAGAAAGACCCCGTCATTCAGTTGCTGGTGACATTCGCGGCTTTTGTGATTTTTGAAGATGTGCAAAAACTCATTTGGGGCACATCGCCGTATTCAGCGGGCGAGCTTGTGACGCGGCTGGGGACGGTTGAATTTTTTGACGTGACTTACACGGTTTATCAAGTGCTCGTCATTCCTGGCATTGCATTGGTCAGCTATTTCGGTCTGAACTTTTTTCTCAAGAAAACTTCTTTAGGAAAACAAACGGTGGCGATCACGCATCACCGTGAGGTGGCCACCGCTATGGGTGTCAACGTTAAAAAAATCGCCACCTTGGTGTTCGTCTTGGGCGCGATTTTTGGCGCACTGGGTGGTGCATTGGCTGTACCGGTTTCGTCGTTGTCGCCAGGGATTGGCGCCGAAATGATCGTTGTGTCCTTCACGGTGGTGGCCACCGCAGGTCTGGGGCAAATCACGGGGGCTTTGATCACGTCACTCATGATCGGTATGGCGCGATCGATCGCGGTGTACATCGCGCCTGAGTTTGAAGTGGCCATGCCTTACATCATCATGCTGGTCGTTTTACTGGTGCGTCCAAACGGGCTTTTCACCGTCGCGCAATCTCGGAGAATTTGATGAAATTCGGTTTAATTTCCTTCGTTCTCGCATGCGTTGTGCTTGCTTTGGGGCTCATGTTCCCTTGGTCTAAAACAATCGTCATCTTAGGGCTTTGTTACGGGCTTGCGTCTTTAGGCGTTGCTTTGCCAGCAAGGTCTGGCCAGGTTTCTTTTGGCCATGCCATGTTTGCTTGTGTTGCGGCTTACGCTGTTGCATTTGTTGCCAAAGCGTTCCCTGCCGCTGATGGGCTGGTGTTGATCTTGGCGGGCACGGTCATCTCCACGCTGTTTGCCGCAGTGACAGGCTTGTTCATCGTGCGCTATCGCGGTATCTTTTTTGGCATGCTGAACCTCGCGGTCAGCATGGTGATCGTGGCCTTGTTGGGCAAGTTGTATTCACTCACCGGCGGGACCGACGGAATCCGTGTGGACCGTCCAGCCTTCTTGGGCTTTGTGACGGAGCGCAACGAGTTTGAAACCATTCTGCTGGTGTTCACCTTGGTCATGTCGCTGCTTGCTGGATGGTTCTACCAACGGTTCATCAAATCTGGATCGGGTGAGGCGTTGTTAGGCCTCAAGAGCAACGAGACACGACTTGAGTATTTGGGGCTCTCCGCCCACCGCGTGCTGTGGGTTGGCTACGTGATTTCTGGTTTGTTTGTCAGTTTGTCAGGTGCCATTTTTGCGCTGGCGCAAGGTTTGGTGACGCCCGACATCGGTTCGTGGACCCGCTCAGGAGAGCTGGTGTTCATCACGATTTTGGGTGGCGTGAGCCATTCACTCGGTGCGTTCGTGGGGGCTGCCATTTTTGAAGCCGTCAAGCTCACCGCGTCGGCCTACATGGCGGGTGTGTGGCAACTGCTGTTGGGGTTCACGCTGTTGGTCGTGATTGTGGTTGCACCCGATGGAATCATTGGTGCGCTTGAGAAGCGAAAAGAAAAAAAGGGAGCGCAAGTATGAGTCGTCCAATCTTGCTGGCAAAGGATGTCAATCTGGCGTTCGGTGGCGTCATCGCGGCTGACCACATCAATTTTGAACTCAACGAAGGTGAGCGTTTGGCAGTGATTGGCCAAAACGGTGCAGGAAAAACCACGTTCATCAACATTTGTACGGGCTACCTCAAGCCGACCTCTGGACAGATATTTTTCAATGGCACCGACATCACGGGCAAAACGCCAAGAAGCATTGTTCGTCTGGGACTCGGACGCTCGTTTCAGCTCCCCCAATTGTTTGTTGAACACACAGTGCAAGAGTGCTTGGAAATTGCTGCGGCTGCTAGAAATGGCAACCTATCGATTTTGAAATCATTGTCGGCATCTGTGGATCGCCATGAAATCATTGAAACGATGGAGCTGGTCGGGCTTCGTGACAAAGCAAACGAAATCGCAGGCGCGTTGCCCGAAGGCCATAAAAAGCTGTTGGATGTGGCCATGGCGCTCATGTTGCGCCCCAAGCTCATCATCATGGATGAACCCACCAGCGGTGTCTCGTCCGAAGACAAGCACGATTTGATGGCCTTGGTGATGCAAGCCCTAGAGGAACGCAAAGTCACCAGTTGGTTTGTTGAGCACGATGTCGACATCGTTTCGAAATATGCAACGCGTGTGGCCGCTTGGATTTCAGGAAAGATTGCAGCCGATGGCTCTCCCGATGAGGTGCTGAAAAATCTCCAAGTCCGAAAAGAAGTTTTAGGAGATTTGACATGCTAAAAATTGAAAACTTGTGCGTGTCGCTTGCCGGGTCTCCCATCCTGCGGTCTTTGTCCTTAGACATTCACGCAGGGACGACCATTGCGATCGTGGGTCGCAATGGCGCGGGTAAGACCACCTTGTTGCGCAGCATCATGGGCCTCATCCCCGCCACCTCGGGCGAGATGCATTTGGATGAACACAACCTGATGCGTTCTGCGGCGCATTTGCGTACCAGCCTCGGTATCGGTTATGCACCCGAAGACCGTGTGATCTTTCCAACGCTGTCGGTTCAAGAAAACCTAGAACTCCCTTGCGAAATTCTTGAGTTATCAAGCCAAGAGGTTGAGGAACGACTCGCGCATGTCTTGGATGTTGTGCCGCAATTGAAGCCCATGCTCGCAAGATCGGGTGCAGCCTTGTCTGGTGGTCAAGGAAAGATGGTGGCGCTGGGGCGTGCCTTGATGGTGGGCAGCGCCATTGTGTTGCTGGATGAGCCATTTCAAGGCTTGGCACCTGCGCTGGCACTTCAATATTCAGAGGCACTGGGGCGACTGCGCACGAGCCGTCCAGATCTATCCGTGGTCATCACCGAATCCAACTCGGCGCTGTTGACCGATATTCCCAACCAAATTTTGACGATTGAGCGCGGCTCATTTGTTGAAGCCATTCACTAAAGAAAGTTTGAGGCAACCCACATGACCAAAATGTTTATCAATGGACAGTCTGTCAATGCACTGTCCGGCAAGGTGTTAGATGTTCTTTCACCCGTCGATGGTCAAAAATTCGAAGAAATTCCCAGAGGCGAAAAGGCCGATGTCGATTTGGCTGTGAATGCCGCAAACAAAGCGCTGGACTCTGCCTGGGGAAAAATGACAGCGCTTGAGCGCGGTCGCTTGCTCATGAAGTTGGGCGAGAAGGTGCTTGAGCATCACGCCGAACTCGCCGCGCTGGAAGCCCGTGATACAGGCAAGCCGATGACGACGGCTAAAACAGACATCACTGTTTTGGCGCGTTACTTTGAGTTTTATGGTTCAGGGGCGGACAAGATTCACGGTTTGGTGTTGCCATTCTTGGATGGTTACACCGTCAACGTGTTGCGTGAGCCACTGGGCGTGACGGCACACATCATTCCTTGGAACTACCCAGCGCAAATGCTGGGCCGAAGCATCGCACCTGCATTGGCCATGGGCAATGCGGTCGTTGTGAAGCCCGCTGAAGATGCGTGTTTGACCCCCATTCGTGTGGCGGAACTGGCCAGAGATGTTGGCTTCCCTGACGGCGCCATCAACATCGTGACCGGTTTGGGCGAAGAGGCGGGCGCTGCACTGTCTGAGCACCCTGGCATTAACTTCATTTCATTCACGGGTTCGAACGAGGTTGGGGTGCTGATTCAAAAAGCTGCCGCCAAGAATGTCATCAAATGCGTGCTCGAACTGGGTGGCAAATCCCCCCATGTGGTGTTTGGCGATGCAGACCTGGATCGCGCTGTGCCAATCATCACGCGCGGCATCATTGCCAACACCGGCCAAACCTGCACGGCAGGTAGCCGATTGATTGTGCAAAAAAGCATTTACCCAGAAATCATGGAGAGGCTTGCCAAGCAATTTGCCCAAATCAAAGTCGGCACGCCCGACATGGACTTGGACTGCGGCCCCGTTGTGAATATCGCGCAACGTGATCGCGTGGCGTACTTTTTGAATGAGGCCGAGAAGTCTGGCATTGAGATGGTCGCTCAGGGTGTGCTTTCACCAGGCCTGCCGAAAGAAGGGTATTACGTCACCCCCACGTTGTTGGGCAATGTGCCAGCCAACCATCGTTGTGCACAAGAAGAAATCTTTGGTCCCGTTTTAGCTGCCATGTCCTTTGATACCGAGGCTGAAGGTATTGCGTTGGCCAATGGCACGGACTTTGGCTTGATGGCCGCTGTTTGGACCGAAAACGGCGGTCGTCAGCAACGTGTGTCAAAGGCAATCAAAGCAGGTCAGGTGTACATCAACGCGTTCGGCGCAGGCGGCGGCGTGGAGCTGCCTTTTGGCGGTGTCAAGCGCAGTGGCCACGGTCGTGAAAAAGGATTCTTGGCGCTTGAAGAAGTCAGCACAACCAAAACAGTCATCAACTATCACGGATAAAAACAGGAGACAAACATGGGTAAATTAAAAAACAAAGTGGCCATCGTGACAGGGGCCGGCGGCGGCTTCGGTGAAGGCATCGCCGAGCTCTATGTCAAAGAGGGCGCAAAAGTCATCGTGGCAGACATTCGCGGTGATGCCGCGAAGGCCGTGGCTGACAAATTGGGCGCCTCTGCGAGCGCCTTCACCTGCGACGTGTCTAACGCAGACAGTGTGAACGCGCTGGTGGCGTACACGGTGCAAACATTTGGTATTCCCGACATCGTGGTGAACAACGCCGGCGTGACGCATTTGAACAAGCCGATGCTTGAAGTCACGGAAGCTGAGTTTGACCGTGTGTACGACATCAACGTCAAATCAATTTTCCACATGGCGCATGCCGCTGTGCCGCAAATGCGCAAGAACGGTGGGGGTGTCATTTTGAACGTCGGTTCGGTGGCGGGTATCCGTCCGCGTCCAGGCCTGACTTGGTACAACGGCTCTAAGGCCGCGGTGAACATCATTTCAAAGTCGATGGCCGTTGAGCTGGGTCCAGAAAAAATTCGTGTCAATGCGATCTGCCCCGTCATGGGTGAGACAGGCATGTTCACTCAGTTCATGGGTATGCCAGACACCCCAGAAAACAGAGCCAAATTTTTAGGCTCTATTCCATTGGGTCGTTTCTCGTTGCCAAGCGATGTGGCTGCAGCAGCGCTCTTCTTGGCAAGTCCAGAAGCAGAGTTTTTTACAGGCGTTGAGTTGCCTGTGGATGGTGGTCGGACTGTGTAATTTGGGTTAGTGGTTCATTCATAAAAGGAGATAAATCATGAAGATGAAAATTGCGAAAAAAGCAACGGTGCTGTTGAGTGCCTTGATGCTGTCTGGATTGACTTTTGCGCAGCAAAAGCCAGCCGAGATCAAAGTGGGCATTACGACGTTCTTGTCGGGCCCTGCCTCTGTGTTTGGTGTGCCCGCTAAGGCGGCTGCTGAGCTCATGATCGATGACATCAATGCCAAGGGTGGCATTGCCGGCGTGAAGATTTCACCAGTCTTTATTGATGAAGGTTTGGGTGGCGACAAGCTCTTGTCCGAATACCGCCGCGTGGTGCAAGACCAAGGTGTGCGCACCATGTTCTCGGCCATCTCCAGTGGCAACTGCAACATCGTTGCGCCCGTTGCGGAAGACTTGAAAGTTCTGAACGTGATGTGGGACTGCGGCACTGAGAAGCTTCTGGAAGAAAAGAAGTTCCGCTACGTCGTGCGTACACAAGCGAATGCCACCACAGAAATGGTGGCCACGGTTGTTTACCTGCTCAAGACCAACCCTAACTTCAAGACCATCGCTGTGGTGAACCAAGACTACGCTTGGGGTCGTGACTCTTGGGAAATTTTCCGCAACACGTTGATGGCACTGAAGCCTGATGTCAAGGTTGTGGGCGAGTTCTTCCCGAAATTCGGTGCGGCTGATTTCTCGACGGAAGTCTCACGTTTGTCGGCGCTCAAGCCCGATGTCATCTTGTCGACCTCTTGGGGCGGTGACCTTGACACCTTCGTTCGTCAATCGGCACAGCGTGGCTTGTTCAAGCAATCGAAATTTGTGTTGCCTTTGGCTGAGAGTTCGTTGGAGCGTTTGGGTGCCACGTTGCCTGATGGCGTGATCGTGGGCGCACGTGGTGACCACTACTTCTTGCATCCAGAAACCAAAGACGATGCAAGCCACAAGCAGTTTGTGCAGAAATTCAAAGCCAAAACTGACACGTACCCCATCTACTCCGTGTATCACATGGTTCAAGCCATCACAGGCTTGAAGGCAGGCTACGAGCAAGCCATGAAAACCAACGGCGGCAAATGGCCCAGCACAGAAGAAGTGGCCGATGCCATGCACACCATTGAGTTCAAAGGCTACGGTCGTCCTGTCAAGATGCGTGCGGATGGTCAAGGCTTGGAAGATCAACTGTTGGGCGTGACCAAGAAGACCGCCAAATATCCCTTCCCAGTGATGGATCAGATGATGATCATTCCTGCGGATACTGCAACGACACCTGTGGGTCAGAAGTCACCTGAGTGGGTCAAGACAATCAAGACTGATTTGTTGGACCAAAAACTCAAGACTTACTCGGCGAACTAAGCCAAAGCACGAAAGGTAATTGTTATGAAAATCAGAGCGGCAGTTCTTAACAGCGTGGGTGCGAGTTCTCCTTTTGTGGAGTCAAAGCCTTTGTCCATTGAAGAGTTGGATCTGCGTGATCCAGGTCCCGGCGAAGTGCTGATCAAGCTCAAAGCTGCGGGGCTCTGTCACTCTGATTTGTCTGTGATTACTGGTGTGAGGCCTAGGCCCACGCCCATGGCTTTGGGCCACGAAGCCTCCGGTGAGGTGGTGGGATTGGGTGCGGGCGTTCTCGACTTGAAAGTCGGTGATCTTGTCGCGCTGGTTTTTGTGCCGAGTTGTGGCCACTGCATGATGTGCATGGAAGGCCGTCCTGCTTTGTGTGAGCCTGGTGCCAAAGCCAACACCGAAGGCACGCTGCTCAGTGGCGCGCGTAGGCTGTATGGGTTTGGTGGCAAGCCCATTCATCACCATGTGGGCGTTTCTGCATTTGCTGACCATGCGGTTGTTTCACGCAGATCATGCGTGAAGATTGAAGCCGACATTGATCCGGTCGAGGCTGCATTGTTTGGCTGCGCTGTGTTGACGGGTATGGGCGCTGTGGTGAACACGGCTGGTGTGAAGGCTGGCAACTCGACGGCTGTTGTTGGCTTAGGCGGCGTTGGTTTTTGTGCCGTTTTAGGCGCGTTGGCTTCTGGTGCGCGCCATGTGATTGCTGTGGATCTGCATGAAAGCAAATTGAACCAAGCGCTGAGCCTGGGAGCCACCGCTGCATTCAATGCCAAAGATCCTGATCTGTTGAAAAAAATCCAAGAGCTGACCAAAGGCGGCGTTGATTTCGCCTTTGAGTTTGCAGGCTCTGTGCATGCCATGGAGTCCGCTTACCGGATGACACGACGTGGTGGCACCACTGTCACGGCAAGCCTGCCGCCTCCGGGCGATACCTGGGGTTTGCAGCATGTAAACTTGGTCGCAGAAGAGCGAACCGTCAAAGGTAGCTATGTGGGTTCTTGCATCCCCGAGCGAGACATTCCTCGCTATGTAGACCTCTACTTGGCAGGAAAACTTCCCATCGATAAGTTAATGGGTGAGCGACTGACCCTTGAGCAGATCAACTATGGTTTTGATCGATTGAGTACGGGTGAGGCGATGAGAGATTTGATTGTCTTTTGATGCTGCATTGCACTTGATCGTGGGCCTGGCTTGCGTGTCTGTATTGGGTTGAGCCGACGCCTGATACAGGTAGAGAAAAGTCATGCTTCCAGATAATGATTCATTAGCGTTGTTTGTGAAAGCTGCCGAGTGTGGCAGCCTCACCAAAGCAGCCGAGGTCTCCCACATGAGTCTTGGCGCTGCGAGCCGCCGCATCGCGTTGCTTGAGCACAAATTCAAAACCATTCTTTTTGAGCGCACCTCCAAAGGCATTCACCTCACACCCGCAGGGGCTGCGCTGGTGCACTATGCCAAAGATCTTTTGGTCGACCTCAACAAAATGCAATCGGAAATGAGCGCATTCGAGGCAGGCAACAAAGGCGTGCTGCGCGTTTTGGCTTCGACATCGTCCATGGCGCAATGCTTGCCAGAAGACTTGGCGCTTTTTTCAAAAGCCCACCCTGATTACAAGCTGATTGTTCACGAGGCGTGGAGCAACGAGATCACGCAGTCCATCCTTGCTGCCGAAGCCGATGTAGGCATCATCATGAAAGGTGCGTTCACGGCGGGATTGGATGTGTTTGACTATCGAACCGATCACCTGGCCGCACTGTTTCGAAGCGACCATCCTTTGGCTCACAAAGACAACTTCAGTTTCAGTGACGTGCTTGACTACGACCTCATCGGACTAGAGGGCAGCGCCAACTTGATGAAGCTCTTGACGATGGAGGCGACCAATCTGGGTAAGACGATGAAGCTGCGTGTTGAAGTGCGCAGCTTTGAGGCTGTTTTGAAAATGGTTCAGTCTGGGCTAGGCGTTGGCTTGCTGCCCAAAGATGTGGGTTTGTCCAAGGCCGCGAGTGGTGATGTGGTTTGCCGCCCCTTGCCCGAACCTTGGGCTGTGCGACAAATGCTGATTTGTACGCGTCAGGGGCAATCTAAAAATCTTGCCCTGACGAATTTCTTGTCAACTTTACTGGGCGGCATCCCTAAAGTAGATTGAAGTTTTCTCTCCTGTCTCCTGGTTGACAAAAACAGCCTTTTTCAGAAGGGCGTGCGGGTTTTTAGGGGGATGGATAAGACGCTGATGCGGCGATCATTTGCCTCAATTCAGAAAGAGGAGATGAGATGACAAAAATCAAAACACTGCTGACCGCTTGTGCTTTGGCATGTGGCTTGGCCCACGCCCAAACTTACCCAGACAAGTCCATCACCATGGTCGTGCCTTTCGCCGCAGGTGGCCCCACCGATGTGGTGGCTCGCATGATGGCCATTCCAATGGGCAAATCTTTGGGCCAACCGGTGGTGGTGGAAAACGTCAACGGTGCCGGCGGCACGATTGGTGCCACCAAGGTCGCTCGTGCAACGCCCAACGGCTACACCATCTTCTTGCACCACATGGGCATGTCGACAGCGCCTGCGCTTTACAACAAGCTCAACTTCGACCCCCTGACTGATTTCGAATATATCGGGCAGGTGCTGGATGTGCCGATGACACTGTTGGCTCGTAAAGATATTCCTGCCAACAACTTGCAAGAGTTGATTGCCTACATCAAAGCCAATGAAAGCAAAGTGTCCTTGGCCGATGCAGGTTTGGGTGCTGTGTCTAACTTGTGCGGTTTGATGTTCAAAAGCGCGATTGGCGTGAATATCAACACCATCCCCTACAAAGGCACAGGCCCGGCCATGAACGATTTGTTGGGTGGCCAAGTAGACATCTTGTGTGACCAAACAACACAAACTGTGCCGATGATCAAAGACGGCCGTGTCAAAGTGTTTGGCGTGACCACGCTCAAGCGCTTGGCGGCATTGCCCAATGTGCCAACCTTGGACGAGCAAGGCTTGAAAGGCTTTGAAGTGAAGGTGTGGCACGGCATGTATGCGCCCAAAGGCACGCCAGCGCCTGTGCTGAAAAAACTCAACACAGCCATGCGTTTTGCCATGGCCGACCCGACCATCAAACAGCGCTTGGCTGATTTGAGTTCAGACATCCCGTCCGCAGACAAGATGACCGCGGATGGTTTGAAAGATCACCTCAAGTTGGAAATCAACAAGTGGGGCCCCATCATCCGAAAAGCGGGTGTCTCAGCGGATTGATTCGCCAAGACTTGATTTCAAGGCCACCGTCAGGTGGCCTTTTGTGTTTTAGGCTTGAAGCCACAAAACTCCGACACACCACACTGCCAGCACAGCGGCTTGCGCGCTTGGCACACATAGCGCCCATGCAAGATGAGCCAGTGGTGTGCATCGACCAAGTACTGTGGCGGGATGCGCTTCATCAGTTGCATTTCCACCGCCAGCGGCGTTTTGCCAGGCGCTAAGCCCGTGCGGTTGCCCACGCGAAAGATGTGTGTGTCCACCGCCATGGCAGGTTCGCCAAAGGCCACATTCAGCACAACGTTGGCTGTTTTTCGGCCCACGCCGGGTAGGGCTTCGAGCGCTTCGCGTGTGCGCGGTAT
>CANFZT010000028.1 GCA_947451565.1 Comamonadaceae bacterium | reverse complement strand
GCTGTGGCTGGCGTCAGGCCTTGTTCACGCACCGCGACCCACGCTTGCATGGCTTCTAGCGCTTTGCCGCCCACGGGGACGCTGCGGCGCTTGCTGCCTTTGCCCAGCACATGGGCTTCGCCACCGTCAAAATCAATCCAGCCTTTGGCTTGTGCGCCCGCTTGCACGTCAAGGCCTACCAACTCGCCCACACGCAAGCCGCAGCCATACAGCAGCTCCACCAGCGCGGCGTCGCGGCACTCTAGCCAAGGGTCGGCGGCATCGGAGGCGGCGTGGTATTCGGCCAACTGCACGGCGTCGTCCACGCTCAGGGCTTTGGGCAAGGGCTTGGGGGTTTTGGGGGCGCGCACGTCTTGCACGGGGTTACTCGTAACCAAGCCTTGACGGCCCAGCCACACATAAAACCCGCGCCAACCTGAAAGGATGAGCGCAATGCCGCGCCCGCTGCGACCACCACTGTGCATCTGGGAGACCCAGCGGCGAATGTGCGTGCTCTGCACGGCCTCTAGCGCCACGTTGGCTTGAGCCGCGTAGTCGGTGAGTTTTTCAAGATCTAGGGTGTAGAGCGCCAGCGTGCGCTCGGCCAAACGCTTTTCAAAGCGAACATGGTCGAGGTAGCGGGCGACCAGGTCCATTTGCTTTGAACGTTGTTTGTTTTAACGCAAGTGCGACAGCGCCGCACTCGCCAAGTCACCCATGCGTTCGATGATGGTGGTGCCCATGCCCTCAAAGTAGCGCTGTGGATCGGGCGAGGCCAACACCAACAAACCAATCACGGGTTGCTCGGCGGCGGTTTGTGGCGTGTCTTCTGGGCGTGTGGCGCGCAAAGCGATGAAGGCCACCGACTGCGCAGCCCCCGGGTCGGCCAGCCACTGCACGGCATCGAAGTTGTTGTTGATGCCCACGTAGGGCTTGGTCAACGACGCAGCAAAGTCTTTGATGGGATCAATCACGCTTTGCGCGAAGGGCTCAATTTTGAAGTCCTCGCGCACACCCCACACCTTGATGGCCACTTGCGGCACCATGAAGTCGTATTGGATATGGTCAGCGATGGTGTGTGGCAAATCACGGGCGTTGTTGGTCATCAACAAAGTTTTGACCCAGCGCTGCATGCGCTCAATCAGCACCTCGTTTTCGGTGCCGTGACGCATCATGTCCATCATGCGCAGTTCGAGTGCGCGAATTTTTTCGCGCATCATTTCGGCTTGGCGCTCTTGCAGGCTCACCGCACGGTGGCTGTGCGGGCTGGTCAGCTTAACGGCTGACAGCAACTCGGCATGACGTTCAAAAAAATCAGGTGTGTTCACCAAGAAATTGGCAATGTCGTCTTCGGTGATGGGATTCATGGCAGAGTTCGTCATAGGGTGTCAGGAATGGTAATTTCGCCGCTGAAAACGGTGGTGGCGGGGCCGGTCATGCGCACCGAGGTGTCGCCGCCCTGCCATTCGATGGTAAGTGTGCCACCGTGAGTTTGTACCGTCACGCGCGGGTCAAGCAAGCCCCAACGGATGCCCGTGACCACCGCCGCACAAGCGCCCGTGCCGCAGGCCAGCGTCTCGCCCGCGCCGCGCTCGAACACGCGCAAGCGCACTTCGCTGCGGTTGAGCACTTGCATGAAGCCTGCGTTGACACGTTTGGGAAAAGCGGCATGGTTCTCAATGAGGGGGCCTTGCGCCAGCACGGGGGCGGTGTCGACATCGGCCACCACTTGCACCGCATGTGGGTTGCCCATGGACACCACGCCCACGTTCACGGCATCGCCGTTGCCGAGGGCGAGTTGCCACACCCGGGCGTTTGACGCACTGACAGCTTGCCCCGCCAAATCGAGGGGAAGAGCTTGGGCTGCACTGAACGGGACTTGGGGCAAGTCAAACACGGGGGCGCCCATGTCGACCGTCACTTGACCGTCCGGCATTTCTTGCAAGGTGATGACGCCGCCATGCACTTTGACACGCACGGTGGTTTTATCGGTCAGGCCTTGCTCGCGGACAAAGCGGACAAAGCAGCGCGAGCCGTTGCCGCACTGCTCCACCTCGCCGCCATCGGCGTTGTGGATGACGTATTCAAAGTCCACGTCCGGCTGCAGCGCGGGGCGCACGCAGAGGATTTGGTCTGCGCCCACGCCAAAGTGGCGGTCGGCCAGAAAACGGTAGTGGGCGGGCGTGAGGTGCAAACGTTGCGTGGTCTCGTCCAAGACCACGAAGTCGTTGCCTGCACCCTGCATTTTGGTGAAGCGAATTCGCATACGTCGATTATCGGGTACGGCGGTGTCACTGAGTGGTCAGCCCTTTGGTACGCGTACGCTTATGCTTATTGCCTACTTTCAACCAAATCAACACCCACATGCGCATTCCTGCCTGGACCCCCGAACAAAAACATCAGCCCCAAGACTTGGTCGATGCCATCCTCGCCCGTCGCGGCGGTGAACTGATAAACCTTGACCGCGCTTTGCTGTGGAGCGAGCCCGTGGCCCGCGGCTGGAACGTGTATTTGAAAAACGTGCGCACCGGTCTGTCTACCAGCCGTAAGCTTTGCGAACTGGGCATTTGCACTGTGGCTTTGCTCACGGGTGCTAAGTACGAGTACCACCACCATGCGCCCGACTTCCTCACCGCAGGTGGCACACAAGACCAGTTAGACGCCTTGAACCGCGTGGTGCAAGGCGATGCTTGCCAACCTATCACCGATGCAGCGTTGAGCGACATCGAACGTTGGGTCGTCCAATACGCCGCTCAGATGACGCGCAACGTCAAAGTAGACGACGCGTTATTTGCCGCCATGCAAACGCGCTTCACGACCACCGAGCTGGTCGAGCTGACCGCCGCCATTGCGACCTACAACATGGTGGCACGCTTTTTGGTGGCGCTGCAAGTCACCCCCGATGGCGAGGCGCCTCGCTAAGCGCGATTGAAAATCAATCAGCCTTGATGGCGTTGTCTTTCACAACTTTGGCCCAAATGTTCATTTGCTTATCAATGAAAGTCCCTGCTTGAGCCGTAGTGCCACCCATGATATCAATGCCTTGCGCATCCAACTTCTTGGCCACGTCTGGGTTCTTCAACACTTTGTTGAGTTCTTCATTCATGCGTTTGACAATGTCGGGCGGTGTTTTTGCAGGGGCCAACACGGCCCACCAGGCGGGGGCTTCGAAGCCGGGATACCCATTTTCAGCAATGGTTGGCACGTTGGGTAAATCAGCCGCACGTTTACTGGTGGTGACGGCCAAAGGGCGCATACGTCCACTGTCGATGTGCGGTTTGGTCACAAACACCGAAGCAATAGACAAAGGCACATGGCCTGAAATGGCGTCGCTCATCAATGGACCACCGCCTTTGTAAGGCACATGCGTCCATTCCACATTGGCGTCTTTACCCAGCAAAGCCATGGCTAAGTGACCCAAACTGCCATTACCGATGGTGCCAAAGCTGACGTTCTTCTTGGCCTTGGCCGCATCCACCACATCTTTGAAGGTTTTGTACTCCGAGCTCACATGCGTGGCGAGCACCATGGGTGATGTGCCCACCAATACCAAGGGCGTCAAATCTTTCTTGGTGTCGTAAGGCAAATGAGGGTTGAGGCTGGGGTTCACGCCGTGCGTGTCAAACACCACAGCAAAGGTATACCCATCAGCAGGGGCTTGCGCAACAGCCGCCGTGCCGATTGCGCCTGATGCCCCGCCCCGGTTTTCCACAATCACGCTTTGCCCCAGTAGCTGCGCTAAGGGCTGCCCAATGATGCGCGCCACCTGGTCTACAGACCCACCTGGCGGGAAAACAGCGACGAGTTTGATGGGTTGTTTGCTTGGCCAAGCTTGCGCTGTGGCGAGTTGAGGCACGCTGAGCGCGGCCAAAGTGAGCGCAAAACCCAGTACGGTTTTGAAAGTACGTCGTTGCATATCGAAGTCTCCTAAGCAGTTCGTTACATCAAATTGTTGATGCAAGTCCGCGCGAAATGCATGCGGCTTTTACGCAAGGGTAAACACCCAGAAACCACAACTTATGGAGGTTCTTCATAATAGGGAAATGATTCGTCAAACCCAACTCTTGCACGCACACAAAGAACCTGCACGCGTTCTACCCGCTGCCACCGTTTTACTCTTGCGCGACGGCCCGCAAGGCCTAGAAGTGTTGATGACACGTCGCTCTATGACAGCCAGCTTTGCGCCCGGCGCCTATGTGTTTCCGGGCGGGGGAATTGATGCGTCGGATACGCTAGCCCACCCGCACGCCAAACGACGCGCCACGCAAAGCGACTTGCACCTGACGCAAGCCATCGCGGCCATCCGCGAAAGCTTTGAAGAGCTGGGCATCTTGCTGGCCCGTCACACCCATGGGCAAATGGCCAACGCCGCTGATATCGGCGCACTCGACCGCCATGCCGCACCAGGTGACTTTGCTGCGCAATGCGCCGCACGCGGCTTGACGCTAGCGGCCGACGAGGTATTTGTGTTGGCACATTGGATCACCGACCGCGATCTACCGCGACGCTTTGATGTGCCTTTCCTCGTCGCCCGTATGCCTGATGCGCAAACCCCAGTCGCCGACGAAAAAGAGCAGTTCGAGCCCGTGTGGGTGCGCCCAGCAGATGCGTTGGCACGCCACGCGCAGGGCAAGTTCTTCATCATCTACCCCACCATCAAAACACTGGAGCGCCTGCAAAGCTACACCACAGTGGCGCGGGTATTGGCTGACTGCGCGAGCGAACAGCCATGGTTCACCAGCTGCCCGCGCGCGGGCTGGCTAGGCGGCAAAGAAGCACGTTACATGGAACACGAACAGCCATTTGGTGAACTCGCCCTGACTTGCCCCGACGGACAAATACTGCACCACCTCGACTGGGTCACAGACCAACCCGTTCTGTTACTGAAAAATGTGCAACGACTCACCGCGCCCAACCCTGGCGTGATGACCGGTCCAGGCACCAACAGCTACTTAGTCGGTGACCCAGACTCCGGCTACGCAGCGATCGACCCTGGCCCTGCCGATCTCGAACACCTCGATCGTTTGTGGCGCGCAGCGGGTGGCCATATCCGCTACATCATCTGCACCCATTCGCACCCCGATCACTCGCCAGGCGCAGCCCCGCTGCAAGCGCTATGCGCAGAACACGGACACAAGCCACCTGTTCTGGGCCTAGCCTCACACGCATCGGCGCGTGCACACAGCGCGTTCACACCAGACCGCGAATTGAACGATGGCGAACGCCTGGTTCTACAAGGCCATGATGTCACGCACACCCTGCGCGTGGTGCACACGCCAGGCCATGCGGCCAATCACCTGTGCTTGGTACTAGAGGAGGATGGCTTGTTGTTCAGTGGTGACCATGTACTCAACGGCAGCACCACCGTCATTGACCCGCCCGATGGCAACATGAATGACTATTTGAATTCACTCGACAAGTTACTGGTGGCATGCCAAGAAGACCATATCGATTTCATTCTGCCCGCCCACGGCTATGTGCTAGGTAACTTATGGGATGAACCGCATGATGCACGCGCTTGCATCACCCATCTCAAAACACACCGACTTAAACGCGAATCCAAAATTCTCAAAGTCATGCAAACACAACCCGAAGGCAGCATGGACGATTGGGTCAAGCTGGCTTACGACGACGTACCGCCGCGCTTATGGCCTGTTGCCATGCGCTCTCTGTTGGCGCATGTAGAAAGAATACAAAGCCTCGCAAGCTAATGACATCTGCATCATTCATACCAAAATGACGCACTCGTCACCCAAGTAGCCATGTGCGTTCGCTATCGTGAGCGCATGCCCGTCATCAATCAGAGAAACTGTCTGCCTTGCACTGCATGCTGTGAAGGTTGGTTAAGTATTGAAGCGCCCATCGCGAAAGCTCAGTTAGGCCAAGCCTGCACGCATTGCACTCAGCAAGGATGCGGCGTTTACGATGCCCGCCCACAAGACCCGTGCCAAAGTTTTCATTGCGCTTGGCGTCAAGATGGCACGCTACTGCCACACGACATGCGTCCTGATTTGTCAGGCGTCATCGTGATGCTGGACCAATTGGAATGGCAAGGTGAAGACGTAATCGTGGCCGTTGCCACAGGCGCCCGAATTCCGGCCCGTACATTCCATTGGTTGTGCAGTTTGGCAAAAATCACATCGCGCCAATTGGTGGCTGTGGCGTACGAACAAGACGAACAAGGCTTCAATGGTGAATTCAATTTGCGCACCACAGGTTCTGAAGAATTCAGACAACTCATGGTGACATATTTCGCTCAAAAAGGATTTACCAGCACCCACGTTTCCCGTGAACGTCGAATTCTAGAAATGGTGTCTATTTAAAGGTGTGCGTCTTGCATAGATGCTTGCGTCGCCAAAAACACACGCGCCACACTGGGTGAAATTTGCAACCATGCCTCATCGCTCATGTGTACAGGCTTGTGTTTGCCAAAGGTCAGCTTGAGATCTTTTGTCAAAGCGTTGATCGCAAACACAACGCAGTTGGTCGTCCCGGGGGCATTGACGACCCAAAGTGCCCCATCAAAGACCGACTCAATTCGGTCCACATACACATCACGGAAAGCACTGAAGCGGTGCAGATTCACCACGGTCACCCCTCCTGATGTCAGCACACGCCGACAGTCGTCATAAAACTGGGTGGAACACAGTTGCTCGGGCAAGCCGTGTTGATCAAATCCATCGGCAAACACCACATCAAACTTCTGCTCCGTGTGCGCCATGAACTCTGCAGCGTCCATTTGCACCACCCGAAAACGGGCATCATCATTAGGAATACAAAAACTTTGACGCAATGCAATGACGTGTGGGTTGATCTCTACCACCGTGATGTGCGCGCGGGGCAAATGCTTGTAACAAAACTTAGCAAGCGAACCACCACCCAAACCCACCATCAAGATGCTTTGGGGTTGAGGATGAAACAGTAACACCCCCATCATCAAGCGCGTGTATTCAAACTGCAGCTCGTCGGGCCGCGCCACACTCATGAGGCTTTGAATGTCGATGTCTGAAAACACCATCGACTTGGCGGATGCCGTTTCATGCACAACAGGTTGCTCAAAGCCATCGGAAGATGTGAGATTTGACATGACGGCCTTGGGTGAAGAATAAAAGTGTGAAGCTCGCCGATACGCCGGATTCTGTGCACGCAGGTTGCCCCACGCGTGACCGTCATTAATCTGGGCCGAGGGTTACCCACTCGGCTCGGTGCTACCTACCCGCCAACTCTGCGGAACCACATCAACGTTGGCCTACTTGGTATTGCTGCGCGTAGAGATTGCCCGTTTCACCCGCACTCAAGCGGCTCGTCTCTGTTGCTCTAATCCTCACCTCACGGTGGAGAGGTGTTACCTCTTACGCTGTCCTATGCAGTCCGGACGTTCCTCCAGTGCCTGGTTTCCCAGATTGCACCAGCGACGGTCTAGCGAGCTTCACGGGTTGATTATCGGTCACTGCCGCCTGCCGTGAATTAATGCAATATTCATTTCAGCAGATAACGTGCTTGCATAAAATTTTTCAATCATCTCCACCGATGTTCGCGCGTTACGCGCCAAAGTCAGTAAATCAATGTTGCCACCATATATCAGTCGAAACGTGATTGCCGTGTGACGCAAACTGTACAAAGATCGATCCGTGCCATGCGGGCCAGCTTTCAAATCAAGATCATTCAAGATCCAATTGAAACACCAACCTGCAATATCTAGCACAGCGCGCCGATTGACCACCTCTGGAAAAAAAACGTAATCGTCAGGTTTTCCGTAACCACGCGAACGCTGATAGTCCAGCAGCGCCAAATAAATTCGTACGGCCGATGGCAAACTCACAGTTGCGGCCTTGTGTCGTTTGACTTCTGGCAAATTCAGACGCAAATAGAGATACGTACTACGGATAATTTCAATGTGCTTATTCTTGATTTGACGAATATCTCCAGGACGCACAAACGTATAGACCATGAACCGGATCAACCAATTCATTTCCACAGGCATTTGGTGGTAATCACTCTTGATCCATATCTTGTGCCCTCGCTGCCAATCAGCATATGTACAGCACCTCAGCTCTTTAGATTTACGCAGAATATTTTTATATTCAGTGATCGTGAAAGCGCCTCGAGAATTTGGCTGGGTCTTGAGCGGTGGAAACTCAGGAATACTCTTGAGAATTTTTTTACGGTGTAACAAGCGTAAGACTTTTCTTGCTTGTGCAATGTAGCCTTGCATTGTTGAAGGCGATAGCTTTTGCAGTGTCAGAAAAGCAATGAACCGTTCTAAAACTTCGATGTCAATTTTGTTCAACAAATGATTCTTGAAGAAGTCAAAAATCAAACCCTCTAACCTGATTTTGCTCATCACATATGAGCCGTGTTTGATTTCATCACGATGAACTTTCTCCAGTTCATGCGACAAAACCTCCGCAATCACATCATGTAGCAGCTGCTGATTTTGCAAATGCGTGAGATCTGCTGACTTGGTGATGGGCGGAACATACGCGCCTGAAACTGCCAAGTCATGAAAAAAGGCTTTCGCCAACTCCTGCGCTTGCTCAAAATCGGTAGTTTTTAGACTTTGCGTGATGTATCGCCCTTGGTTGTAAAACCGCAGTTGCCAATATTTACTGCCAGAAATTCTGTAAATTTTTAACTTCTTCGGCAAGCCTTCAATGCATGTCAGGCTGGCTTTGATAGGCGCATTACGAACCCGAGGCGAAAAAAAGTACGCATCGTTGTCAGCGCCTCTGGGCAATGTGAATAGTTCAGTCATAGGCTTTAGATAAATACTTCCAACCGACACCTTGCTTGTCCCTTGTTAAGAATAATACTTTTGAATACATAAATTATCCTAACTGATATCACGCCATCAAAGTTCATAACTTTATTAATTTATGTACTTCAGATGATTTTAGTCATTAAACATATTTAAATCATATACTTATAAATATTTTTTGATTCAAAAATTAAAAAACCCTCGTTGCACTTGCTGCTTTGGCAGCTACTTCTGCATTTGCACAGTCATTCGTGACTTTGACTGGCCGTGCCAGCATGGACGTGTCTTCTTTTGAAGCCACAGGTGCTACTAACCCAGCGGAGAATGTCGCTAAACGCACTCGTGTAGCTGACACATCTTCACGCATCACTTTCGCTGCGCAAGAAGACTTGGGTGGCGGCTTGAAGGCTGGCGTGTACTGCGAAACTGGTATCAACATCGACAACGGCGGCTTCACTGGCCAAGCGGATACGCCCAACGCCAATACGGCAGGCTTCTGCTCACGCGAAGGTCGTGCTTACATTGGTAACAACACAGCTGAACTGCGCTTGGGTCGCCAAAACGTGTGGTGGACACAAGGCGAGTTGAATCAAGTGGGTTCTAACTTGGTTGGTTCAGACACATTGACTAACTTTGTGACTGGCGGTGTGGGTCAATACACCACACGCGGTGAAAACATGATCAAAGTGGTTGCTGGCGCAGATTTGGGCGCATTCGCTGGTTCTGAAGTCTACACAGGCTACATGGGCAAAAGCGGCTTTGACATCACTTCTGCAGCCTCCGCTGGTGAAGCAGCTGCTAGCCCAAGTGGCAAGTACAGCGGTTTCAAAGCCCTCTACACCCAAGGCCAAATCGTTGGCATGATCGACTACCAAACTTCTAAGAGCACTACACCTGTTCAGGCTGGATCTAACTACCAGTTGGCAGGCTTCGCTGGTACTGCTGCTGCTGCTGTTGGTTCACGTGCTAGCCGTGACGCTGTTAAATACGGCGTGGGTTACAAGTACGGCGGTGAGAGCTTGATCTCTTTCCAAGCGTGGGAACACAAGCGTTCCAATGCCACTGACACAGCCACAGAGAAAGACAAAGGCTGGGGTATCGTGTCACATCACGATGCTGGCAATGGCTACGTGTTGGTCGCTCAATACGGCAAGCAAGGCAAGCGTACATTCAGCAACTCTACTGCTGAAACAGAAAACGGCGCAAAAGGCTACACCTTGGGTGGCTTGAAGCGTTTGAGTAAGCGTACTCACTTGTACACTGCTTTTCACGTCATCAAGAATGATGCAGCAGGTACTTACAACATGAACGGTGGCAACTACACATCAGCGGCTGCAGTGGGTGCTGGTTCAGAAGTCAAGACTTTGGCTGTTGGTTTCCAACACTGGTTCTAATTCCCAAGCTGGCTTAGCCAGTTAAGATTTTAGTAACATGCAAAGCCCCATCCCTTGCAAAAGAGATGGGGCTTTTTGATTTCAAAAACAAAATATCGGAGACGAAAATGACTTCTATTTCAAAAATTGCCTTGGCTTGTGCTGCCTTGGTCGCTGCATCAGGTGCCTTTGCTCAAAAAGCAGGTGACAACATTTTTAGTTTGGGTCTTGCATCCATCAATTCAGATGTGGGCGTGGGGACGTTCAGCTCGTCTGGCACGCCAGTGGCCCCAGTATTGCAAGGTAAGTTGGTGGGCGCTTCTGCCACAGCAAACAGCGTGACAACTTTGTCCGCAAGTTGGTTACACATGTATACGGACAATGTGGGTGCCGAAGTCACGATTGGTATTCCACCCAAATTGACGCTTGATCTTGCAACGCCCAACGGAACGCTCAAGTCTCACCCAGCGGGTGCCACAGCAAAGGCACTGACACCTGCAGTTGTCGCCAAGTATTTCTTCAACACACCTGCAGATAAAGTTCGCCCTTATCTGGGTTTGGGTATGTCGTATGTTTCTTTCAATTCTGTAGAAGCCAATTTGGCTGATCCTGAAGTGAAAGGTTTCGCGGGTAGCGGTGTGAGTTTGACCTCATCTTGGGTTCCTGTTTACAACGCTGGCATGATTTACAACATTGATGACAAGTGGAGCATCAATGGTTCTGTGAGCTATTTACCAATTAAGACAACCGTCTCATTTGCAGGTTCAGGTGCCGCAACTGGGATCACCACGACAGGTGACCTTAAATTGAACACGACAGACTATGTGATTCGTGTTGGCTACCGCTTCTAAGTCTTCTGCTGACTGAGTCAGTTAATAATTTAATAATCAAAACCCGCTACGTTACCGTGGCGGGTTTTTTGTGGGTCAACGAAGTCATCGATAATTGTTCCACTCACATGACTTGCCCGATAAACACGGGCCGCACACGCCATGATTCGACTCTCAGAACTCAAACTCCCACTCTCTGCACTCCCCGTGGAAGAACGTCGCGCCGCCGATGCACCTGCGGAAACCGAGGCAGATCGCCAACTACCGCCACACCCCCTTGAGGCACTGCGCGCTTTAGCGGCTGAAGCTTTGGGTGTGTCTACAGAGGCCATCGCCACGCTAGATGTGTTCAAACGCAGCTTTGACGCCCGCAAACAAAACTTGTTGGTGGTCTACATCGTGGACCTCAGCTTGGTGGATGCATTGCAAGAAGCAGAGTTGCTGACCAAGTACGACAAGAACTCGCACATCCAACCTACGCCAGACATGACGTGGCAAGCGCCTGCACACGCATCGGGCGACTGGGGGGAAAACGAAGGCGAACGTCCCGTGGTGGTGGGCTTTGGCCCCTGCGGCATTTTTGCGGCGCTGGTGTTGGCGCAAATGGGTTTCAAGCCCATCGTGATTGAGCGCGGCACCACCGTGCGTCAACGCACCAAAGACACCTGGGGCTTGTGGCGCAAAAAAATATTGAACGTCGAAAGCAATGTGCAGTTTGGCGAAGGCGGTGCAGGCACCTTCTCGGACGGCAAGCTGTACAGCCAAATCAAAGACCCGCGCCACTTGGGCAGCAAGGTGATGCACGAGTTTGTGCGCTTTGGTGCACCCGAAGAAATTTTGTTCGCCGCGCACCCGCACATCGGCACGTTCAAGCTGGTGAAGGTGGTGGAGGGGCTGCGCGAAGAGATCATCCGCTTGGGGGGCGAGGTGCGCTTTGAGCAACGCGTGGTGGATATCGAATACGACCACACGTCTGGTGGCGCGTCATCCCACCGTGCTATTCAAGCCCTGCGCATTCACAACCACGCCACGGGCGACACCTACACACTCCCCGCCCATCATGTGGTGATGGCGCTGGGTCACAGCTCGCGCGACACCTTCACCATGCTGCACCGCCATGCCGTGGCGATGGAAGCCAAGCCCTTCTCGGTGGGTGTACGCATCGAGCACCCGCAAGGCGTGATTGACCGCGCACGCTGGGGCCAGCACGCAGGCCACCCACTGCTGGGTGCGGCCGATTACAAGCTGGTGCACCACGCCAGGAATGGCCGTGCCGTGTACAGCTTTTGCATGTGCCCCGGAGGTACCGTGGTAGCGGCCACCAGCGAAGCAGGTCGCGTGGTGACCAACGGCATGAGCCAATACTCACGCAACGAGCGCAATGCCAACGCAGGCATCGTGGTGGGCATTGACCCGAGCGACTACCCCACCGACCCCGCCGCGTTTGAAGCCGAGCTTGGTCAAGAGATGGGCAACACCGTGCGCCACACCACCCACGATGCGCCCGGCGGCTACCACCCTCTCGCAGGCTTGGTGCTGCAACGCCAACTCGAAGCCCATGCCTACACACTGGGCGGCAGCACCTACGAAGCTCCCGCGCAACTGGTGGGCGACTTTGTGGCCGACCGTGCGTCTACGGCGCTAGGCAGTGTGGCGCCTTCCTACAAACCGGGCGTGAAGATGGTCAGTCTCAACAGCGCTTTGCCCGACTACGCCATCAACGCCATGCGCGAAGCACTGCCCATGTTTGGCCGAAAAATCAAAGGCTTTGACATGCACGACGCAGTGATGACGGGGGTCGAGACCCGCACCTCATCGCCCCTGCGCATCGCCCGCGAAGACGACAGCTTGCAAAGCCCCAACCTTAGGGGCCTGTACCCAGCAGGCGAAGGTGCGGGTTATGCGGGCGGCATTTTGTCAGCAGGGGTAGATGGCATTAAAGTAGGCGAAGCCGTCGCACGACACATCATTTCTTCTAGGAGCAACCCATGAAAGCCAGCAGCGTTTTAGACACCATCGGCAACACGCCGCACATCCGCATCAACCGCCTGTTTGGCAACACGCATCAGGTGTGGGTCAAATCCGAGCGCACCAACCCCGGTGGCTCCATCAAAGACCGCATCGCATTGGCGATGGTCGAAGCGGCTGAAAAGTCCGGCGCGCTCAAAGCAGGCGGCACCATCATCGAGCCCACCTCGGGTAACACCGGCGTTGGCCTCGCGATGGTGGCGGCCGTCAAAGGTTACAAACTGATTTTGGTCATGCCCGACAGCATGAGCATTGAGCGTCGCCGCTTGATGCTGGCCTACGGCGCATCGTTCGATTTGACGCCTCGCGAAAAAGGCATGAAAGGTGCCATTGCACGCGCTGAAGAACTGGCAGCTCAAACACCAGGCGCCTGGATTCCACAGCAGTTTGAAAACCCCGCCAACATTGACGTGCACGCACGCACCACCGCACAAGAAATCATCGCGGACTTTCCCGATGGTGTGGATGTGCTCATCACCGGTGTCGGCACCGGTGGCCACTTAACGGGCACAGCTAAAGTGCTCAAGGCCAAGTGGCCCCATTTGAAGGTGTATGCGGTGGAGCCCACGGCCTCACCCGTCATCTCAGGCGGTGCACCTGCGCCCCACCCCATTCAAGGCATTGGCGCAGGCTTCATTCCTAAAAACTTAGACACCGCGTTGCTCGATGGTGTGATTCAGGTCGAAGCCGATGCAGCCCGCGAAATGGGCCGTCGCAGCGCGGCTGAAGAAGGCTTGTTGGTCGGGATCTCCTCAGGCGCTACGTTGGCTGCCATTGCACAGAAACTGCCAGAGATTCCAGAGGGTGCCACCGTACTTGGCTTTAACTACGACACGGGTGAGCGGTACTTGTCGGTGGAAGGTTACTTGCCTGTTTGAGTGTTGCAACGCCAAAAGCAGTTGGTAATTTTCTAAAGGAATTAGACATGTCGAGTCGAAGCGTTCATTTACACCGCGTTTTAAAAGCGCCGCCTGAGAAGGTTTATCGCGCTTTTCTCGAAGCCAGCGCTTTGGCTAAGTGGTTGCCGCCTTATGGTTTTACTTGCACCGTGCATCACCTCGATGCAAAAGTAGGCGGTAGCTTTCGCATGTCGTTCTATAACTTTGGCAGTGGCAACGGCCATTCGTTTGGTGGTGAGTACCTTGAGCTGGTGCCCAACGAACGCATCCGCTACACCGACAAGTTTGAAGACACCAACTTGCCCGGCGTGCTGGAGGTGACGGTGTCGATCAAGCCGGTGCTGTGCGGTACTGAGTTAAACGTGACCCAAACAGGCATTCCAGAAGTGATTCCACTTGAGATGTGTTACCTCGGCTGGCAAGAGTCGCTGGAGCAATTGGCCAAACTGGTAGAGCCCGATATTGCGGGCTAACGCCCCAATAACCGATCCAAATCCGTCAGCTCAGCCCGAGCCTCTTTGGCCAACTGTGCTTGCTCTTTGAGCCAGCGTTTCAACTCTGCTTCGTTTTGGATGCGGCGCAGGTCACGCTCGAGCGCATGAACCTCATGTTCTTTGTCGCGCAATTGAATTGCCAAAGCGCGCACCAAGCTCTCAGCACTGATGTGGTCTAACTCATTCACACCAAGGTAGTGACGAATTTCAAACTGGGCTTGTGCTTCGTCTTCTTCAAGCGCCTCCACTTGCTCTTTGAGCAGCAGACACATCGCGTTGAGTTTGTCGTCAGCGATACGACTCAAAGCTGCGCTGTCGATCTGCGCAATTTGCAATTGCAGCTTGAGCAGCTCCGACAAGTTCTTGCGGTCATACGCGGCGTTGACTTCGCTCATCAGCGCAGTCTTGCGTAAACGCTCGGCCTCGTCGGGTTCGCGGTCGGGGTGCAGGGCGCTGGCGAGTTGCCGATACACGGTGCGCAGCGCGGTGTTGGCATCCATCTTTTGCTGCGCGTCTTTGAGCTGACGGGCGGCTGGTTTTTTCTTGGCCTTTTTGGCTTGGCGTTTGTCTTCGAGTCGCTGCTGCTGTTCGCGGTATTGGCGCAGGCCTGCTTCAAACACCGCCTCTGCGGTGTGCAAGTCGTCTGCGCCGTGCAAGGGTTTGCCAAACAAATCTTCAAACACGGCTTTGGCATGTTCGGCTCCTGCTCGCGCTTCTTCAGTCAAAGCTTGTGCGTCTTCTTCGCTGTAATGCTGGTTGAAGATGGCTTGCACTTGGCCGTCTTTCTTGTGCTCTAGCGCTTCACACAGCGCAAGAATGATTTGCGTGGCGCTGCGCCGGTGCGAGGCTGTGAGCTCGGCTAGGTGCAAGCGGCCATCTAAAAACAACAAGAGATTTTTGCGGGCGACATCTTCTTGGTTTTTCAACGCACTCATGGCTGTTAAGTGGCTGCTGCGGTGCTGCGTAGACAAGGCCTCTAGCGTGGCGATGGAATCAGACAACGCCGACACACGCGCCAGCAAGGTGTTGAAACGCTTTTGCGCAGGCGTGAGTTCAGCCGCAGGTTGAATGGCAATGGTCACCACGGCTTGCGCGGGGGCGACCGTCCATGGGGATTGAGGCGTGCTCAAAAATCAGCGCGCCGCTTGCAGCGCAGTAATGCGCTCTTCCAACGGTGGGTGCGAAGCAAACAACTTGCCCAAACCACCGGTAATACCCATCGCTGCCACACTGGGCGGCAAGTCACCGGCTTGCATGCTATTTAAACGGGCCAAGGCGTTGATCATGGGCTGCTTGTTGCCCAAGAGTCGCGCCGAGCCCTCGTCTGCGCGGAACTCGCGGTAGCGGCTGAACCACGCCACGATCATGCTGGCGACAAAGCCCAGCACGATGTCGAGCACAAAACTGGTGATGTAGTAGCCCATGCCGGGACCTGTAGATTCGTCGTCTTTGCTGCGCAACATGCCATCGACAAAGTAGCCAATGACACGACTCAAGAACACCACAAAGGTGTTGAGCACACCTTGGATGAGCGTGAGCGTGACCATGTCGCCATTGGCAACGTGAGCAATTTCATGGCCCAACACGGCTTCAATTTCTTCTTTGGTCATGCCCTGCAACAAGCCGGTAGACACAGCCACCAAGGCCGAGTTTTTAAAGGCGCCGGTTGCAAAGGCGTTGGGCTCACCTTCGTAGATGGCCACTTCGGGCATGGCAATGCCAGCGCGTTCAGACAAGCGCTGAACCACGCTGACCAGCCAAGCTTCGTCTTGGTTGGCGGGTTGATTGATGACGTGGGCGCCCGTGCTCCACTTGGCCATGGGCTTGCTCATCAAGAGCGAAATAATGGCACCACCAAAACCCATGATGAGCGAAAAGCCCAGCAAGGCAGATAGATTCAGGCCGTTAGCGGTGAGATAGCGATTGACGCCTAGCAAACTGGCGACGACCCCCAGCACCACCATGACGGCGAGGTTGGTGAGGACGAACAGAAGAATGCGTTTCATAGTTTCCTTTTCAGCGGGGAATACAAACGTCCGCGGTTGTGAATGGTAGGGGTGAATTCTTGCAATTCAATTCCACAGCTTTTAAAAACCACACGAAAGTTAGGCAAAGCGATGTGCCGCTTTGGCGCTTTATTTCGCAGACTATGTCGATGGCTTTGCAACAACATCGCGCTTGGGGCGAAATACGTTTGCGTCCTCGTAATAAGCCCGCTCAGCATTAGCCGACCACCAACCTGGCACGCCCAATACAGGCAATGGTTCGTAAGGCTTGGTGGCTAATTTGGCTGATTGCAGATCTTGCACCAGCCACGCATCCAGCCAAGCTTCGTCGTGCGGATTCACTTCACTGTCCACGCGGTACACATGAGCCGTGATGGATTTGTAGGGCATGACAAGTTTTTCAAGCAAAGCATGACCAAACAACACGAGGTGCACCTGCTGCCATTGCGCACGCAAGTCCACAAATAGCCTCAGCCAATCACGCGCTTGTAACGCAGCCCACACCTCATCGGGCGCATGCATCAGCACCACGTTTTCATCAAACAATGTGAGTGCATCGCGCACAGGACCGCGGGTGTCGCGAACACCTTGGGCTTCGATTTCTGCGGCTTGGAGTTGGTTCAGGCGGCGTTTGGCCAGTGGAAAGCGATGCCAGCACAGGCCGTTGAAAAAATCATGCAGGCCGTCGCGTGTGGGGACTTGTGCAGTTTTGAAGATGAAGTCTTCGTAGGCTTGACCTTCGGGTAGGGCTGATTGGGCGACGAACTTGACTTCGTTGGCATCGCCAAGCACGAGGCCCGCACGGGTCGTGTTCACGCTCGCTGCGCTCGCAATATCACCCGAGCCCGCGCTGGCCTCGCGCTTGGCTGTGTATGTTCTTTCGTTCAGGGCTTCGGCAACGCTTTGCTGCTGTAGCGCTAGTTGCGCCGTGGCCTCACCGAGTTCGCGCCAAGGCGCGAACCACGGTTGAGACCAATCAATCTCGGCTAAGACAGCGCCTGCAAAGCCTTCTGTGTTGGGACTTAAACCACGCGCCAAGGCAATGCCTCGCCAGAACGCAGGGGCTTCAAGTCTGCCTCGCCAAACGCAAAACTTTCGGGCGGTGTCCAGCTTTCTTTGCGCAGGGTGATCGTGCCGGTGTTGCGTGGCAAACCATAGAAATCTGCGCCGTAAAAACTGGCGAAGCCTTCGAGCTTGTGGAGCGCGCCTGCATTGTCAAACGCTTCGGCATACATGGGCATGGCCGCGTGCGCGGTGTAGCAACCCGCGCATCCGGTGGCGTGTTCTTTGAGCTGTGCGGGGTGTGGTGCGCTGTCGGTACCCAAGAAGAATTTGGGTGAGCCGCTGGTGGCAGCTTTCACCAAAGCTTGGCGATGTGTCTCGCGCTTCAACACGGGCAAGCAGTAGTAGTGTGGACGAATGCCACCCGTGAAGATGGCGTTGCGGTTGTAGAGTAAGTGGTGCGCGGTGATGGTGGCGCCCGTGTACTTGTCGCTGTCGGCCACGTAGTGCGCGGCTTCGGCGGTAGTGATGTGCTCAAACACAATTTTGAGTTCAGGAAAATCTTTGCGCAGGGGGATGAGCTGGGTGTCGATGAACACCGCTTCGCGGTCAAACAAGTCAATGTCGGGGCTGGTGACTTCACCGTGCACCAACAACAACATGCCCGCCTTTTGCATCGCTTCGAGGGTTGGGTAGGTCTTGCGCAGGTCGGTCACGCCAGCATCGCTGTTGGTGGTGGCACCAGCCGGGTAAAGCTTGGCGGCGACCACACCTGCATCTTTGGCACGGGCGATTTCGTCGGCGGGCAAGTTGTCGGTGAGGTAGAGCGTCATCAATGGCTCGAAGCTCACGCCTTTCGGAACGGCGGCCAAGATGCGTTGTTTGTACGCAAGCGCTTGCACCGCTGTGGTGACGGGCGGCTTGAGGTTGGGCATGATGATGGCGCGGCCAAATTCGGCGGCGGTATGGGGCACCACGGTGTTCAGGGCAGCGCCATCGCGCACATGCAGGTGCCAGTCGTCGGGTTTTGTGATGGTGAGTTGTTGCGTCATGCGTAGATTGTCGCTTTTTTGTTTCTGGGCTCGCTGTGGGCAGAGGGCATGGGCAGGTTCCTCATGCTGGGGTACCAGAAATCGTCACCTGCCCATGCCCTCTACCCACAGACTG
>CANFZT010000027.1 GCA_947451565.1 Comamonadaceae bacterium | reverse complement strand
GAGAACCCAGAGAGCAAAGCGTTTTACAACGGCGACTACATCCAAGACATTGCCACCGATTTCTTGGCTGGCAAAACTGTCAAGTCGGACGACCGCGAATTCACCGCCAGCGGCAATGTGAACGATGTGGACGGCATGCGCGAATTCGCGGTGGCCTACCTGCGCCATGAGCAAGACCTCGACTTGAAGGCCTTTGACGTCAAGTTCGACAACTACTACTTGGAGAGCAGCCTCTACACCAACGGCAAAGTGGCCGATGCCGTCGGTCGCCTGCAAGCCGCTGGCAAGACCTACGAGCAAGACGGCGCCTTGTGGCTCAAGTCCACCGACTACGGCGATGACAAAGACCGTGTGATGAAAAAAACAGACGGCACCTACACCTACTTTGTGCCGGACGTGGCGTACCACATCACCAAGTGGGAGCGCGGTTTTACGAAGGTGGTGAACATCCAAGGCACAGACCACCACGGCACCATCGCCCGTGTGCGTGCGGGCCTGCAAGCCGCCAACGTGGGCATTCCCGAGGGCTACCCTGACTACGTGCTGCACACCATGGTGCGCGTCATGCGCGGCGGCGAGGAGGTGAAAATTTCCAAACGTGCGGGCAGCTATGTGACCCTGCGCGACTTGATCGAGTGGACCAGCAAAGACGCCGTGCGCTTCTTCTTGCTGAGCCGCAAGCCCGACACCGAGTACACCTTCGACGTGGACTTGGCTGTGCAAAAGAACAACGACAACCCCGTGTACTACGTGCAATACGCGCACGCCCGCATTTGCTCAGTGCTGCGGGCCTGGGCTGACAAAGACGGTGGCGACGTGGCGACGCTCAAGGATGTGGACTTGTCTGCGCTCGACAGCCCCCAAGCCCAAGCCCTGATGTTGCAACTGGCCAAGTACCCCGCCATGCTTAGCGCCGCATCGGCTGATTTTGCGCCGCATGATGTGACCTTTTACCTGCGCGACCTCGCTGCCAGCTACCACAGTTACTACGATGCCGAGCGCATCTTGGTGGACGACGAAGTGGTCAAAAAAGCCCGCTTGGCGCTGGTGGCTGCCACCGCGCAGGTGCTGCACAATGGCTTGGCGGTGTTGGGCGTGTCAGCCCCCGCCAGCATGTAATGGAACGGGAGATTTTGCGCATGAATCAGCAACGCGGCGGTACTTTGGTGGGGTTCATCCTTGGTTTGGTGGTGGGCCTTGGCATTGCGCTGGGCGTTGCTATTTACGTGACCAAAGTGCCGATGCCTTTCATGAACAAGGGCCAAGCCCGCTCCGCCGACCAAGATGCCGTCGAGGCTGAAAAGAACAAAGACTGGGATCCCAACGCGCCCCTGTATGGTAAGAAGGGTGCGAAGTCGGGTGACAAAGCGGATGACGCTAAAACCGATGCGGCTGCTAAGGTCGACCCCAAGAGTGCAGACCCCCTCGGTGATTTGGCCAAGGTGAAAGCCGCGGAGCCTAAAGTGAAACCAGACGTCAAACCCACGACGGAGTCCAAATCCGCCGAGGTCAAGCCCGCAGAGCCCAGCAAAGCGGCAGAGCCCAAAGTTGACGTTAAGCCCGTCAGCACAGATCCGTTCATTTACTTTGTTCAAGCCGGTGCCTACCGCAGCAACGATGAGGCTGAAGCGCAGCGCGCGAAGACCGCTTTGCTGGGCTTGGATGCCAAGCTCAGTGAGCGCGATCAAGGAGGCCGCACCGTTTACCGCGTGCGCGTGGGGCCTATGGACAAAGCCGAAGCCGAGCGCGTACGCGCTAAGCTAGAGGCTGCTCACATCGATTCCGCCATGGTGCGGGTGCAACGTTAAACACCAAGAGGTTATTCATGAAACGTCGTGATTTTTCTTTGGCAGCCATTGGCGCCGCGACTGTGGCTGGCAGCCTTCCTTTGGCGGCGCAAGCCCAAGGCCCTACAGCCGCCAAAAAACCTGTGGAGGGCACGGATTACCTGTCGCTCGACAAACGTGTGCCCACTGATGTCGGTGCCGGCAAGATCGAGCTGATCGAGTTCTTCTGGTACAGCTGCCCCCATTGCAACGCGTTTGAGCCTCAGTTTGCCGCTTGGGTAAAGGCCGCGCCCAAAGACGTGGTGGTGCAGCGCGTGCCCGTGCGTTTTCGTGACGACTTTGAGGCACAACAACGCACGTACTACGTGTTTGAGTCCCTCGGTTTGGTGGACGCGATGCACAGCAAGTTGTTCCATGCCATTCATGTCGAGCGTCAGCAGCTCAACACGGCACCTGCTTTGGCGGCGTGGGCCAACAAAAATGGTTTGCCTGAGAAGAAGTTTTTGGACATCTTCAACAGCTTTGGCGTTGCCACCAAAGCGCGTCGTGCCACGCAGTTGCAAGACGCGTTCAAGGTTCAAGGCGTGCCCGCTTTGGGTGTGGCGGGTCGCTTCTACACCGATGGTTCGTTGACGCAAACCATGGACCGATCCCTGCAAGTCGCTGAATACCTGATTGGTGAAGTGCGTCGCGGCCGTTAAGCCGCTCTGAGTCAGCATGAAAATTGCTTTGTTGATGGTTAGAATGCTATCAACTTAACCAGCAATATTCGTGCCTTGACTTCGTTTGCCTCTTTTTCACTCGCTTTGCTGATGGCCATCGTGCCAGTCGCGGCGTCTGCAGAAAAAGCGGATCGAGAAAAACCCACCCACATCGAGGCCGATACCTTGGTGCATGACGAGTTGAACCAAGTCAGCATCTTCAGTGGGCGTGCGCTACTGACCCGAGGCACGATGGTGATGCGAGGTGCGCGTATTGAGATGCGCGAAGATCCCGATGGTTATCAATTTGGTGTCATCCTGCCTGAATCCAGCAAGCGTGCCTTCTTTCGCCAAAAGCGCGAAGGCAACGACGAGTTCATGGAAGGCGAAGCTTTGCGCATTGAGTTTGATGGCAAGGCCGACCGCATCAAACTCATCGACCAAGCCGAAGTGCGTCGCTACCGTGGCGCTGTCCTGAGCGACACCATGACTGGCAAATTGATCATTTATGAAAATTTGACCGATGTTTTCAGCATTGATGGTCAGCGCACCCAAGAAGGTGGCAAGGCCAGTGGCGGTCGCGTGCGCGCCATGTTGGCGCCGCGCAGCAAAGTATTGGATAAACCGTGATCGAAACGCTGTCACCTAGACCTCACGCGGACACCACAGATAGCCGATTGGAAGCGCGTCATTTGCAAAAGTCGTACGGCAGCCGCAAGGTGGTGCATGACGTTTCTATTTCGGTGAAGAAGGGCGAAGTCGTGGGCTTGCTCGGCCCTAACGGTGCAGGAAAAACCACGTCGTTTTACATGATTGTGGGCTTGGTACGTGCCGATGGTGGCAGCATCACAATTGATGGCGAGCCCGTTGCACATTTGCCCATTCATCGCCGCTCGCGTTTGGGTTTGAGCTACTTGCCGCAAGAGGCTTCTATCTTTCGCAAGCTCAATGTAGAAGACAACGTGCGTGCAGTGCTAGAGCTGCAGCGCGACGACAACGGCAAACCGTTGGGTCAAGAAGAAATCGAAAAGCGGCTGACTTCGCTACTGCAAGAGCTGCGCGTGGACCACTTGCGTGCGTCACCCTCCGTGGCCCTGTCGGGCGGTGAGCGTCGCCGAGTCGAGATTGCTCGGGCCTTGGCCACCAACCCACGTTTCATTTTGCTGGACGAACCTTTTGCGGGTATTGACCCAATTGCCGTCATTGAAATTCAACGCATCATTGGTTTCTTGAAAGCGCGCGGCATGGGCGTGCTCATCACCGACCACAACGTGCGCGAAACACTGGGCATTTGCGACCATGCGTGCATCATCAGCGATGGCCGTGTGCTAGCGCAGGGTACGCCGCGCGAAATCATCGAGAACGCAGACGTGCGACGCGTGTACCTCGGTGAACACTTCCGAATGTGATCATGAAGCAAGGCTTATCACTCCGTGTCTCCCAACATCTGGCGCTCACGCCCCAGTTGCAGCAGTCAATCCGACTGTTGCAGTTGTCGACTTTGGAGTTGAGCCAAGAGATTGAGCAAATGCTCGACGAGAACCCCTTTCTCGACAAAGACTTTGAAGAAGCCCCGCGCGAGGAGTTTGGCCTCGACAAAGCCGATACGCTTGCCCGTGACGACGACGTCGAACCGGTGCGCGAAGTGCCCTCGCTTGACGGCGGGATGTCCGAAATCAGTGTGGACAACACCGCCAGCGACACCGAACCCAGCGTGGACGGTGTGGCCGAAAGCTGGGAGGGCGACGGCAGTGTGGAGTTTTCTGCCGATGATTCCGAGTGGGGTGGCGACGCCCCTGCCAGCAATAACAACAACACCGCCGACAGCGACACGGCAGATGCCACCGAGTTGGCGCGCATGCAAGAGTCGCTCACCTCGCACCTGCATCGCCAAGCACTGGCATTGCGCCTGAGCCCGACCGACCAAGCGGCGCTGCGCTACCTGATTGAAAACCTGAATGACGACGGCTATCTCGAAGACACGCTGCGTAGTTTGGCCGAGGGTTTAGCTAGCGGTGATGACGAAGAAGAGATTGAAGAACTCGAACACCGCTTTCAAGTGGCTTTGTCGCTGTTGCAAAGCCTAGAGCCGGTGGGCGTGGGTGCGCGTGATTTGGCGGAGTGTTTGATTTTGCAACTCAAGGCGTTGGCCCCCAAGGGGGACGAGGCTTTGCAAATTCGTGACACCGCCATCCAGATGTGCAAGCAACCCATGGAGATGCTCGCCAAACGTGACTTCAAACGTTTGGCCGTGCTGGTGGGCGACAACGAAGCCAACGTCAAGGTGGCCATTGCGCTGATTGCGCGACTAGAGCCCAAGCCGGGTCGACGCTTTGCCGATGTGGAACGCCATGTGGTGGTGCCCGATGTGTTGGTGACGCGTGTGGGCAAGTCCACCACCGCACCTAAGTTTAAGGTTGCGCTTAACCCCGACGTGATGCCGCGTTTGCGTGTGCACGACATCTATGCCAACGCCCTCAGAGGCGGTAAAGGCGAGGCGCACGCCGGGCTGCAACAACGCTTGCAAGAGGCGCGTTGGTTCATCAAAAACATTCAGCAGCGCTTTGATACGATTTTGCGTGTGAGCAACGCCATCGCCGAGCGGCAGAAAAACTTCTTTGTGCACGGTGAACTCGCCATGCGCCCCATGGTGTTGCGCGAGATTGCTGAAGAACTCGGGTTGCACGAGTCCACCATCAGCCGTGTGACCACCAACAAATACATGAGCACGCCCTACGGCACGTTTGAGCTCAAGTATTTCTTTGGCTCGGGGCTAGAGACTGAGAGCGGTAACAACGCCTCTAGCACGGCGGTGCGCGCACTCATCAAACAATTTGTGGCGAGCGAGAATCCCAAAAAACCGCTGTCGGATAATCAGCTGTCCGAAATGCTCAAAGAGCAAGGCATTGAGTGCGCTCGCCGTACCGTGGCCAAATACCGTGAGGCGCTACGAATTGCGCCCACGACACTGCGCAAAGCGCTTTAAGAATTTATGAATCAACTCCATCTCTTCTTGCCCTGTGCGGCAGGCGTCGAATCCTATTTGGCCGAAGAAGTGCGGCGCATCACGGGTGTGGGCGACGATGACTTGCGGGCCTTTCGCGCGGGCGTGATGGTGCGCGCTTCTTGGCGCGATGTGTTGCAACTCAATCTGCACAGCCGCTTGGCACAGCGTGTGTTGGTCGAGTTGTCGCACACCCAATACCGTCAAGAGGAAGACCTCTACCGCGCTGCGTGTGAGGTGGCGTGGGAGCTGTGGTTCTCACCCAAAGAAACTTTCAAAATTGAAATCACAGCGCAACACAGCCCCCTCAAAAGCTTGAACTTTGCGGCACTCAAAATCAAAGACGCGGTGGCTGACCGCTTCCGCCACAAATTTGGCGTGCGTCCTGACGTCAACACTCAGTGGCCCGATGCGCGCATTTATGCTCACTTGACCACCGAGCACTGCACGCTTTACATCGACACCTCAGGCGAGCCCTTGTTCAAACGCGGCTGGCGTGCTGACAAAGGCGATGCGCCTTTGAAAGAAACCCTCGCGGCTGCCATGTTGGCTGCCAGCGGCTGGAGCCAGGGTGATGGCACGCCGGCCAACCCTCATGGCCTCGTGGCCCAAGGTGTGCCGCTGTACGACCCATGCTGCGGCAGCGGCACCATTGCGGTGGAAGCGGCACAAATTGCCTGCAACATCGCACCGGGTTCCATGCGCAAATTTGGTTTCCAAAAACTCATCCCATACCAAGAGCATGTGTGGCACGGCTTGCTTGACAACGCGCGCGCGCAAGAGTGCGAGCCGCGTGCGCCGATTTACGGCAGTGACGTCGCCTTCCGCATGGTCGACTTTGCACAACGCAACGCCGAGCGCGCGGGTGTGGCTCACGCTGTGCAGCTGCGCGGCGGTGATGCCTTGCAACGCATGCCCCCCAGCGATGTGCCGGGCGTGATGTTGGTCAACCCCCCTTATGGCGAACGTATCGAAGCCGCAGGTATTGCGGGTGCAGCGCGTCGTGCGCGCTACTCGCCGCCCACGGAGTATGTGTCGCCCTACGAAGACGTGAACCCAAACGGCGATGCGGGTTTTGATGACGCATCGACGGGTGGCGACATGGTGCGAGACGATGTGCCACGTTTTGGCGCACGCGACATTGCACAAACCGAAGACGGTGGCGATTTCTTTGCCCAACTCGCCAGCCACTGGAAGAAAAACTACCCCGGCTGGACGGCATGGATGTTGACCCCCGACCTCAAGTTGCCAAGCCGCATGCGTTTCAAAGAATCGCGTCGCGTGCCGATGTGGAACGGCCCGATTGAATGCCGCATGTTCCGCTTTGACTTGCGTGCGGGTTCGATGCGCGACAAGCCATGACACCCGTGCGCGTGGTGCTCGACACCAACATCGTGCTCGACCTGTGGCTGTACAAAGACCCGGCCACGCCTGCGCTGCTGGAGGCCTTGACGAATAAAACCGTGCAATGGTTGGCCACGCAAGTCATGCGGGACGAACTGGAACGTGTGTTGGCTTACACACACATCGCCCAACGTTTGGCATTTAGCCAACTTGTGGCGGAAGACCTCTTGGCGCAATTTGACGCACATGCGCAGCTTATGCCGGTTGCCGCCAAAGCATTGTTTGTCTGCAAAGACGCAGACGACCAAAAGTTCATTGACCTTGCGGCTGAACACCAAACCCAACTCATCAGCAAAGACAAGGCGGTGCTGACCATGCGCAACCGCATGGCGCGGTTGGGGGTGGCGGTTGGAAAAGTTTTTCCAGCAGTTTTGCCTGCTTAAAGCGGTTGGGTCAGCGCGCGCGGTTTAGTGCTGCTGCAGCAAATCCAGCAAGGTTTTGAGCGCGTGTTGTGTGGTGGCTTCACGCACCGCGGCCCGATCCCCTGGAAAGTGCATCACCTCGGTTTTCACCCACGCTGTTTCAGCGCCCAGTGTCGGACCAGCGTCGCTGGGCGTGGCCCACGCAAACCAAACCGTGCCCACGGGCTTTTCAGCTGAGCCACCTGTCGGACCCGCTACGCCGGTGACTGCCAATGTCACCTGCGCATGTGAGCGGCGCATTGCGCCCAGCGTCATGGCTTGCGCCACTGCCTCGCTGACTGCGCCATGCTCAGCGATCAAAGCCGAGTCCACGCCCAACATCTCGTGTTTGGCTTCGTTCGAGTAGGTGACAAAGCCGCGTTCAAACCAGTTGCTAGAGCCAGATAGATCTGTGCATCGGCTGGCAATCAGTCCGCCCGTGCAGCTCTCAGCCGTGGCGAGCATCCACCCGTGTTGCAACAAAGCTTCAGCCAGTTGTTCTGTCAAAGTTTGTGAACTCATAGCGACCTCCAAATGGCAATGACCAATAAAGTACAAAACGCCGCCACCAAGTCATCAAAGATGATGCCCCAGCCCCCGCGCCAACCGAAACCTTTGAACAAACTGTCGGCCCAGCGCACAGGTCCGGGCTTGGCGGCATCAAAGTAGCGAAACAACAGGAACGCACCCAGTTGGCCCCAAAACGTGGTGGGGGTGACCAGCCACAGCACCAACCAAAACGCAATCACCTCGTCCCACACAATCGCGCCCGGATCTGCCACCCCCATGTGCTGTGCCGTGACGGTGCAAGCCCACCAACCGAGCAGCGTAGACGCTGCGATCAGCATGCCCATTTGTAACGGTGTGAGCCACACTTGCAAAAGTAAAAACACAGCCCATGCCCATAGCGTGCCTGCCGTGCCTGGCGCTAACCGTGACAGGCCCGAGCCTGCGCCCAACGCGATAAAGTGAGCGGGGTGAGAGAGTAAAAAGCGGCGGTTCAGCATGTGCGGTGTTTAAGCAAAGTGATCAAACGACGCAAAGCGCTTGGCAATGGGTTGCCCCTGCGGGTCCAGCACCACCAAGCCTTGCGCTTGCGTGATGCGCCCAATGCGTGTGACGGGGGTGTTGCTTTCCCATGCGGCGGCGTGCACCAATTCGCGTTGGTTGACGGGTGCGGTGAAGCACAGCTCGTAGTCGTCACCACCAGACAAGGCAAATTCAAGACGTTTGTTCCAAGCTAACTCGGCCAACACCGGCGTGATGCCCGCAGCCAAGTGTGCTTCGCCAAAGTAGCCAGCGGCTTGCAGCCAAGTGGTGTCGATTTGTGCGCCCACGCCCGAGCGTTTGAGGATGTGGCCCAAGTCGCCCAGCAGCCCGTCACTCACATCGATGGCGGCATTGGCGACGGCACGCAGTGCCATGCCCAGTGCCACGCGCGGTGTGGGTTGTTCCATGCGCAAGCGGGCTTGCTCAAATGCTTCGCCCGACAGCGTGTGGTTGCCACGAAACACCTCCAGTGCCAAGCGTGCATCGCCCACGGTGCCGCTGATGTAGATGTCGTCACCCACTTGCGCGTTTTGACGCAGCAGCGCGTCGCCTGGCGGCACTTCGCCAAACACGGTGATGCAAATGTTCAACGGGCCTTGGGTGGTGTCGCCGCCCACCAGCTCGCAGCCGTGGGCATCGGCTAGGCGCAGCAAACCGTTTGAGAACCCTGCTAACCAAACTTCGTCCACGCGTGGCAACGACAGGGCGAGGGTGAAGGCCAAGGGTTCTGCGCCCACAGCGGCTAAGTCGCTCAGGTTCACGGCCAAGGCTTTGTGGCCTAAGCGGGCGGGGTCAACCGTGCTTAAAAAGTGACGGCCTTCCACCAGCATGTCGCTTGACACGGCCATTTGCATGCCGGGCGTGGTGTTGAGCAAGGCGCAATCGTCGCCTACACCCAGCGCGGCTTTGTGTGTGGGGCGCTTGAAGTAGCGCTCAATCAAGTCAAATTCACCCATGGTGCGCGTGTTCAGTGCAAGTTGCGTTTGCCCGGCTCATCGCTGAGCGCATCGAGCACAAACATGGGAATGTCCACATCAAACTTCTCACCATCTTCGGCCACGCAAAAGTAGCTGCCGTGCATGGTGCCCGTGGGCGTGCGCAGGCGCGTGCCGCTGGTGTACTCAAACTGCTCGCCGGGTTGCAGCAAGGGTTGATGACCCACTACGCCGAGGCCTTTGATTTTTTCATGCGTGCCGTTGGCGTCGTTCACATTCCATGTGCGCGAAATCAGTTGGGCCGCCACGTTGCCGACATTGGTGATGGTGATGGTGTAAGCGAACGTGTACAAACCGCCGTCGGGGTCGGATTGCTCAGACAGGTATTGCGGATGAACTTCGACTTGGAATTTGTAGCGTGGCATGGGTTGATTTTGGATGAAATAATCACCCTATGACCAGCCCACACCCAAAATTCAACATTGCCCCTTCTATCTTGTCTGCCGACTTCGCCCGTTTGGGCGATGAGGTGAAAAACGTCATCGCCGCTGGCGCTGATTGGATTCACTTTGACGTGATGGACAACCATTACGTGCCCAACCTCACGTTTGGCCCCATGATCTGCCAAGCCTTGAAACCACACGCCAAAACGCCAGCCGGCGTGGCTGTGCCGATTGATGTGCATTTGATGATTTCGCCGGTGGACGCTTTGGCTGCGTCGTTTGCTGATGCGGGCGCAGACTACATCAGCTTTCACCCAGACGCCAGCGCCCATGTGCACCGCAGCATCCAAGCCATCAAAAGCAAGGGCGTGAAAGCCGGGTTGGTGTTCAACCCCGCTGAACCGTTGGACGTGCTGGAGTGGACGATTGACGAGATTGACCTCATCCTCATCATGAGCGTCAACCCCGGCTTTGGCGGCCAAAGCTTCATTGACTCGGCTTTGCGCAAGGTCGAATTGGCGCGCCAGTGGATTGAGCGCAGTGGCAAAGACATTCGCCTTGAAGTGGATGGCGGCATCAAGCCCGACAACATCCGCCAAGTGGCCGATGCAGGGGCCGACACCTTTGTGGCGGGTAGTGCGATTTTTGGCAAGCCTGACTACAAGGCCGTGGTTGATCAAATGCGTGTGGCGTTGGCTTAAAAAATGCGAAGCTTTTGACAAGCTCAACTCAGCGCATGTCGGTCAAAGCGGAATTTGGCTTTGTAAGCCAATAATCCATGAGCGAGGTAAGCCGGGTTCAAAATATTGCTGTTTTGATTGGTTGACGATGACCGAGCTGATGCTGTCTTTGCTTGTCAAGTTGTCGACGCCCACAAATGCTTCTACGCGTGCTAACCCCACTTGGTAGCGTTGGCGAAGGCGTGCATTCAGCTGGCTATAACCGGGTGCCAAAGCGTAGTCAGTCGCGCTGGCGGAGTTGCTGTCATTCGCCCACATGCTGGAGCGACTGATCAAGTCGAGGCCGGCTTCTAAGCCTAATGCTGATTTTTGTCCTGCAGCGGCAAAGCCCTTTTCAGACCATTGCAACGAAGTGAACAGTTGCCGTTTGGGGATGGCGGGGAGGCTGTTGCCTGCGGCCACGTTGGTGAGTGTGGTCACGTTGTTGGTTGTGGCGCTGCTGCTGAACCCTTGGTCATAGGTAGCACGAATCACGGTTGCTGAAATTTGACTCCGAATGTGCTTTGTGTGTTGGTTGCGCAGCGCTAACTCAAACCCTTCACGGGTTGTTTTGGATGCGTTGACATACGAGGTTTGACCACTGGCCGAGCGGCTAACGACCAACTCATCCGTGGTCTTGATTTGAAACCAAGCCGCATCCATGCGTGAGCTGGATGTGGGCAACCATTTCGTACCTACTTCGAGATGGTTGCTGTACGAGGCGTTGAGGTTGGGGTTGAACTGTCCGACAACACTTGTGGTGGTGTTGCTATATGCAGCTTCTGCCATCGTGGGGGTTTCAAAGCCTTTGCCTTGGTTGATGTAGATGTTTAAGTTGTCTTGCACATGCCATGTCAGACCTAGCACGGGACTGGTGGCCTTATAGCTGACGGAGCCAGAGCCATTGACGCCGTCGGCGAGATAGTCGTCGCGACTCTTGAGTGTGACGTTGCTTTGTCGAACGCCTGTGGTGAGGGTGTAGCGCTCGTTCAGCAACCAATTGGCTTGGGCGAAGTAATCGCGATTACTGGTCTCGTTCAATTCATTGCGTTTGAGAGAGCCTGGCGTTTTGTCACCTAACGTGCTGTTGCCGCTTTGGCGCTGTTCTTGTGCATGGTCAATGTCGGTACCTACGACCCAGTTCACGCGCTGGTCATTAAAAACGGTTCCCTTGCCCTTGGCTTGCAAACCCAGCCCCTCGAATTGACGTTCAAGCCCTATCCAGCCTGTTGGTGTCGTGGCTTGAAATTGCAGGTTGCTACGGGTACCTCCGTAAAGACGTGCTTGTAATTTCAAGTCGCTGTCGACGGTGTGCTCAACCACGGCACCCGTTTGTTCTTGCTTCACAATTTTTCGTGTCCGTGCCGCAAGCGCACTAGGATCTGCCATTGACGACGCAGCAAGTTGGTTCGCTTTGAGTCCTAACGCGTCTTTCGCATACGGCATATCAAACACGTTCACGATGAACTTGATACGTGTGTCAGGTTTGGCATCCACCGTGATGACGCTGTTGAGTTGTTGTCGGCGTGTGTCGCTGTTGGTGCGATAGCCTTCTATCGCGAAAGTGCTGTAATCGACCACCATGCCGACGTTGCCACTGCGTTGGCTGAATTGCGAATCGGTGCGCGTCATGCCAAATGAACCCGCGTACACCTGCACTTGAGCTTCAGGGTCATCGCCAGCCTCGCGCGTGAAGGTTTGAATCACGCCGCCTGAAGCGTTGCCATACAACTGAGCCAATGGGCCTGTTAGAACTTCCATGCGATCCGTTGAGGTCATGCTCACGCTGGACGTTTGCCCTTGACCATCAGGCATAGAGCTGGGAATGCCATCGGTGATGAGGCGAATGCCTCGAATGCCAAAGGCAGATCGCGCACCAAATCCACGGATAGAAATTTGCACATCTTGTGCGTAGTTGTTGCGATTCAAGGCCACCACGCCCGGAGCCCGATTGAGTACATCAGAGATGTTCACTTGCGGCCCAGAGCTGCGCAGGGTGTCTGCATCGATGGTGTAAATCGATGCCGGTGCGTCGAATTGTTTTTGCTCTAAGCGACCGCTTTGCACCACCACTTCTCGGAGGTCTGTGGTGGTGCTTTGCGCATGTGCGCTGAGGCAAAGACACATGCCCAACGAAAGCGCCGTGTGTGATTTGAGGTTTCGTTGGATTTTGAATGGGTTCATGACTCGCAAAATTTATCTCTTATGAATCTGAGTTTTAGCATCTTATGGCTCGCCGTGCCCTTTGATTTCTTGCAAGAGTCACCTATGTGCTCGTACATAGCCTTGATGTTTACGTTTCATAGAATCTCAGAACTATGAATACCCGCCTATTTCAATTGCAAGCCGCCATCATCGATCTCGATGGGACCATGGTTGATACCTTGGGTGATTTCGAAGTCGCTTTGAACCGTGCGCTCGCTGATTTAGATTTGCCGCCTGTCACGCGTGCCTTGGTCGAGCGCACCGTGGGTAAAGGCTCCGAACATTTGATTCGTTCGGTGCTGGCGCACCAGCTGGCCTTGCCTGAGGTCAAAGGCCTTGCCAATGTGTGCGAAGGGCGAGGTGCTGAAAACTTATACGAAGCCGCTTGGCAGCGCTACCAACATCACTACTTGGCCATCAACGGTGAATTCGCGGAGGTGTATCCCGGAGTGATCGAGGGGTTACAACAGTTGCGCGATGCGGGGTTGCAACTGGCATGTCTGACCAACAAGCCTTTGTCGTTTGCCAAGCCCTTGTTGCAAGCCAAGGGCCTGGACAAGTTTTTCATCCACGTGTTTGGCGGTGACAGTTTTGAGCGAAAAAAGCCCGATCCGCTGCCCTTGCTCAAAACCTGTGAGGCTTTAGGTGTGCAGCCCGCGCAGACCTTGATGGTGGGCGATTCCAGCAACGATGCCCAAGCCGCCCGCGCGGCGGGCTGCCCCGTGGTGCTGGTGCGCTATGGCTACAACCATGGCGAGCCCGTGGATGGCGTGGATGCCGATGCCCACGTAGATGCCCTGACCCATGTCGCGCAGGCCTTGGCCAGCAAGGCCTGAGCCTTTGCTAAACTGTGCCTCATGTTCATTCACCGCAGCACAGTCACAGGTTGTCACGACCGGGGAGCTTGGCCCTGGCGTACGCCTTCGTTTGCGCTTGTCTAAAAGCACGCTCAGCTTGAGCTGATGCCGTGCCCGCGCTGAAGCACACACTAGCTGCTCAGCACTTGTCGAATGAACGCCCCAGTGCGATGGGGCTGAGCTGTGGAGGCTCACAATGACTGAAACCGAATTCAAACAATTGGCCCAAGAGGGCTACAACCGCATCCCGTTGGTGGCCGAGGCCTTTGCCGACTTAGAAACCCCGCTCTCGCTGTACCTCAAGCTGGCCCATGTGCAAAACAAGGGTGAACGCAGTTTTTTGCTGGAGTCTGTGGTGGGTGGCGAGCGGTTTGGGCGCTACAGCTTTATTGGTTTGCCAGCGCGCACGTTGTTGCGTGCCAGTGGTTTTGGCCAAGCGGCCAAGACCGAGGTGGTGACCGATGGTGTGGTGGTTGAAACCCACGCTGGCAACCCGCTCGACTTTGTGGCCGACTATCAAAAGCGTTTCAAAGTGGCATTGCGTCAAGGTTTACCGCGTTTTTGTGGTGGCTTGGCGGGTTATTTTGGCTACGACACGGTGCGCCACATTGAAAAGAAATTGGTCCAGTCTTGTCCACCCGATGACCTCGGCATGCCCGACATCTTGCTGCTGCAAACCGAAGAGTTGGCGGTGATTGACAACCTCTCAGGCAAGCTCTCGCTCATCGTTTACGCAGACCCTGCGCAACCCGATGCTTACGCCAAAGCGCAGGCACGTCTGGCTGAGTTGAAGCAGCGCTTGAAAGCGCCCGCGCAAGCGCCGTCCATTGCGCCTTGCGCCAGTCATCCTGCCGAGCGTAGTTTTGCGAAAGACGATTACTTGGCCGCCGTGCTGCGCGCCAAGGACCTGATTGCAGCCGGTGACTTCATGCAAGTACAGGTGGGGCAGCGCATTCATAAAAAGTTCACGGCCAGCCCGTTGTCGCTGTACCGCGCCTTGCGTTCGTTGAACCCTAGCCCGTACATGTATTACTACAATCTCGGCGACGCCTACGTGGTGGGCGCATCGCCCGAGATTTTGGTGCGTCAAGAGTCCACGCCCGAAGGGCAAAAAGTCACCATCCGCCCCTTGGCTGGGACGCGCCCGCGCGGTGCCACGCCCGAGGCGGACAAGGCCGCCGAGGTGGAGCTCATCAACGACCCCAAAGAACGTGCCGAGCATGTGATGCTGATTGACCTGGCACGCAACGACATTGGCCGCATTGCCAAAACCGGCAGCGTCAAAGTGACTGAGGCCTTTGTGGTGGAGCGCTACAGCCATGTGATGCACATCGTGAGTAATGTGGAAGGCTTGTTGCTTGATGGCGCAGATGGTCAACCGCTGACCAGCATGGATGTGCTCAAAGCCACCTTCCCGGCGGGCACGCTGACGGGCGCACCCAAGGTGCACGCGATGGAATTGATTGACCAGCTCGAACCCACCAAGCGCGGTTTGTACGGCGGTGCTTGTGGTTACTTGAGTTTTGCAGGTGACATGGATGTGGCGATTGCCATTCGCACCGGCATCATCAAAAACGACACGCTTTACGTGCAAGCCGCCGCTGGTGTGGTGGCCGACTCGGTGCCCGAGCTGGAATGGAAAGAAACAGAACACAAAGCGCGCGCCTTGTTGCGTGCCAGCGAGTTGGTAGAGGAGGGTTTGGAATGAGCAAGATCAAACTCCTGATGGTCGACAACTACGACAGCTTCACCTTCAACATCGTTCAATACTTTGGTGAGTTGGGTGCCGAGGTGGAAGTGTTTCGCAACGACGAAATCACGCTCGAAGGCATTGCCGCACGCCAGCCCGACCGCTTGGTGATATCGCCTGGCCCATGTTCACCTGCTGAGGCGGGTATTTCGGTAGCGGCCATCCAGCACTTTGCTGGCAAGTTGCCAATATTGGGTGTGTGCTTGGGCCACCAAAGCATTGGCGCTGCGTTTGGCGGCAAGATCGTTCGCGCGCAAGAGTTGATGCATGGCAAGACCAGCGTCATCACCACCACGCAAGAAGGTGTGTTTGCGGGACTGCCCGAGAAATTCACCGTCAACCGTTATCACTCGCTCGCGATTGAACGGGCCTCATGCCCCTCGTGCCTCAAGGTCACGGCGTGGACGGAGGACGGCGAAATCATGGGGGTGCGCCACACCGAGCTAGACATTCAGGGCGTGCAGTTTCACCCTGAATCCATCCTCACCGAGCATGGCCATGCCATGTTGAAAAACTTTTTGTAAAGGCAGGCTATGACAAGCGCCACACATATCAATACACATGCCATCACGCCTCAAGAGGCGCTGCAACGCGTTATTGAACATCGTGAGATTTTTCACGACGAAATGCTGCACATCATGCGTCTCATCATGTCGGGCGAAATGTCGCCCGTGTTGATGTCGGCGTTTATTGCCGCACTGCGCGTGAAAAAAGAAACCATTGGCGAAATCACGGCCGCCGCCCAAGTGATGCGCGAGTTTTCGACCAAGGTGGAGGTGCCCGATCGCACCCACATGGTGGACATCGTGGGCACGGGTGGCGATGGGTCGCACACGTTCAATATTTCTACTTGCTCGATGTTTGTGGTGGCTGCGGCGGGCGGCAAGGTCAGCAAGCACGGTGGCCGTAGCGTGAGCAGCAAAAGCGGGAGCGCCGATGTGCTGGAGAGTTTGGGCGTCAACATCAACCTGCCGCCTGCGCTAATTGCCAAGTGCATTGCCGATGTGGGCATTGGCTTCATGTTTGCACCCAACCATCATCCCGCGATGAAAAACGTCGCGCCCGTTCGCAAAGAGCTAGGCGTGCGCACCATTTTCAACATCTTGGGACCGCTCACCAATCCTGCTGGGGCGCCCAATATTTTGATGGGTGTGTTTCATCCTGATTTGGTCGGTATCCAAGTGCGTGCGCTAGAGCGTTTGGGCGCGGAGCACGCCTTGGTGGTGTACGGTCGCGATGGTCTAGACGAGGTGTCTCTGGGCGCGTCGACTTTGGTGGGCGAGCTCAAAGACGGCAAGGTGCGCGAGTACGAAATTCACCCTGAAGATTTTGGTTTTTCCATGAGCAGCAACCGCGCTTTGCGCGTGGAAACGCCCGAGCAATCGCGTGCCATGTTATTGGGGGTGCTGGATAACCAGGCCGGCCCCGCGCGCGACATCGTGGTGCTCAATGCTGGTGTGGCTTTGTATGCGGCCAATGTGGTGGATAGCATTGAGGCCGGCATTGCGCGTGCGCGTGAAGTCTTGGCGTCTGGCGCAGCCAAGGCTAAGCTGGACCAATTGGTCACGGCGGCGCATCGGCTCGCCGCGGCATAAACACGCGCTTGGCGCAAGAAAGAAACACATGTCAGACATCCTGAACAAAATCGTTGCGGTCAAACACCAAGAGGTGGCGGCAGCCCTCCAGCGCAAATCGCTGGCGGCCATGCGTGCCGATGCTGAAAGCCGCGTGCTAACGCGCGACTTCGTGGGTGCGTTGCGCGCCAAAATTGCTGCGGGCTTGCCTGCTGTGATTGCCGAAATCAAAAAAGCCAGCCCATCTAAAGGCGTGATTCGCGAAGACTTCATTCCTGCCGATATTGCACAAAGCTATGCCGAGCATGGTGCGGCGTGCTTGTCGGTGTTGACTGATAAAGACTTCTTCCAAGGCCAGGTGGATTACCTCAAGCAAGCCCGTGCCTCGTGCGACTTGCCTGTGCTGCGCAAGGACTTCATGGTTGACCCTTACCAGGTGTACGAATCTCGCGTGATGGGCGCGGATTGCATCTTGCTCATTGCCGCATGTTTGACCGATGCGCAAATGGCGGAGATGGAGGCGGTGGCCCGTAGCTTGGACATGGCGGTGTTGGTTGAGGTGCACGACGCGGCTGAACTCCAGCGCGCGCTCAAGCTCAAAACGCCGTTGGTGGGGATCAACAATCGCAACCTACGCAACTTTGAGGTGTCCTTAGACACCACGATTGGCATGATCAAAGACGTCCCTGCTGACCGTTTGTTGGTGACCGAAAGTGGTATCACGCAGCGCAGCGATGTGCAGCAAATGCGCGATGCCCATGTGCATGCCTTCTTGGTGGGCGAGGCTTTCATGCGCGCCCCCGACCCCGGTGTGGCGCTGGCTGAGTTGTTTGCGGCTTAAAACGCATGACGGGCGATTTGTTTGGCGGTGCTGAACGGGTTGAGGCGGCTGTGCCGCAGTTGACCCAATGGTCGCCACAAGACTGGCCCACGCAGCCGGATTGGTTGCCTGTGCTGGATGCGTTTTGGCGCAGCGAGCAAGGCATCTCGTTGGCGGCCTTTGTGCAATCGCGCTTAGAGGCGGGCGCGGTGGTGTACCCCAAGCACCCGTTGTGGGCTTTGCAACTCACCCCCTTGTCGCAAGTGAAGGGGGTCATTCTGGGACAAGACCCGTACCACGGCCCACATCAGGCGCAGGGCTTGTCTTTTTCGGTGGCCCCCGGCGTGAAAATCCCCCCATCATTGCGCAATATTTTCAAAGAGTTGCAGCGCGATTTGAATCAGCCTATCCCTGTCAACGGTTCGCTCGAAGCATGGGCCAAGCGTGGCGTGTTGCTGCTCAACACCAGCTTGACCGTGGAGGATGGTCAGCCCGCCAGTCATGCCAAGCGAGGCTGGGAGCGTTTGACCGACGCTTTGCTGACCGAGGTGGCACGCTCGGCGCCTGCTTGTGTGTACATGCTGTGGGGTGCCCATGCGCAGGCCAAAGCCGAGATGCTTGAGCGCGAATCCAGTGCCCAGTCATCAAATTTTCTCGGTTTGCGTGACGGTGCGTCAGGTCGGCGAGAGGCTTTGGTGTTGAAAGCCAACCATCCTTCGCCGTTGTCGGCTTTGCGTCCACCCCAGCCGTTCATTGGTTGTGGGCATTTTGCGCAAGCCAAGGCATGGCTTGCGCAAAGAAATCTAAATTTGGACTGGAATTTGTGAGTCATTTGGATCCAAGGACTCGCGAATACCCTAAAACTCTGCTATAGTTCGCGATTCGCCGGAGGGGTGCCCGAGTGGCTAAAGGGGGCAGACTGTAAATCTGTTGGCTTACGCCTACACTGGTTCGAATCCAGTCCCCTCCACCAGCGAAAACCAACAAGTAGATGCGCCGGTAGGCCTGCAACTGTGACGATCTTGTCTGATCTGATGCGGGAGTAGTTCAATGGTAGAACCCTAGCCTTCCAAGCTAATGACGCGGGTTCGATTCCCGTCTCCCGCTCCACCTG
>CANFZT010000026.1 GCA_947451565.1 Comamonadaceae bacterium | reverse complement strand
GATGCAAAACAATGTGTACCTCGACAGCTTCAAGATCTTGGGCGCCAATGCGGTGCCCATGCCTTTCTCAGAGTTGTTCAGCGCTTTGGAAACCAAAACGGTGGATGGCCAAGAGAACCCTTACAACACCATCTTGTCGAGCAAGTTCTACGAAGTGCAAAAGTACTTGAGTGTGACCAACCACGTTTACAGCCCTTGGATCGTCACAGTGAGCAAAAAGTGGTGGGATGGCTTGAGCAAGACCGAACAAAAAATCTTGCTTGATGCCGCACGCGTGAGCCGCGACTTTGAGCGCAAAGACACGCGTGACGAAGCTGCCAAAGCCTTGGGTGACTTGAAAGCAAAAGGCATGCAAGTCAACGAGTTGTCGGTGGCCGAAGTCAACCGCATGCGCGACAAACTCACCCACGTCAACGCAGGCATCGCCACCAATGTGGGCATGGACCTGTGGGGCGACACACAGAAAGAGCTGACACGTTTGCGCACTAAGAAGTAATTTCTTTTAGATCAACGCGCTATGCAGAACGCCACCCTTGGGTGGCGTTTCTTTTTGTGCAGGCTGCTTGGATTTAGCCGGTGTTGCGCAACCCCGCCGCAATGCCGTTGATCGAGATGTGAATGCCGCGTTGGGCTTTCTCATCACGGTCTTGCGGGCGCTTGCCTTCGCGATAACGGCGAATCAATTCCACTTGCAAATGGTGCAATGGGTCGATGTAGGGGAAGCGGTGGCGCATCGAGCGCTCCAGCGCGGCGTTGTTGACCAAACGCTGTTTGTCACCGGTGATGCGCTTCAAGGCATCTGAGGTGCGGTGCCATTCAGCCTCGATCAACCCAAAAATCTTCTTGCGCAAGCGGGTGTCACTGACCAACTCGGCGTAGCGTGAAGCCAGCCCTAGGTCGCTCTTAGACAACACCATGTCGAGGTTCGACAGCAGTGAGCGAAAGAACGGCCATTGGCGTTGCATTTTTTGCAGCAAGGCCAGCGCATCTTTGGGTTTGAGCGTGGGGTGCTGGTGGATGAACTGGTCCACCGCTGAGCCAAAGCCCAACCAGCCAGGCAGGGTCAAGCGGCATTGGCCCCAGCTAAAGCCCCAAGGGATGGCACGCAAGTCTTCAATGCGTGGTGACGCATTACCGCTTTTAGGACGCGCTGCAGGGCGTGAGCCAATGTTGAGCTCTGCAATTTCACGCAAAGGCGTGGACGCAAAGAAGTAGTCGGTGAAGCCCGGCGTCTCGTACACCAAGCCACGGTAAGCGGCCATGCTGGCGTGTGAGAGCCACTGCGCGGCATCTAAGAACGCTTGCGGTGCTGGCTTGGTAGCTTGCAGCAGGGTTGCTTCTAAGGTGGCGGCTACAAGGGTTTCTAAATTGCGTCGACCAATTTCGGGGTTGGCATATTTGGAGCCAATCACTTCGCCTTGCTCGGTCAGACGAATTTGCCCGCGCACCGTGCCTGGGGGCTGCGCCAAAATTGCTTGGTAGCTGGGGCCGCCGCCACGACCGACTGTGCCGCCACGGCCGTGAAACATGCGCAGGGTGATGTCGTGTTGTTTGAATAAACCATCAAACAAAGTGACCAAGGCAATCTCGGCACGATAAAGCTCCCAGTTGCTGGTGAAGATGCCGCCGTCTTTGTTGCTGTCGGAGTAGCCCAACATGATGTCTTGCTCACCACCGCTGCGCTTGACCAAATTGGCCACGCCGTCGATGGCGTAGAAGCCACCCATGATGTCGGCGGCACAACGCAAGTCTTCGATGGTTTCAAACAAAGGCACCACAATCAAATCGCACGTCGATGTTTTGCTGCCCAAGGTGCCGCGCATCAAGCCGGTTTCTTTTTGCAGCAACAGCACTTCGAGCAAGTCACTCACGGTTTCGGTGTGGCTGATGATGTAGTGGCGAATCGCGTCTTTGCCAAATGTTTCCAACATCTCGCGTGCGGTTTCGAAAATCGCCAGTTCTTTGAGGGCGAGTTCGGAATAGTTGGCGCCCATCACGCGCAGCGGACGTGCGTCGTGCAGCAGTTGGTTCAGTACTTCAACGCGTTGTGCTTCATTGAGCTTGACATAGTGTTTCTCCACGCCTGCTGTGGCCAGCAACTCGGCCACCACCAACTCGTGCTGGTCAGAGCTTTGGCGCAAGTCCACCGTGGCGAGGTGAAAGCCAAACACCTCCACCGCACGCATCAAAGGGGTCAGGCGTTGTGCCATCAAGGCGCTGCCGTGTTGGGCTTCGAGCGACTCAGCGATCACGCGCAAATCGGTGAGTAACTCTTGGGCTGACAGATAAGGGTTTTGTGGCGCCACCGCATGGCGCGCCGCATCGCCCCCTGTGAGGTCTTTGAGCGTGGCAGCCAAACGTGCGTACATGCCGGTGAGGGCGCGGCGATAGGGCTCGTCTTGGCGGTGCGCGTTGGTGTCAGGCGAGCGGTCGGCCAAGGCATGCATCTCTGGCGTGACATCGACCAACATGGCCGACATCGATAACTCAGTGCCGAGGTAATGCAGCTCGGTCAGGTAGTGACGCAAGGCCACATCGCATTGGCGACGCAGCGCAAAGCGCAAGGTGTCAGCGTTGACGTTGGGGTTGCCATCGCGGTCGCCACCAATCCATTGGCCCATGCGCAAAAAGCTGTGGACGTGGGCGTGACCTAACTCAGCTTCGAGGTCAGCGTAGAGCTTGGGAATTTCACTGAGGAATGTGGATTCGTAATAGCTGAGCGCATTTTCAATTTCGTCCGACACGGTGAGTTTGGTGAAACGCAACAAACGGGTTTGCCACAGCTGCAACACGCGTGCGCGCAGTTGCATTTCGTTGGCGGCGAGTTCGCGTTGTGCCAACGCATCTGGCGCTTTGGCGGAGGCGTGTAGGGCCGAGCGTGATTTGATGTCGTCGCGCAAACCTAGCAGCTGGGCAATGCCACGCTCGGCATCCAAGATACTTTTGCGTTGCACTTCGGTGGGGTGAGCGGTGAGTACAGGCGACACATGGCTGTGCGCCAATGTTTGTACGATGCTCTTGGGCGCAATGCCAGCGGCCTTGAGGCGACTCAAGGCGACAGACAAGCTGCCTTCTTGCGTGTGGCCTGCGCGTTCATGAATGGCACGGCGGCGAATGTGGTGGCGGTCTTCGGCGAGGTTGGCCAAATGGCTGAAGTAAGTGAAGGCGCGAATGACGCTGACCGTGGCTTCGGCGCTTAGAGAGGCCAAGAGTTTTTTCAGCGCTTTGTCGGCGCTGGTATCGGCGTCGCGGCGAAAGGCCACCGAGAGTTTGCGCACTTGTTCGACTAACTCATACGCTTCTTTGCCTTCTTGTTCGCGAATCACATCGCCCAAGATGCGGCCCAAGAGTCGAATGTCTTCTACTAATGGGCGTTCGTTTTCTTTGGCCTGCTGTGTGGCTTTGGCTGAAGTTTTGTCAGTCATGTAGTGCTCTAGTTTGTGATGTTTGAACCTGCGCATTCCCCTGCAGTCAAGCTGCGAAGTTGCATATAGGTGGAAAAACTATTGCCATTGCGTCAATGACAAAGCCTGCGAAGCTCCTTGCAAGGCGGGCGATACAGGGCTGTGGATGACCCAGGTCGGTACATCCTGTAAATACTTTTTGAAACGACCTTTGGCTTCAAAGCGCTCACGAAACGGTGAGGCATCAAAACGTTCGCCCAAACGCGGCACGATGCCGCCACCAATGTAGATACCGCCGCGTGCGCCCAGCATTAAGGCCAAGTCGCCTGCAACGGAGCCCAAGAAGCCACAGAACATATCCAGCGCTTCGTTGGCGGTGGAGGTGGGTACTTCTTGGGCGCGTTCTAACACTTCGCCAGGTGTGGTGATTTCGCGTCCTTGACCGTCTTTCAAATCACACAAGGCGTGGTATAGATCGACCAAGCCTGCGCCAGAAATCACGCGTTCGGCAGAAACATGGCCGTAGCGTTTTTGTAGTTGCTGAATGGCTGCAAACTCGTGTTCAGTGGTGGCGGTCAGGCTGACGTGGCCCCCTTCGCCCGCGATGGGTATCCATTTGTTTTGGTAGCCCACGGGGAACAAACCCGAAACACCCAAACCGGTGCCTGGGCCAATCAAACCAATGGCGGCATTCGGTGTCGCCATACCGCTGCCGATTTGGCGCTTTTGCGATTCGGGCAAGCGTATGAGCGACAAAGCCAAGGCAGTGAAGTCGTTGAGCAGCAAAAAGTGCGACACACCCAAACCTTCGCGCAAGGCGTTGACTGAAAACTTCCAGTGGTGGTTGGTCATGGCCACTTGATCACCCGTGACAGGGTTGGCAATGCCAAAGGCCGCGCAGGGCGGGGCGCTCAGGCCTTGCTCTGTGAGATACGTTTGTGCAGCGGCCAACAACGATTCGTGTTCGGCACAAGGCAACACTTGTACATGGCTGATCGGGGCATCTTCCTGCGCCTGCCAGCCAAAGCGGGCATTGGTGCCGCCGATGTCGCCCAGCAACCGTGGATAAGCTGCTGCGTTGGCCACGGTTGGATCGCGTGACTCAAACATGCATCACGCTTTCAGGCGCGCCGCTTCGGCGGCTTCAATATCTTTAGCCATTTTCTTGCCCAGCTCGACGCCCCATTGGTCATAGGCGTGGATGCCCCAGATGGCGGCTTGGCAGAATACCTTGTGTTCATACAAAGCCATGAGCGCGCCCATGCTGCGTGGCGTGAGCGCGTCCACCCAAATGGTGGTGCTGGGCACGTTGCCAGGGTAGCTGCGGTGTGGGGCCAAGCGCTGAACTTCGGCTTCATCCATGCCGCTGTCACGCAGCTCATGCACGGTTTCTTCAGGCGTACGGCCGATGGCTAAGGCTTGGGCTTGGGCTTGCATGTTGAGCAAGACCACGCGGTGATGTTCGGCTGCAAACGGCAAGGGGCTGCGCTCGGTGCGCAAACCAATGAAATCCATCGGCACCAAGTGCTTGCCTTGGTGGATGAGCTGGAAGTAGGCGTGTTGACCGTCAATGCCTAAACCGCCCCACAACACAGGCGCGGTGGCCACTTCAACAGGACTGCCATCAATGTGCGTGCCCTTACCGTTGGACTCCATGTCCATTTGTTGCAAGAACGAGGCGAACTTCCCCAAAGGCGAGGCGTAGGGAGCAATATTGTGCGTGGTGGCGCCCAAGAAATTGCGGTTCCATACGCCAAACAAGGCCATGAGCAAAGGCAGGTTCTGGTCAGAAGGCGCAGTGAGGAAATGCTCGTCCATGGCGCGTGCGCCCAACAGCATGTCTTGAAAAGCAAAGGCACCAATCGAGATGGCCAAAGGCAAACCAATGGCAGACCACACCGAGTAACGGCCACCGACCCAATCCCAAAAACCAAAGGTGTGCTCAGGGGTGAAGCCTTGTGCAGCAGAGATTTGTGGGTTGGCCGTCACCGCAATCAGGTGTTTGCCCAATTGGTCAGTGGGGCAGCCACCATCGGTTAACCAGCGCTTAGCGGATGCCGCCAAAGTCATGGTTTCTTGCGTGGTGAAAGTTTTGCTTTGCACCACAAAGGCGGTTCGTGCCGGGTTGAGGTAGGCCAGTGCGGTGTACAGGCTCCACGCGTCCACGTTGGACACGTAGTGGACGCGCACTTTGTTTTTGAAGCTGTCGCGCGTCAAGTGACTGAGCGCTTCGGTGGTCATGCGCGGGCCGAGGTCGGAGCCACCAATGCCGAGGTTGACCACATCGGTGATGGACTCGCCGCCAAAGCCTTTCATCTGACCTTCGCGCACTTTCTCAGCAAAAGTACACACACGGTGCAATTCATTCGCGACTTGCTTAGAAATTTCATGGCCCCAAGGTGGGTTGGGTACATGGCTGCCGCGCAAGGCGACGTGCAACACTGCACGTTGTTCGGTGGCGTTGATGGGCTCGCCTTTGAACATGGCTTGTGCTTGTGGCATGACTTGTGATTCGTCAGCCAAAGCCAAGAGTTGTGCCATCACTTCGCGTGTGACGCGTTGGCGTTCGTAGTCGATGCTGATGCCAGCGCCACTGGCATGCAAGGCCGCGTTGCGTTCTGGGTTTTTCAACAACTCACGCAAATGTGGTTGTGACCCTTGAGCCAAGGCTTGCAGGGCTTGCCATGCACGGCGTTTGTGTGGGGGGACGAATGGGGTCATCATGTTTGGATTCTCGTCAAATTTATGGCGTTTCTCGACTCAGTTGAATGAAACTTTTGATCAACCTGTTGAATTAATTTACGTTTGCTGCTGCCGTGGCTTCACGGGCCAATCGGGTGATTTCAGCCCAATCACCACGTTCGACCACCTCTATTGGCGTGAGCCATGAGCCTCCCACCATCGCCACATTGGGTTGCTTCAAGAATTCACCCATATTTGCCAGCGATACGCCACCTGTGGGGCAAAAGCGCATATCGCCCAAGGGGCCGCCCAAGGCTTTGAGCATGGCCAAGCCGCCGGCTTGTGCTGCGGGAAAGAGTTTGACCAGGCCAAATCCATAGTCACGCGCGGCCATCACTTCACCGGGCGTCATCACGCCGGGCATGAACGGCAGTTTGCAATTCATGGCCGCTTGCACGAGTGCATCGGTCATGCCGGGTGAGAGTGCAAAACTGGCTCCCGCGGCTTGCACACCGGCCATTTCTTCGGCGCGTGTCACCGTACCTGCCCCCACATGCATCTGTGGGACATGTTTGGCGACTTGTTCAATCGCAGGCAAACCTGCGGCATGGCGCAAGGTGATTTCCATCACATCCACGCCGCCTTCAAGCAGAGCGTGTGCCATGGGCACGGCTTGGTCTGGGTGAGTGATGACGATGACAGGCACCACGCGTGAGGTGAATGCTGGACGGGTGAAAGCGGGGTTGAGTTGGGTCATATCGAATCTGCTTTAGAGGTGTGTGAATAAAGGCGATGCGCCTTCTTCGGCCAGTGCAGCATTGGCGCGGAACAAAGCAAAGATGTCTCGGCCAGTGCCATATTGGTTACCAGACAAATCTGGCGCAGGGGCTGTGCGTGTGGCGAGTTCTGCATCGCTCACTTCGAGCTGCAAAGTTTGGGTGTCGCAGTCGAGCGCAATCATGTCGCCGTCTTGCACTTTGCCAATCAAGCCGCCGTTGACGGACTCAGGGCTAAGGTGAATCGCGGCAGGCACCTTGCCTGATGCGCCCGACATGCGGCCATCGGTGAGCAAGGCGACTTTGAAGCCTTTGTCTTGCAACACACCGAGCACGGGCGTCAAGCGATGCAGCTCAGGCATGCCGTTGGCTTGTGGGCCTTGGTTGCGCACCACGGCCACGAAGTCGCGCTCGAGCTTGCCTTCTTTGAAGAGTTGGCCAAGTTGTTTTTGATCAGTCAGCACAATGGCAGGGGCACGCACTTGACGGTGTTCGGGTTTGACGGCCGAGACTTTCACCACGGCTCGGCCTAAATTGCCTTGTAACAAACGCAAGCCGCCATCGGCGCTGAAGGGGTTGGTCACAGGGCGCAAGACCGCTTCATCGGCAGACTGTGCGGGCACATCACGCCAATCGAGTTGACCGTTCAACGCTGGGTTGAGCCAAGGCTCCACGGCATAGCGGTGCAGGCCTTGTCCCATGATGGTCTGCACATCGTCGTGCAGCAAACCTACGCTGAGCAACTGAGCCATCAAATAGCCCATGCCACCGGCGGCTTGAAAGTGGTTCACATCGGCGCTGCCGTTGGGGTACACACGGGCGAGCAAGGGAACGCAAGCGGAGAGATCAGAGAAGTCATCCCAGTTCACGATGAGACCCGCAGCGCGGGCCATGGCGACGATATGCAACGTGTGGTTGGTCGAGCCACCTGTGGCTAATAAACCTACGATGCCGTTGACGATGACTTTGGCGTTGATTTGGTAGCCAATGCCTGCTGCTTTGTTTTGCGAAAGAGCGACTGCGCGTTTGACGGCATCGACGGTCAGGGCCTCGCGCAAGGGTGTGCCCGGATTTACAAACGACGAGCCAGGCAAATGCAAACCCATGATTTCCATGAGCATTTGGTTAGAGTTGGCCGTGCCGTAAAAAGTGCAGGTGCCTGCGCTGTGGTATGCAGCTTGTTCGGCTTCGAGCAACACTTCGCGGCTGACCAAACCTTGTGCGTATTGCTGACGCACTTTGGCTTTGTCGTCATTTGACAAACCAGAGGTCATGGGGCCCGCGGGTACAAACACCGCAGGCAAATGACCAAACTGCAAAGCCCCGATGAAGAGGCCGGGGACGATTTTGTCGCACACGCCTAAGAACAGTGCGGCATCAAACACGTTGTGCGACAAGCCTACGGCCGTGGCCAACGCAATCACATCGCGTGAAAACAATGACAGCTCCATGCCATCTTCGCCTTGGGTCACCCCATCACACATGGCGGGCACGCCACCTGCGACTTGGGCTGTGGCACCTGCGGCTCGAGCTGCTGCACGGATTTTTTCCGGGTAATGCTCATACGGTTGATGGGCTGACAGCATGTCGTTGTAGGCCGTGATGATGCCAACGTTAGGTTGACGCTCTTGGCGCAGCACCAGTTTGTCGTTGGCAGGCATTGCTGCATAAGCGTGAGCTGCATTGGCGCATCCCATGCCGCCACGGTAAGGGCCGGGCTTTTTGGCTTTGGCCAACACGTCCAAATAGGCTTGGCGTGTTTGCGCGCTGCGTTGTTCAATGCGTGCGGTGACCGTGGCGAGGGTGGGGTGTAGAGGTGTGGTCATGGTTTTCAGTTGGCAAGCCAAAGCGCCACAGGCGTTTGGGTTTGTTGCAACACAAAGGAAATCGGCAAGGCAGGTGTGGCTTGCTTCCAAGCCTGCTGCAAGGTATTGAGTTTGTCAGCGCCTGTCAGTGGCAATACGATGTGACGTGCTGACAGAATTTGCGCCAAAGTTTGGGTGATGCGTGCATAGGGGGCATTGGCGGGAGGTTGGGCCAACTCAATGGACACACAGGTTTGTGTGTTGCGCAAATCCAGCGCCTCTGCCAAATTGGGCGCCTCTGGAAATAACGAGGCCGTGTGGCCGTCTGCGCCCATGCCCAACACCAACACGTCAGCCGGACTCGCTGCGAGCAAGGCAATCCCTGCTGCTTTGGCTTGTGCTGCAGGTGTGTCCAAAGGCTCAGATGCTTTGGTCACCATGAATACCAGTTGGGCCTTGGCCGCGAGGTCTTGCTGCAAATGGCTTTGAACCAACAGCGCATTGCTGTCCGGATGGTTGCGTGGCACGCAACGCTCATCCACCAAAGTGATACGCACGCGCGACCAATCGATGTCCGTCACACGCAGCGCTTCAAACAAAGCCACGGGGGATTTACCGCCAGACACACTCAGCACGGCAAACCCGCGTACTTGAATGGCTGCAGCTAAACGTTGTGCAATGTCTTGTGCTAAACGCACATTCAGTTCGGTGGGGCTGACGGTGTGTACCGTCAATGATCCGCGTGATTCAGGGTGCCATGTGCTGTGCATCAGGCTTCCTCAAACCAAGACAATTCTTCACGGGCCATCAACGCCGACGAAGCTGCAGGCCCCCAGCTGCCCGCTGAGTAAGCGCGTGGTTTGTCGTCTAACTCAGCCCAGCCGTTGATGATGGGTTCGACCCAAATCCATGCCGCTTCCAATTCGTCGCGGCGCATGAAGTGAGTCAGGCGGCCTTTGATGACATCCATCAACAAGCGCTCGTAAGCTTCGGCACGGCGTTTGTCAGAAGACTGTTGCAAGTCAAGGCCCAGCTTCACAGGATGCAAGTTCATGCCGGTCCCAGGCTCTTTGACCATCATCTCCAACTGAATCGACTCTTCAGGTTGTAGCGTAATGATGAGTCGGTTGGGCTCTTGCTGTGCGGTGGAACCAAAGATAGAGAAGGGTTGATCTGCAAACTCAATGATGATTTGCGATTCGCGACGCTGCATGCGCTTGCCCGTACGCAGGAAGAAAGGCACATTGGCCCAGCGTGCATTGTTGATTTGCGCGCGCAAGGCCACAAAAGTTTCGGTGCGGCTGTTGGCGGGCACGTTGTCTTCTTCTAAATAGCCTTTGACAGCAGCACCCTCTGAGGCCCCGGCGGTGTATTGGCCGCGCACGGTGTCGCGTTTGATGTCGGCCAAATCCATCTTGCGCAGCGAGCGCAAGACTTTGAGTTTCTCATCGCGCACATCATCGGCGCCTAAAGAAATAGGCGGCTCCATGGCCACGATGCACAAGAGCTGCAACAAATGGTTTTGAATCATGTCGCGCATCGCACCTGCGCCGTCGTAAAAACCTGCGCGACTTCCTACGCCCACGCTTTCGGCCACCGTAATTTGCACGCTCTTGATGTAAGGTGCACGCCAGAGCGGTTCGAAAATGGCATTGCCAAAGCGCAGCACCATCAGGTTTTGGACGGTTTCTTTGCCCAGGTAATGGTCGATGCGGTAAATCTGTTGTTCGTCAAAATAACGGGCCACATTCGTGTTGATTTCGCGTGCCGAGGCGAGGTCAGTGCCCAGCGGTTTTTCCAGCACTACGCGCGACTGCCCATCCACCAAACCTGCGTTAGACAGGTGGGCGCAAATTTGTGTGAACAAGCTCGGTGCCGTAGCCAAGTAATACACGCGCAGCGCGGGCGTGTGGCACAAGTCTTTGAGTTTGGCGAAGTCGTTGGCATTGGTGACGTCCATGCTCACGTAGGCCAGTCGGCTCAGAAAGCTTTGCCAGTCGTTTGCGGTGAACGCATCTTTCTCAATGAACGCGGGCGAGTTTTTGTCGATGAAGTCCAAATACTCTTGGCGGGTCCAATCTTGGCGACCCACGGCAATGATGCGTGCTGAGACATCGAGTTTGTCATGCAAATGCGCCATGTAGAGCGCGGGCAAGAGTTTGCGGAATGACAGATCGCCAGCGCCGCCAAAAATCACGATGTCCAGCGTACCTGCTGAAGGGGTGTTCTGTGTCATGAGTAACGTTTGTTAAGGAGGTTTTGTTTCATGTTGCGCAGCAAGGGCTGCAACTGTGCACTGCCAATACGCAAAGCAACAGCGGTTGCCAATACGTCGACGATCATCAGGTGCAGCAAGCGCGACACCATGGGGCTAAATTTTTCGTAACTTTCAGGATGATCTGCTGCGAGGTGAATTTTTCCGACGCTGGCCAAGGGTGAGCCAGAGGCTGTGACCACCACGGTGGTGGCGCCATTCTTTTTGGCAATCTCACACGAGTCGAGCAAGTCGCGCGTGCGGCCCGAGTTAGAGAACACCACCAAGCAGTCACCAGGGCCGAGCAAGGAAGCGCTCATGATCTGCATGTGGCCATCGCTGTGCGCAATGGTGTGAAAGCCTAGGCGAAAAAATTTGTGTTGCGCGTCTTGTGCCACGATGCCTGAGTTGCCTACGCCAAAAAACTCAAGGCGTTTGCCTTTTTTGTGGCTGAGTGCAATGGCTTCTGCCGCCTTATCAATCTGAGCGGCCGAGGCATCGTTGCGGTATTTCAAAAACGCAGTGACGGTGTTGTCAATGACTTTGACCAGCACATCATTGCTGCTGTCTTGTGCGCCAACGCTGCGGTGGATGAAGGGCACGCCTTCGCTGATACTGCCTGCGAGCTTGAGCTTAAAATCACTAAGCCCTTTGTAGCCCATGCTGCGGCAAAAACGCACCACGGTGGGTTTGCTCACCTGGGCGCGTTCGGCTAAGTCTGCGACAGGGGTGCTCGCAAAACTACGCGGGTCGCTCAACAGCAACTTGCCCACCCGCTGCTCGGCGGGGGCCAATGACTGCAAAGTGGATTGGATTCGGTCAAGCATGGTTGTAACTGGATTAGATTAATCTGTAAATTTTAATGTAATTAAGTTACATGGCAAGCGCTTTTTGTCGTTTGTGGCTATTTGTTGTTAAAAATTCAATGGATGCGCCACAGACCAAGCGTGTGCCTGATCCCAAGTGGGCGGTACACAGCCCTTTTCTTGAACGCACAAACTGGCGCTGGCAACGGCATGACGCAAGAGCTGTTCGAGCGCTGCCTGACTGCTGATGTCTAGGTTTTGATTGAGCAAGGCTGCGAGCAAACCTGCCAAAAAACTGTCTCCTGCACCCACCGTATCGGCAATAGTCAGCTTCGTTCTTTCACGCCCAAAGCACAGCAAGCCATTGGCAGACATCAGCCACGCGCCGTGCTCACCTAATGTCAAGGCTAAGAGTTGCGCAGAGGTCTGTCTGAGCAATTGCTGCGCACTCTCAACGGGTGAGGCCCCTTCTAAACCGAGGTGAATCAAATCCTCATCACTGACCTTGATGATGTCAGCTAGGGCCAACGCCTGCTGAATGGCAGCGCGGTAGCTTGGCAAATGAGGCATGACCGACGGGCGAAGATTGGCATCGACCACCACCCAGTGACCTGCCTGCTTTTGTGTCTTTAGCCACGGCAAGTAATGGCCTTGGTCGCGTGCATCGAGGGCGAGTGCACCTGTGCAAACCATCTTAAGTTCTGAGAGCTGACTGCAACTGTTTTGTAACGACGCGGCATTGATGGTTCGATCAGCCACGCCTTCGCGGTAGAAGGCGTAATCGGGGTGTCCTGTTTCGTCTAAGTTCACCACGGCTAGCGATGTAACCTCCTGCACAGGAGTTGGCTTTGCAAGTGCTACGCCATCCTGCTCGAGTTGTTGTGCAAGCAAACGACCAAAGCGGTCTGACGAAAGTGGGTTGAGATACATCGACCCCACGCCTTGGCGAGACAGTGCGCGGGCCAAGTTGTACACCGCACCACCCAAACACGGCGTGAACGTTCCGTCAGGACTGGCGATGAGGTCAATCAATGCCTCACCAGCGAGTGCAATGCGAATAGGTTTAGTCATTGGTTTTCACACGAAGCGTGAGCAATGCAGCAATGCCCAAGAAGCAGCCGGCCAATTGAATGACATGCCTTGGGTCGCTGCCCAACAAGCTGTCGTAATACAGCGGCAATGTGAGCATCTGAATGATCATGGGCAAGACAATGAACATGTTGAAGATGCCCATGTACACGCCAGCACGCTCAGGTGGAATGCTGCGGGCCAACATGATGTAGGGGTTGCCCATGATGCTGGCCCAAGCCAAGCCAATGCCCACCATAGGGACAAACAACAACGCCGTGTCTTGTATGTTCGGCAAGCACCACATGCCAACGCCTGCGAGTGACAAACAGGCTGCATGGACCAGTTTGGGTCCAAAGCGTCGTGTCAGTGGAATGAGAGCGAAGGCTGCCACGAAAGCTACAAAGTTGTAGAAGCCACCAATTTGCCCGTTGAGCAAACCCGCATCACGAAAGCCTTGTGACGAAGCATCCGATGTGTCAAACACCGATTTGGCGATTGAAGGCACGATGTAAATCCAGTAACACATCATGCCGTACCACTGGAACAACTTCATCCACCAGAGTTGGCGCATGGCTTGAGGCATCTCGCGCACAGCTTCCACAATTTCATCCAGCGTGGCTTTGATGCCGGTAGGCTTGGCCAAGATGGCCTCACGCTCTTGGTTTGTCAGAGGCAGTTCAGGCGTCGAATGCACGGACCACCACACTGTCGTGAATGACAGCACGGAGCCAATCAAAAATGCAATGACCGTGATGTGTGGAATATTGCTGTCATTCACTGCATCTTTGTTCAGGCCAAACCAGAACAAGAGCGAGGGGGTGAGATATGCCAAGGTTTGTGCCAAGCCCGTGAATGCGCTTTGGGTCAAAAAGCCCAATGAGTGTTGGTTGGTGTTGAGCCGGTCACTCACGTAAGCACGGTAGGGCTCCATGGTCACGTTGTTGGAGGCATCCAAAATCCAAAGCAAGCTCGCAGCAAACCACAGGGTGGGGCTGAACGGCATGAACAGCAAGCAGATACTGCACAAGATTGCGCCAATCATGAAGAAGGGCGTACGACGGCCCCATCTGCTGATGGTGCGGTCACTCATCGCACCTATGATGGGCTGCACCAGCAAACCCGTCATCGGACCCGCAAGCCAAAGCAAAGGCAAGCTGGCCTCGTCTGCACCTAAGTATTGGTAGATGGGACTCATGTTGGCTTGTTGCAGGCCAAAGCTGTATTGGATTCCGAAGAACCCGAAGTTCATGCTGAGGATTTGCCAAAACGACAGATGCGGCTTGAGGTGTGTGCTCATTTTTTAAGCCAAATGGCTGAGTAAGGGGTGAGCTGCAAACCTTGCAGATCAATGGACTTGCCTGAAATTAAATCAGTGCCATATGTCATGCAATTTTGCGTGATTGCTGGCGTGGGCGACAAGGTTTGTGGTTGTCCTGAGAAATTGAACAAGCCTAGGACATGGGCGCCACGCTTCAAGCCCAAGACAGCACTTGTGCCGGTATTCCAAATGCTCAATGGATGTGTGGCACTCAAACTGCTGTTTTGCTTTTTGGATTGAATGAATGCGCGCAGTGCGGCATAAATCTGGCCTTGTAGCGTTGACTCATCATGGCGATTGGCAAAGCCATGCTCATCAAACATGGGGCGATGCAACTCACGACCATCAGGGCCTTGACGTTGAGCGATCTCTTCAGCCGAGGTGTTGCCTTGCCCCCATTCGTCACCCATGTAAATCAGGGGCAAGCCGCCCACAAACAATGACAAGGCCTGCATCATCACCAAGCGTGATTTGGCAGCTTCTTGTTCTGCTGGTGTTTGTGCGGATGTCAAGCCCACTAAGGCAGCGGCCATGCCGTTGGTGCCGTGCACCACCGTGGGGTCGCTTGCTTGAAAGGCCGCGCCTTGTGCATAGCTGCCAGAAACCTTCCCCGCAAAGAATTGCGATGCATGCAACAGGCGTGCGCGTTGATCCGCACCGCGTGCATCCATCTCGGGGCGCAACACATTCCAGCCAATGTCGTCATGGCAGCGTACATAGGTCATCCATGCGCAGCCATCGGGCAGGGCGGGCGTGTGCGAGAGCACGTCTTGAATGATTTGTGTGTTTTCTTCAGCCAAGGCCACCCAGCTCGCTGACATGAGGCTGGAGTGATAGGCCACATGGCACTCTGCACCTTTTGTGTCACCCAAACCAAAGTAGGGTGGCAAGTCTTGCGTGGGCATGATGGCCTCGGCCTTTAAGAGCACGCCGGGGGCCGCAATGTTGGTGATGCAACGCAGGGCCTGCAAGATCCAATGGACTTCGGGTTGATTCATGCAGTTGGTGCCAGCGCGTTTCCATAAAAAACCTGTGGAATCTAAGCGGAAAGCCTCGACACCTAAGTTGGCCAGTTGCAAGAGCGACTGCGACATCTCTGCAAATACGTCAGGTTGTGTGTAGTTCAGATCCCATTGATACGGGTAGAACGTAGTCCAAGCCCACGCTTTGACTTCAGGAATGAAGGTGAAATTACCGGGGGCCGTGTTGGGGAAGATTTGAATCAGATTTTTTTCTTGTGCAGCCACTTCCTCGGACGTTTTTGCCCAATGGAAATACGATTGATAGTGTGCATCGCCCGCGCGAGCCTTCAATGCCCATTTGTGTTCGTGTGAGACATGGTTCAACACAAAGTCGCTGCATAAGCTGATGCCTGCGGCACGTAACTCTTTCGTGAGTATTTGCAAATCTTGGTTGTTGCCCAGCGCTGGGTCAACTTCGTCATAGCTGGCTACTGCAAAGCCACCATCGTTGGGTGGCGTGCCTGGTTTGAGGAACGGCAGCAGGTGCAAGTAGGTCACGCCCAGCTCTTGCAAATGCGCAATGCGCGTACGCACGCCAGGCAAGTCGCCTGCAAACTTATCGACGTAGGCGCAATAGCCCAATGAACCATTCAAATGCCAGTTGGTCTGCGAGGCGCGTTGCACATCCAAGGCCCACAAATCATCGGGGCGCGACAACGCGAGGTGTACTGACTGAACCACCAATTGGTTCAGCCAATCAGAGAAATTCTTATTGCCGCCGTATAGGCGAGATAGTCTGTCGCGCAGAACAGGGAACTCGACATTCAGACGTTCGCGCAAAACAACGGCGCGAGTTATGGGGGCGCTTTCAAGCAGCTCATTGATGCGAGCTGGAAGATGGGCCTGTCCTGATATGACGTGGCAATCTTCAATGAGGGGCATAGTGTTCACAATTCGGTATGAGATGTGCTGAGCCTTGTGGGCGCAGCACAATTGATCTTCAAGTAAAAGAAACCAAGGCACTTGCGCGTCTTGGTTTCTTCATGAGTTTTAGAACTCGTACTTCAAAGTTGCCTTGGCGCTACGACCTGCCAAAGCGCGAGCGGCATGGCCGTCGCCTTCAACTTCTGTGAAAGCCAATTTGTTGAAAGCGTTGTTGATGCTAACAATTGCAGAGGTTTGTTTGTTGATGCGGTAGTTCGCGAACAAGTTAGTGATCACGTAACCATCCATTGTGATGGTGTTGGCATCGTCACCGTAAGACTTGCTAGAACCAATGATTGCAGCACCATACTCAAGATCACCTGTACGGTATGAAGGTGACAATGCGTACATGATGTCAGCTTGGCGGCGTGGCTTCTTGCCCACTTCAGCAGCTGTCAAAGAGCTCTTGATCTTTGCATCTGTGATGGTGGCACCAGCGCTCAATCGGAATGCACCCGAGCGATAGCCTGCCTCAAGTTCGAAACCTTTCGCATCGTAGCTATTGGTGGTGAACTTTTGTGTTGTGGCTTCGTAGTTCGACTCGTCAGTTTGAGCCATGAAGAACGATCCAAACAAGCTCAGATTACCTTCGCGGTGCTTGATGCCCAATTCTTGTTGTTTCAGACGGTTGAATGAAACAGGTTTGCTGCCATTCAATGAGCCTGCAGTGCCATACAACAGACGGTCTGCGGCAAAGTTGTAACCTTCGCTCAGGCGGGCAAAGAAAGCGGTGTCTTTGTTCAGGGCGTAGTTAGCGCCACCAGAGTAAGACATTTTGCTTTGCTTGTAGTTCACCGTGTCAGCTGATGCGGCATTCCATGATGCGCTTGACAGAGATGTGGCGCTGGTAGGTGTCGAGCCTTGGAATGTTTGTCCTGTCGCTGACATGTCGTTTTGGCGGACGCTACCTTCAACCGTCAACTTGTCTTTTTCCCAGCTCAGGGCAGCGTATGGTGCAGTCACGTTGTACTTCACGTCATAAGTACGTGAGCAGCAACCGCCCCATGTATTCCATCCACTAGATACAGGCGCAGACCATGAACCATTTGTGCCAACTGTGTATTGGTTCCAGAACCAAGTTTGGGCCAAGTTTTGTGAGCCAGTGAACAAGCCACCGGTAAACACAGACTTGCCACCGTTCATATCAAATGATTTTGAGGCTTTCAGATCGTTGAACATGTTGTCCATGTTGTCCAACGATGTGTTGAACATCGTGCCTGTGAATGTATTGCCGCCGTTGCCGTTGTCTGCAGGGAACATGCCCACAAAACGTCCGCCATTGGTGCTCTTACGCATTCTTTCTTCAACGGTCCAGCCGCTGTCCAAGTTCAACTTGGCTTCCAAACCGATAGATCGGCTGGTGACGTGCAAACCATCCGCAGGGTTTGTTGTGACTTGATTGCCATTGCGATCAATCGTGGTGTCACGCGTCATATTGGGGTTGATGAAGAACGCATTGCGTGGATCAATGCCTGGCAATGTTTGGATGCTGCCATTCGTCACTTTTGTGGGTACTGGCAAGATGGTAGGTGTCTTGTCGTCCAGGTTTTTGAAGTTCACGCGAACGTAGCTACCTTTGTCCAACTCTTTGGTGACGCTGGCTTTGAATTGACCACCGTCTTGTGAGTTGAAGCCTGTTTTGAATGGGCCGCCTTCACCTTGACGTGTGAAACCACCCATGTTGAAGTAGGTGTCAGCACCTATGGCGCTGCCGAAGTTGAAGTCATAGCGGTTCAGACGTGAACCCAAGCCGGTGGTGACACCAACAGCGTTACCCACATCGCGACCTGCTTTGCTCACAAAGTTGATGATGGCGCCAGGGGCATTGCTTGCCAAGGTTGAAGCGCTTCCGCCACGAACCACTTCGACGCGGTCTGTTGTGAAGTCTGTTCGCATGAATTGGTCTGGTGTGCCAAAGGAAATGTCACCAAACAACAAAACTGGCAATCCATCTTCTTGCATTTGTACATAACGGCTGCCACCTGCGGACACGGGAGCGCCACGCACCGTGATGTTTGCATTGCCCTCACCGCCGGAAGATTCGGCGCGAATACCTGGAATAGAGCGCAAAATTTCAGCGGCACTGGTAGCGCCACTGCGCATGATGGCTTCTTCGCCCACTGAGGTGACGGAGTCGCTCGACTTCATCTTTGTGCGGCCCGTTGGAGAGGCCGTGACAACGACTTCATCTAAGTTCAAGCTTTGTGCATAAACCGCACCAATTTGCATTGCGGCCAATGAGGCTGCGACTGCAATCGTTTTTGGACTGATTGTTTTCTTGTTTGCTTTCACAAACGTCTCCTATACAAGTTTAAAAATCCCCAGTTTTGCTGCATTTAATTAGCTGAACTGGAAGTGTGACTCTTTGTCGTGCCTTGGATGCATTGCAATGAGTGAACGAATTTTGCGCATCAATGCAAACGTTTGCAACAAGATTGCTTGGTTTTTCAAATATTCTTTGAATGTTCAGATTTAAATATGAACAGTAACCCCTTGTTTTTTCTTGATTAAACCAATGAAATCAGGACTTTCCCTAGTGTAATTTGAATGCAACAAACGATTTTTTAAACTTAGGGTTTGTCCCGGTTGCTGAGAAATTTAGCCTAAATAGAATTGCAAACGATTGCAAAGATAACTCGTCTATTTTTGCAACAAAGATAACCAGGAGCCACACACACATGAAAGACTACGCCAGTCAACAACGCAATCCAGGCAAGCATGTTGTCGGATTGAGTCTGGTGGTTTTGTTGCACATCATCTTGTTTTGGGCGATCAGTTCTGGCTTGGCCAAGAAGTTCG
>CANFZT010000025.1 GCA_947451565.1 Comamonadaceae bacterium | reverse complement strand
GTTCACAAGGCCATGCACACGCACAAAACTTGAACGAAAGCGGCGTCAAAGTCGTGGTCGGTCTGCGTAAAGGCGGTGCTTCATGGGACAAAGTGGCCAAAGCTGGCTTGAACGTGATGGAAGTCAACGATGCTGTCAAAGCCGCTGACGTGGTCATGATCTTGTTGCCTGACGAAAACATCCCTGAGGTGTACAACAACAATGTGGCCCCTAACATGAAGCAAGGCGCAACTTTGGCGTTTGCTCACGGTTTCAACGTGCATTACAACCAAGTCATCCCACGCGCTGATTTAGACGTGATCATGGTGGCACCTAAAGGCCCTGGTCACACCGTGCGTTCTGAGTACCTCAAAGGCGGCGGTGTGCCATCTTTGATCGCTGTTTATCAAGACAAAACTGGCAAAGCGCGCGACTTGGCTCTGAGCTACGCGATGGCGAACGGTGGCGGTAAAGGCGGCATCATCGAAACCAACTTCAAAGAAGAAACAGAAACCGACTTGTTCGGTGAACAAGCTGTGTTGTGCGGTGGCGCTGTTGAATTGGTGAAGATGGGCTTTGAGACTTTGACTGAAGCTGGCTATGCCCCCGAGATGGCTTACTTCGAGTGCTTGCACGAGTTGAAGCTGATCGTTGACTTGATGTACGAAGGCGGCATCGCCAACATGAACTACTCCATCTCTAACAACGCAGAGTATGGCGAGTATGTGACAGGTACCGAAGTGATCAATGAACAATCACGCGAAGCCATGCGCAACGCGTTGAAGCGTATCCAAACTGGTGAGTACGCCAAGATGTTCATCTTGGAAGGTAAAACCAACTACCCAAGCATGACTGCGCGTCGTCGCTTGAATGCTGAGCATGCCATTGAGACCGTGGGTTCCAAATTGCGTGCCATGATGCCTTGGATTTCCAAGAACAAACTGGTTGACCAAACCCGTAACTAAGCATAGCTTTTTTGCGTCGACAAAGGCCACTTCGGTGGCCTTTGTCGTTTTCCAACACTTGACGCAGCGCTTACACTCTAGGCCTACTTTTCGGAGCTCAACGCATGTCAGAACAACAAGATCACTCAGGAGAATTTGTGCCACGTAAACCCAGCAAAGGCGTTTATGTTTTGCCCAATCTGTTCACCTTGGCCGCATTGTTTGGCGGCTTCTACGCCATTGTGATGGCCATGAATGATCGCTTTGAGTTGGCTGCTATTGGGGTATTTTGCGCCATGGTGCTTGATAGCTTAGACGGTCGCGTGGCTCGCATGACCAATACCCAAAGTGCATTTGGTGAACAAATGGACTCTTTGGCGGATATGGTGTCCTTTGGTGCGGCGCCTGCTTTGATCTCTTACGAGTGGGCACTGAAGGGCTTGGGGCGTTGGGGCTGGGTGGCTGCTTTTGTTTATATCTCATGTGCAGCCTTGCGCTTAGCGCGCTTCAATGTCAACACAGCCGTGGTTGATAAGCGTTTCTTTCAAGGTTTACCTTCCCCTGCTGCGGCTGCTTTGGTGATGGGCTTTATGTGGTTGATGACTGAGATGGGTGTTTCTGGTCCCGAGGTCGCTTGGCCTATGTTTGCTTGGTGTTTGTACTCTGGCTTGACGATGGTCACCAATGTTCCTTTTTACAGTTTTAAGGATGTGCGGATGAAGCGGAGCGTTCCGTTTGTCGTGATCGTGTTGCTGGCTTTGACCATTGCCGTGATCACGATTCATCCACCTATCGTGTTGTTTGCTTTGTTTATGTTCTACGGTTTGAGTGGCTATGGTTTGTACGTTTGGCGTCGAGCCAAAGGCATTCAAACTAGCCTCATTAGCACCTCAACGGATGAGCCAGACGAAGCTGGTTTGCACAAATGAGACATCTTGTGCGTGCAGGGGTTTCGCTTTGTGCTAAATTCGGTCTATGAAAAATTTTTCGCTGGCACTACTACTCCTATCCCCCAACGGGCGGAGTTGGTAGCGCACGCGCAAACCCCACAAGGCCCGTATGCACACGCAGCGGGCCTTTTGCTTTGGGGCTAAACCAAACGTTGCAAGTTTTTTAGGAATCTAGGAGTCCTGACCATGACCGACAAGCTCATCATTTTTGACACCACTTTGCGTGACGGCGAACAATCGCCCGGCGCTTCGATGACGCGCGACGAAAAACTGCGCATTGCCCGTCAACTCGAACGATTGAAAGTCGACGTCATTGAAGCGGGTTTTGCCGCCAGCTCCAACGGTGACTTTGAAGCCGTGCAAGGCATTGCGAAAACCATCAAAGACTCCACTATTTGCTCATTGTCACGCGCGAATGACCGTGACATCAGTCGTGCTGCAGAAGCCCTCAAAGGCGCGAACAGCGCGCGTATCCACACTTTCATTGCGACATCGCCGTTGCATATGGAGAAGAAATTGCGCATGTCGCCTGAGCAGGTGCTTGAACAGGCCAAGCAGTCAGTGCGCTTTGCCCGCAACTTGGTAGGGGACATCGAATTCAGCGCGGAAGATGGCTACCGCAGCGAAATGGACTTTTTATGTCGAGTGGTTGAAGCCGTCATTGCGGAAGGTGCCACGACCATCAACATTCCAGACACTGTGGGTTATGCGATCCCTGAGCTGTATGGCAACTTCATCAAAACCTTGCGTGAACGTGTGCCTAATTCGGACAAAGCCATTTGGTCCGTGCACTGCCACAACGACTTAGGTATGGCAGTCGCCAACTCTTTGGCTGGTGTGAAGATTGGCGGCGCACGTCAGGTCGAATGCACCATCAATGGCTTGGGTGAGCGTGCCGGCAATTGCTCCTTGGAAGAAGTTGTGATGGCCATCAAGACCCGTCGCGACTATTTCGACCTCGACTTGAACATCGATACCAAGCAAATCGTGGCTGCCAGCCGCATGGTCAGTCAAACCACAGGTTTTGTGGTGCAGCCTAACAAGGCGGTGGTAGGGGCTAATGCCTTTGCTCACGCATCTGGTATTCATCAAGATGGTGTACTCAAGGCGCGTGACACCTATGAAATCATGCGTGCAGAAGACGTGGGTTGGAGTGCCAACAAAATCGTGTTGGGCAAGCTCAGCGGCCGCAACGCGTTCAAACAGCGGTTAGAGGACTTGGGCGTGCAGATGGAAAGCGAGGCTGACATCAACACCGCATTTGCCAAGTTCAAAGAGTTGGCTGACCGCAAGAGCGAGATTTTCGATGAGGACATCTTGGCTTTGGTGAGCGAAGAGTCTGTGAGCAACGCCAGCGAACAATTTGCCTTCGTATCTTTGTCGCAACACAGTGAGACCGGCGAGCGTCCACACGCGAGCGTGGTGTTCACGGTGGCGGGCAAAGAAGTCAAGGGTGACTCAGATGGCAATGGTCCAGTCGACGCGTCTTTGAAGGCGATTGAGTCGCACGTCAAGAGTGGCGCTGAAATGGTGCTGTATTCTGTCAACGCGATCAGTGGTTCGACCGAGAGCCAAGGAGAAGTGACCGTGCGTCTGCAAAACAGTGGTCGAGTGGTGAACGGTGTCGGGTCAGATCCAGACATTGTGGTGGCCTCTGCCAAAGCTTATTTGAGTGCATTGAATAAGCTGCAAAGCAAATCAGATCGGGTTGCGGCGCAAGGGTAAATCTCAAGAATTGATGCGGTGCATCAATTTTGTTAAATAAGTCACGCAAGTCCTTGATCTTGCGTGACTTTTCTTGGTAAACTGGCCTTAAATATGTATTTCAAGCCAAAGGATCCCAACTTGAAACGACTGATAATTGCCACTTCACTCGGATTGTTGACATCGCTGTGCACCATGCACGCTCAAGCGACGACGAATCCAAAAAAGCCAACCGTCCAAAAGTCCAAGCCCACTGTGGTAAAGACCCATGTGCGTCGTCAAGTGATCAAGGTAGCGCCTGCAGTTCCTTCCTTTGGCCAAAAAGCCGGTCTACACGCTACAACCAATGACATTTTGGATTTGAAGTCCAGCGTGGCCTATGTCATCGATCAAGACACGCATGAGGTGTTGCTCAGCAAAAATGATCAAGCTGTGTTGCCCATCGCCTCCATCACCAAGTTGATGACCGGTGTGGTCATCAGCGAGGCCCAGTTGCCCATGGATGAGTCCATCACGATCACGCAAGACGACGTGGACACCGAAAAAGGCAGCAGTTCACGTTTGCGCGTGGGCGCTACATTAACCCGCGGCGAATTGCTACATTTGGCTTTGATGGCCAGTGAAAACCGTGCGGCCCATGCTTTAGGCCGTACCTACCCAGGTGGCATGTCTTCTTTTGTTGGCTTGATGAATGCCAAGGCCGCCCAATTGGGAATGCGTGACACACGCTATGTTGAGCCAACAGGCCTGTCCAGCAAGAATCAATCAAGTGCCAAAGACCTGGCAACGCTGGTGGGTAACGCCTATCATGACGCCACTTTGCGTGAGTTGTCGACATCGCCCAGCTACAAAGTGGAAGTGGGTAACCGCACCTTGCAATACAACACAACCAACCGTTTGGTGAAAAACCCCAATTGGGATATTGGTTTGCAAAAGACCGGCTACATCTCTGAAGCGGGTCAATGCTTGGTGATGCAGGCCAAAGTGTCTGGCCGTAAGTTGATCATGGTGTTTTTGGATTCAGCTGGCAAGCTAAGCCGTATTGCTGACGCTGAGCGTGTTCGCAAATGGGTTGAAAATAACCACGGTTCGCGCCCTCAAACCTGACACATAAAGTGTTCATGAAAAAAGCCAGCAATTGCTGGCTTTTTTCATGATGGCTTCAAGTGTTTGGTACGTTTTTGTAACCGAGTGCGTGAGAAATCGCTTGCGTTGTGGCTTGTAGCTTGGGAAGCCAACTTTCATCTAAGCGATCTGCGGGTGCTGAAATGGACAAGCCCGCCACTAATTTTCCCTGGTCATCGTAGATGCCTGATGCCATGCAGCGTACACCTAGTTCTAGTTCTTCATTGTCTCGTGCAACGCCGTATTGTCTGGCCTTTGACAGTTCGCGCTCTAAGATGGGAAGCTGGGTGATGCTGTTGCGTGTTTGACCGGCAAGGCCAGTGCGGGCTGCATAAGCGCGAACACGTTGTGCGTCATCCATGGCTAAAAATAACTTGCCGACAGATGTGAGATGGAGTGGTGCCCGACCACCAATAGCGCGAACCACTTGCATGCCCGAGCGTTCGCTGAAGGCCCGCTCAACATACACAATTTCATCACCCTGTCGAACGCTTAAATTCACAGGTTGTTGAATCAGTTTGTGTAATTCACGCATGGGTTGGAATGCCACATCGCGAACATTGAGACGGCCCTTCACCAAATTACCTAATTCCAGCAAGCGCATACCCAATCTGTAGCTGCCTGCTTCGGGGCGGTCGACAAAGCGACCGACCGCCAAGTCATTCAGAATGCGGTGTGTGGTGGAGGGGTGCAGGCCTGTGCGCTCACTGATTTCCTTCAGTGAAATGGCTTCTTCGCGCGAAGCCAGTACGTCAATGAGCGTGAACATTCGCTCAATGACTTGGATGTTTGGCGTGGCAGGCACAGTAGATTTACGCATATCTCATTTTATCATGTGAAATCAAAAATCAATCCACTTTCCATCGATTAAGCGTTGATGGGGCAGGAAATCGACTTTGTATCGCATCTTTTGGCTATCTTGAATCCAGTAGCCTAAATAAGCGTAGGGCATTTCCAGCTTCTGCGCCTGTTCAATTTGCCACATCACGTTGTAAGTGCCGTAGCTGGTGTGTGGTTCGGGTTCATAAAAAGTGTAAACCGCGGACAGGCCATCGTTGAGCACATCCACCACCGACACCATTTTCAGGATGCCCTGCGGGTGATCGTCGCTGGGCTCGCGAAACTCAATCAATCGGGTATTGACCCGACTTTGCAGCAAAAACTGCGTGTATTGCTCTGTGCTGTCTTCGTCCATTCCACCGCCTGCGTGACGGAGGGTTTGATAGCGCAAGTACAGCGCGTAATGTTCAGGGTCGAAGCCGAGTCCCAACACACGAACTTGCAGGTTTTGGTGGCGTGACCATGCTCGGCGCTGGCTGCGTGTGGGTTTGTAAGAGGAGGCGTCTACTCGCAATGCGATGCATGCTTTGCAGCTGTCGCAGTAGGGGCGGTAAGTGAATAAACCGCTGCGCCGAAAACCTTGGTGTACCAAGTTTGCATAAGCTTCGTTGTTGATCAGGTGGCTTGGGGTTGCAACCTGTGAGCGTGCGCTTCGGTCGGCTAAATAGCTGCAAGGGTAGGGCGCTGTTGCATAAAACTGCACGGCGTGCAGCGGTAAATCTTGATGGTTTGTCACAGCATTCCTTTTTCAGCAACCACCCAATCCCAATATGACCTATCGAAATGCCAAGCATGCATGACTTCGAGGTTTGTTTCGCGAATGATTTGAAGAAATTCAGACCTTGGCATTTCTCTCGCGCCCAACGAGGCCAAGTGTTTGGTATTTTGCTGGCAATCAATCCATGAAATTTGGTGCGCCCGTGAAAAAGCGACCAACGCCGCGAGCGCAATTTTCGATGCATCCGTTTGGTGCGCAAACATAGACTCACCAAAGACGGCGTTGCCGATCGCTACACAATACAAACCTCCAACCAATTTGCCATCCACCCAAGTTTCGATGCTGTGCGCCAACCCCGCGCGATGTAGGGTTTCGTAGGCTGAAATCATCTCAGCCACGATCCAAGTGCCAGGCTGGCCTTGCCGAGGACTGTTTGCACAATGACGAATGACATCGCTAAAGCGATGATCAAAACGAATTTCGCATTTGGGGTTAGTTTTGAAGTTTTTTAAAGTTTTTTTCAAGGACCTGTGCAGCTTGAATTCGCGGGTGTGAAGCACCATCCGCGGATCGGGAGACCACCATAAAACAGGTTGCCCTTGGCTGTACCAAGGAAAAATGCCCTGTTGATAGGCCTCGCGCAAGCGCGAGACAGACAAGCCCCCTCCGGCGGCGACCAAACCCGCTAATGATGTGCCTAACTTTTGTGCAGATTCAGGCGGCGGTAGGGGTGTGTCAGCCTCTAACCAGGAGATTTGCATAGATGTATCTTTCATCATAGGTGACATTGTGAAGTCTATTTATTGGGCTGAATTCACCTCAATAGAAGTAACGTTTGCAAAATATGAATTCTTTATAATTATTGATGACATAATTGAAAGATTAAGTGACTTGAAGGGGGAGAACTCCCTACAATTCTTCGCTTATGTGTGAGACCTCTCACATTCAAGCTGATCAATTTTCCGGAGTAAGTCTATGCAATTGATGTGGGTGTCTGGGCCCACCGCCTCGGTGCGGACCATTTCTATCACATCACAAAAGGTGTTGGTAGCTGTCTGCGCCTCTGCGTTTGTATTGGTGGCTTTTGGTGTGTTGTTGCATTTCGTTGGATTTCGTATTGCCATCGAGATGAGTCCTGGGTTGGCTCGCAGCTTGGGCGGGGTGACCACCGAGGCTGAACAGCAAAAAGTTGAGGCGGTGTATCGCGAACGTTTGGATAACCTGCGCCAAACGTTAAACACCACCGTCCAAGAAATTCGTCAGCTTGAAACTCTCAAAAATCGCTTCATGGAAGTGGCCACACCCACCAATTTGCGCGATAAATACAACAAAAAAGACGATGCAAAGGGCGGGCCTTGGGTCGCACCTCGTTTTCAAAGCACGCCGTCGCGCGATTTGAGTCAAGATTTTGCATCTGCGATGGATGAGTTTAGTCAAACCCAAGTCGCGGTGAAGAACTTGACCCAAAACTGGTCAGCTCAACTCAGCTGGCTGCACGCCCTGCCCACAGGCATTCCGATAGGCAAAGACTTTCGCGTGACCAGTGGGTTTGGTATTCGTAATGATCCGTTCACGGGTCAGTTGGCCATGCACGAAGGCTTGGACTTTGTGTCTGAGGTTGGTTCACCCATCGTGGCGACCGCTGCGGGCACAGTGACACGTTCAGCGTGGGACGCTTCCTATGGCAATGTGGTGGAGGTCAGTCACATTGAAGGTTTTACAACCCGCTATGCGCATTTGAACAAGCGCATGGTCGAGGTAGGCCAAAAAGTGCAGCGTGGTGAAACCATTGCACAACTGGGCAGCACCGGGCGTTCTACTGGGCCGCACCTGCATTACGAAGTGATGCGCAATGACCGTGTGTTAAACCCTACACAAATGTTGTTGCAAACCGCAACTGTTACCAGCGCTCAGTGAGTGAACTGATCCTCAAAAAGGTCTGCCATGTTTGAAAAACTCAAAGACAAATCGTTGTCACCTTCGCAAGAGCGCTTTGACACCATCATTGGCCGCACGACCCAGATTTATGGCCGTTTGGTACTGTTGGACAGTGTCCGTATCGATGGCAAAGTGGTCGGTAACATCGAAACGACCAAAGACAACAAAGTCACCGTGGCGATCGGTAAAACGGGTGAAGTCTCTGGGGACATTACTGCGCACCGCGTGATGGTGGCGGGTAAGGTGGAAGGTAATATTTATGCAGCCGAACGTGTGGAGTTCCACAAAGATTCCATCGTTCAGGGCGATATTTCTTATGGTTCGATTGCCGTCGAGCACGGCGCACGCCTGCTCGGTTTGGTGATTCAAAATCCCATCAGTTCTGCCGCGGCAAACAGCAATGCAGATGCTAAAAACGTGATCAAAAAAGCACAAGAGAGCAGCAGCTAAGACATTCGCAGAAGGGCAAAGCCGCTATGAAAAAAGCGCCGTGAAAGGCGCTTTTTTACTTTTGTGGTGGCGGAGCAAGAGGGATTCGAACCCTCGGTGGGCTATTAACCCACACACGCTTTCCAGGCGTGCGACTTAAACCACTCATCCATCGCTCCGAAGCCATAGATTGTAACAGCGGGCGGGTACACTTCGGCGCTATTGTTTTTTTCAAGCTTGAAACGCTCGGAGTCCCGCATGAAATTTCGCTTCCCCATTGTCATCATTGACGAGGATTTTCGTTCTGAAAATACCTCAGGCCTGGGCATCCGTGCGTTGGCCGACGCGATTGAAGGCGAGGGCTATGAGGTCATGGGGGCGACCAGCTACGGTGATCTGAGCCAATTTGCGCAGCAGCAGTCACGCGCCAGCGCGTTCATCTTGTCGATTGATGACGAAGAATTTACACCTGGTCCCGACTTAGACCCTGCCGTGTTGAATCTGCGTAACTTTATCGAAGAAGTGCGCCGCAAGAACGCAGACGTGCCGATTTATGTGTACGGCGAAACCAAAACCTCGCGTCACTTGCCCAATGACATCTTGCGTGAGTTGCATGGTTTTATTCACATGTTTGAGGACACGCCTGAGTTCGTGGCGCGTCACATCATCCGTGAAGCCAAGAGTTACTTGGAAAGCGTGCAGCCGCCATTCTTCAAAGCCTTGCTCGATTACGCCGAAGACGGCTCGTACTCATGGCATTGCCCTGGGCATTCAGGTGGCGTGGCATTTTTGAAGAGCCCTGTTGGGCAGATGTACCACCAGTTTTACGGTGAAAACATGCTGCGCGCAGACGTGTGTAATGCGGTGGAAGAGCTGGGCCAACTGTTGGACCACAACGGTGCCATTGGCGAGAGCGAGCGCAATGCGGCCCGCATCTTCAACGCCGATCATTGCTTCTTCGTGACCAACGGCACCAGCACCTCCAACAAAATCGTTTGGCATCACACGGTGGCCCCTGATGATGTGGTGGTGGTGGACCGCAACTGCCACAAGTCGGTGTTGCACGCCATCATCATGACGGGTGCTGTGCCTGTGTTTTTGAAGCCCACACGCAACCACTACGGCATCATTGGGCCGATTCCACAAAGCGAGTTTGAGCCTGCCACGATTCAAGCCAAGATCAAGGCCAACCCCTTGCTCAAAGGGGTGGATGCGAAGAAGGTCAAGCCTCGCGTGCTGACCCTTACTCAGTCCACTTACGACGGCGTGCTGTACAACACCGAAACTATCAAGAAAATGCTCGATGGCTATGTCGCCAATTTGCACTTTGATGAAGCATGGTTGCCACACGCCGCGTTCAACCCGTTCTACGGTACTTACCACGCGATGGGTAAAAAGCGCGAACGCCCCATGCACTCGGTGGTGTACGCCACGCAGTCGATTCACAAGCTGTTGGCTGGTATCAGCCAAGCCAGCCATGTATTGGTACAAGACTCGCAAAAAACCAAGCTGGACCGTCACCTGTTCAACGAGGCGTATTTGATGCACACCAGCACCAGCCCACAGTACAGCATCATTGCCAGCTGTGACGTGGCGGCCGCCATGATGGAGCCGCCCGGTGGCACCGCTTTAGTGGAAGAAAGTATTGCCGAAGCGTTGGACTTCCGCCGCGCCATGCGCAAGGTGGACGACGAGTACGGCAAAGACTGGTGGTTCAAGGTCTGGGGCCCTGACGAACTGGTCGACGACGGCATTGGACGTGCAGAGAGCTGGATCATCAAAGGCAAGGGTAAGTCATCCAAGTGGCATGGCTTTGGCAATTTGGCTGATGGTTTCAACATGTTGGACCCCATCAAGGCCACCATCGTCACGCCCGGTTTAGATTTGAACGGCAAGTTCGACAAAACAGGTATTCCCGCCAGCATCGTGACCAAGTTCTTGGCTGAGCATGGCGTGATTGTGGAGAAGACAGGTTTGTACAGCTTCTTCATCATGTTCACCATCGGTATCACCAAGGGCCGTTGGAATTCGTTGTTGACAGCTTTGCAGCAGTTCAAAGACGACTACGACCGCAACCAACCCATGTGGCGCATCCTGCCCGAGTTCTGCCAAAAGCACCGCGCCTATGAGCGCATGGGCTTGCGCGACTTGTGCCAGCACGTTCACGCGCTCTACGCTAAGTACGACATTGCCCGTTTAACCACCGAGATGTACTTGAGTGATTTGACGCCGGCTATGAAGCCAAGCGACGCGTACGCACAAATCGCGCACCGCAACACCGAGCGTGTGCCTGTGGACGACTTACTTGGCCGCATCACCACCAGCTTGGTCACGCCATACCCACCCGGTATTCCGTTGCTCATTCCAGGTGAAGTGTTCAACAAGAAGATCGTGGATTACCTCAAGTTCGCCCGCGAATTCAACTTGCAGTGCCCCGGCTTTGAAACCGACATTCACGGCTTGGTCGAGGTGGTGGGTGACGATGGCGTGAAATGCTATTACGCAGATTGCGTGAAGGCATAAAAAAAGGAGCGCTCAGCGCTCCTTTTTTTTGGGGTGTTCAGATTAAGCGTCTGTGGGTTCGGCAATGCCGCCCACCACTTGGCTAAATCCACCGTCTACATAGGTAATCTCAGCCGTGACGCCTGCCGCCAAATCGCTCATCAAGAATGCCGCCACGTTGCCTACGTCTTCGATGGTCACGTTGCGACGGATGGGCGATGCTTCAGCGACCACGCTCAAAATCTTGCCAAAGCCCTTGATGCCACTAGCGGCCAGGGTTTTGATGGGGCCAGCACTGATGCCGTTGGCGCGCAGATGGCGGCCTTTGGCGCCCAAAGATTCAGCCAGATAACGCACCGAGGCTTCGAGTGAGGCTTTGGCCAAACCCATGGTGTTGTAATTCGGCACGGTACGGATGGCCCCCAAATACGACAAGGTCAGCACCGCTGACTTGTCATTCAAATAGGGCAGAGCAGCCTTGGTCATTGCTGGGAAGCTGTAAGCGCTGATGTCGTGTGCGATTTGGAAGCCTTCGCGTGACAACCCCTCTAGAAAATCACCCGCGATGGCTTCGCGTGGAGCGTAGCCAATGCTGTGCACAAAGCCGTCAAATGTGGGCCAGTGGGTCGACAGGTCTTTGAACATGTGTGTGATTTGCTCATCACTGCCCACATCGCAGTCAAAAATCAGTTTGGAGTTGAAGTCTGCGGCAAACTCTGTGATACGGTCCTTGAAACGTTCACCCACATAGCTAAAAGCCAACTCGGCACCTTGGTCGTAGCAAGCTTTGGCGATGCCATAAGCGATAGATCGGTTGGACAACACGCCCGTGATCAGAAGTTTTTTGCCAGACAGGAAACCAGTTTTCGTACTCATGTGAATCACTCCAAAAAAATCTTGCAGAATTGTCGCATGCGTAGCTTTCTCATTTTGTTGGTATTTTTGTGTTCTGGCCCCTCTTGGGCGGGACACGCGTACGCCCAATTTGGAGACGTGAAATACCCGGCAAATTTCAAAAACTTCGATTACGCCAACCCACTCGCACCCAAAGGCGGGGAGCTGGTGTTGGTGCCGCCGTCGCGTTTGTCCAGCTTTGACAAGTACAACCCTTTCACCCTCAAAGGCAATGCTGCACCGGGGCTCACGGGGCTGGTGTTTGAGTCCTTGCTGACCGGCACCATGGACGAGCCCACCACTGCCTATGGCTTGTTGGCCGAAGATGTGGCGGTGGCGGCGGACCGTCGATCGGTCACCTTCAAATTGCGATCCCAAGCACGCTTTCACACGGGAGACGCCGTGACGGCCGAGGATGTGAAATATTCGTTTGAACAACTCACCAGCAAACAAGCCGCACCGCAATTTCGCACCCTGTTTGCAGAAGTGGCCGCTGTCACGGTGGTTGATGCGCGCACAGTTCGTTTTGACTTCAAACGGGCGAACCCTGAGTTGCCACTGATTGTGGGTGGCATGCCTGTGTTCAGCCGCCAATGGGGCATTGAAAACGGTGCCCCAAAACCTTTCGACAAAATTGTCACAGACACGCCCATTGGCAGTGGTCCTTACAAAATAGGCCGTGTGGTGTTTGGTCGCGACGTGAGTTACGAGCGCGATAACAACTATTGGGCGCGTGACTTGAACGTGCGCAAGGGGTTGTTCAACTTTGACCGCATTACCTATCGGCTCTACAAAGACAATACGGCTCAACTTGAAGGCTTCAAAGCCGGGGAGTTTGACTTGATGCAATCGTTCATCGCACGCGAATGGGCGAGGGGGTTTACGGGTAAACAGTTTGTCAACCGTGAATTGATGAAGAGCGAGTTCAAGCACGGCAATGCGGGCGACTTTCAAGGATTTCTGTTCAACACCCGCCTGCCCAAATTCAAAGATGCGCGAGTGCGCGAGGCCATTGGCCTTGCCATGGATTACGAGTGGATGAATCGCCAGCTGTTTTATGGCGCTTATCAGCGCGTTCGTGGTTACTTTGTTGCCAGCGACTTTGAAGCCACAGGGGTGCCCGACGCTGCAGAGCTGGCCTTGCTTACCCCCTTGCGTAACAAACTCTCAAAAGACGTGTTTGAGCAGGCCGTGCCGTTGCCGCCGCGCACCTCGCTGGACCCCAAATCAGGTGAAACTTTGCGCGACCATTTGCGCCGCGCTAAAGCCCTGTTGGCCGAGGCTGGCTGGACTTACCGCGATGGCGCTTTGCGCAACGCCAAAGGAGAACCCTTCACGGTGGAGTTCTTAGATAACTCAGGCGCCTTGGGCCGTGTCATCACGCCCTACAGCAAGAACTTAGAGAAGCTGGGTTTTCAAGTGAACTACAAAGTGATTGACTTTGCCATTTTGCAAAAGCGGCTTGATGTGTTTGATTTCGAAATCATCAGCAACCGCCATGTGGGCAGCGAATCGCCAGGTACGGAACTGATGGAGCGTTTTGGCTCCAAGGCCGCCAGCACGGAAGGCTCTGGCAACTTCATGGGCGTGCATGACCCTGCGGTCGATGCGTTGCTTGAACATGTCATTTCTGCCAAGACAAGACCACAGCTCATCACTGCCGTGCGTGCGTTAGATCGCGTACTTCGGCATGGCCATTACAGTGTGCCGCATTGGTACGGTGGTGTGCATCGTGTGGCTTGGCGCAATGGCCGGTTCGAGTTGCCCGCCGTGACGCCGCGCTACTACCAGCCTGAAACTTGGGCCTCGTCCACATGGTGGGCCACCCTGGATAACCGAGCCACTTTGGCCGCAACGAAGAGAGCGGAGCGTGCGCCATGAGTTCATATATTGCGAGACGTTTGTTGCTGATGATTCCTACCTTGTTGGGGGTTTTGTTGATGACGTTTGTTGTGATTCAATTTGTGCCCGGTGGCCCCGTCGAGCAAATGGTGTCGCAACTGCAAGGCCGAGATAGCGGGGGGGAGGGCGCTGCGGTGGCCGGTGCCGGTTACCGTGGCCGCCAGGGTGTCGACGCTGCGCGCATTGAAGAAATTCGCCAGCAATACGGCTTTGACAAGCCACCGACCGAGCGCTTTTGGCAAATGCTCCAACAATTCGCCGTGTTTGATTTGGGCAAAAGCTTTTTCTACCCCAAAACCGTGTGGGAGTTGGTCAAAGAAAAAATGCCGGTCTCTATCAGCTTGGGGCTTTGGACTTTCTTTTTGAGTTACCTCATCTCCGTGCCCCTGGGCGTGGCCAAGGCGGTGCGTGCAGGATCCACCTTTGACTTGTTGACTAGCTTGGTGGTGTTGATTGGTTTTGCCATTCCCGGCTTTGTGTTGGGTGTGGCTTTGCTCGTGGTGTTTGGTGGCCAGTTGCAATGGTTTCCGCTCAGGGGATTGACCTCTGCCAATTGGGAGCAGCTCACCTGGGCTGCGCGTATCACTGATTACCTGTGGCACATCGTGCTGCCCGTCACATCCAGTGTGCTGGGCGCTTTTGCGGTGACCACGCTGCTCACAAAAAACGCCATGCTCGAAGAGATTCGCAAGCAATATGTTCTGACGGCACGCGCCAAAGGTTTGTCCGAGCGACGTGTGATTTGGAACCATGTGTTTCGCAATGCGTTGATTCCGTTGGTCACAGGTTTTCCCGCTGCTTTTATTGGTGCCTTCTTCACAGGCTCGTTATTAATTGAGACCTTGTTCTCGCTCGATGGCTTGGGTCTGTTGAGTTATGAAAGCGTGATGCGCCGAGACTACCCCGTAGTGTTGGGGACTTTGTACTTGTTTACATTAATTGGCTTGGTCACCAAGCTCATCAGCGACCTTTGTTATGTATGGGTGGACCCGCGTGTCAAATTCGACTGAAGCTTCTTTGTCGCCCACCCAGCGTGCTTGGCTGCGGTTCAGGCATAACCGTCTTGGCTTTTACAGCTTGGTGTTGTTTGTGTTTTTCTTTGGCTTGAGCTTGCTGGCTGAAGTGTTGTGCAATGACAAGCCTTTGCTGGCTCGCTACAACGGCAGTTTTTACATGCCCATCTTGCACAACCAGCCTGAGACCACCTTCGGTGGGGACTTCGACACGCCGACCGACTACCTCGACCCCTTCATCCAAGCCCAGTTTGACAAACCCGGCAACTGGGCTTTGTATCCGCTCATTCCTTACCACCACACCACGCTCAACTACTTCGCCAAAGTACCTAACCCCGCGCCCCCTTCGTTGGACAACTGGTTTGGCACAGACGATCGTGGTCGTGATGTCATGGCGCGCTTGTTGTACGGTTTTCGCATCTCGGTGTTGTTTGCATTAGCGCTCACCCTGTTTGGCACAGTGATTGGCATCTTCACGGGCGCATTGCAAGGCTTCTTTGGCGGCAAGACCGATTTGGCCATGCAACGTTTCATCGAAATTTGGAGTGCCATGCCCGAGCTGTATTTGCTCATCATCTTCTCGGCCGTGTTTGACCCTAGCATCACTTTGTTGCTGATTTTGTTGGGCTTGTTTGGTTGGATGGGCTTGTCAGACTACGTGCGCGCCGAGTTTTTGCGTAACCGCCAGCTCGACTATGTGCGTGCCGCGCGCGCGTTGGGTTTATCGGATGCGCAAATCATGTGGCGTCATGTGTTGCCCAACAGTTTGACGCCCGTGGTCACTTTTTTACCGTTTCGCATGAGTGCGGCGATTTTGTCGCTGACGTCGTTAGATTTTCTAGGCCTTGGCGTGCCACCTGGGACACCCAGCTTGGGCGAGCTGTTGGCGCAAGGCAAAAACAACATTGATGCATGGTGGATTTCTTTGTCTACCTTTGCGGTGCTCGTCGTCACGCTCATGCTGCTCACCTTCATGGGTGATGCTTTGCGCGATGCCCTAGATCCCCGAAAGGCACGCACATGAGACTGCCTTTGCTTCAAGTGCGCGATTTGCGCATTGGTTTTCACGCGGAAGATGTCGTCAAAGGCATTAGCTTCAATTTAGATCTGGGTGAAAAACTGGCCCTGGTGGGCGAGTCGGGTTCTGGCAAAAGCGTGACCGCGCTGAGTTTCGTCAAACTGCTCGAAGGCGCGCGCGTGTCTGGTCGTGTGTTGTGGACTGCACAAGACGAAGACACCTTGCACCCTGAGGCCACCGATGCGCCTCACACGCATGACTTGTTCAAGCTGACCGAGCAGCAGTTGGTCAGCATTCGGGGGCAAGACATTGCGTTCGTGTTTCAAGAGCCCATGACGGCTTTGAACCCTTTGATGATGGTGGGCGATCAAATTGCCGAGGTGCTAGAACTCAAGCGCGGCATGACCCGTGCAGAAGCTTGGTACGAAGCGGTGGAGCTGCTCAACCTCACGGGCATCCCCGAGCCCGTGCGCCGGGCCAGCGCCTACCCGCATCAGCTTTCAGGTGGGCAACGTCAACGCGTCATGATTGCCATGGCGTTGGCCTGTCGTCCGCGCTTGTTGGTAGCGGATGAACCCACCACCGCGTTGGATGTGTCGTTGCGTGCGCAAATTTTGGATTTGCTCAACGATTTACAAAAACGCTTTGGCATGGCCGTGCTGCTCATCACGCATGATCTGAACACGGTGCGCCATTTCGCGGACCAAGTGTTGGTGATGGAAAAAGGCGTGGTGGTGGAGTCGGGTGCCGTCAACGTGGTGCTGACCTATCCGGAGCACCCTTACACACAACGCTTGATCAATAGCCAGCCCCCCCGAAACGTGGTCGAAGCCGATCCCAATGCGTCCATCGTCATGCAAGCCAAGGGCTTGCGGGTGAGCTACCCGATTCGGCGGTCAGGCTGGAAAGGTTGGTTCCAAGGCGATCGCTTTGTCGCTGTTCAGGCCGCTAGCTTTGATTTGCGTGCTGGGCAAACCTTGGGCGTGATTGGCGAGTCAGGCTCGGGCAAAACGACCTTGGCGTTGGCGGCTTTGGGTTTGATGCCTAGCGCGGGTACGCTCACCATGGATGGCGCCGCGTGGCAAGGCAAGGCGGCGCAAGACTTGCCTCTGCGCCGCAAAGTGCAGGTGGTGTTCCAAGACCCGTTTTCGTCGCTGTCACCCCGCATGAATGTGCAAGAACTGGTGTCAGAGGGTTTGACGCTGCATGCGCCACAGCTGGACGAGTTGGGCCGTTTGCGCCGAATTTTGGTGACTTTGGCAGCGGTGGGATTGACCGAAACCGAGTTTCCTGGGCTGTTGCAACGTTATCCGCATGAGTTTTCGGGTGGCCAGCGCCAACGCTTGGCCATTGCCAGGGCTTTGGTGATTGAGCCGCAAGTTTTGGTGCTAGATGAGCCGACCAGCGCTTTGGACGCCACCACGCAGTTGCAGGTCTTGCAATTGCTGCAAAAGCTCCAGCGGGAGCGGGGGCTGAGTTATTTGCTCATCACACATGATGTGTCGGTCATCCGCGCTATGGCGCATCATGTGATGGTCATGCAAGCAGGCAAGGTGGTCGAGGCTGGGACGTTCGATCAAATTTTGAACAACCCGCAAGCCCCTTATACGAAGATATTGGTAGGGGCTGAAGCCTAAAAATACCTTTTATCCTTTGATAATCAAGCATTTAGGCGCTACAATGAGCGCTTCACGACCAAACGGGCGGGTAATTACCGCTCGTTTTTTTTGGTCGTTTGTTTTTTGAACATTTGATATCAAGGCTATTCGTCGACGTGAGTTTGCAGCAAACAGTAGAACAAACCGTGACCGGTTTAGGTTACGACCTGGTAGAGATTGAACGCTCCGCCGGGGGGATCTTGCGCATCACGATTGATATGCCTTGGAAGCCCGACGCGCCAGTGCAACCTATCAACGTGGAAGATTGCGAGCGCGTCACACGTCAATTGCAATTTGCACTGGAAGTCGACGGCGCTGAATATGCCCGCTTAGAGGTGTCGTCGCCTGGCATTGATCGCCCTTTGCGTCATCAAACCGATTTCGAACGCTTTGTCGGTGAAGAGGTGGATCTCATACTCAAAGCGCCCATTGGTGCGGCGGCTGCCGGCCAAGTGGCGGCGAGCCGTAAAAAATTCCGTGGCACCTTGGAGCGCACCGACGATGGTGCAGGCTGGCAAATCACTTGGCGTGATGAAGTCAAGGCCAAGCCCGGTCAAAAAGTGAGCCCCAAAAGATTAGCCGAAATGCCAGTGCACGCACTGGGTTTCACGCTGGACGAGCTGCGAGAAGCACGTCTGGCTCCGATTGTGGATTTCAAGGGCAAAAAGCCCCGTTGAACGTAGGTAAGAGAAGGAGTAACCGATCATGAACCGCGAAATGTTGATGTTGGTCGAGGCAATCTCGCGCGAGAAAAACGTCGAACGCGATGTGGTCTTTGGCGCCGTTGAGTTGGCGTTGGCCCAAGCGACCAAAAAATTGTACGAAGGTGATGTGGACATTCGCGTTGCGATGGATCGTGACACGGGCGAGTACGAAACCTTCCGCCGTTGGTTGGTGGTGCCTGATGAAGCCGGCTTGCAAAATCCAGAAGCCGAAGAAATGTTGATGGACGCTCGCGAACGCGTGGCGGACGTCGAAGAGGGCGAATACATCGAAGAAGGTGTGGAGTCTTTGCCTATTGGCCGTATTGGTGCCATGGCAGCCAAGCAAGTTATTTTGCAAAAAATCCGTGACGCTGAGCGTGAAATGCTCTTGAACGACTTCATGTCACGCGGCGACAAGATTTTTGTAGGCACAGTCAAGCGCATGGACAAGGGCGACCTCATTGTTGAATCAGGCCGCGTTGAAGGCCGTCTGCGTCGCAGCGAAATGATTCCTAAGGAAAACTTCCGCAGTGGTGACCGTGTGCGCGCCATGATCATGGACGTGGACTTGACTTTGCGCGGTGCGCCCATCATCTTGTCGCGATCGGCGCCTGAGTTCATGGTGGAGTTGTTCCGCCACGAAGTGCCAGAAATCGAACAAGGCATGTTGGAAATCAAATCATGTGCCCGTGACGC
>CANFZT010000024.1 GCA_947451565.1 Comamonadaceae bacterium | reverse complement strand
CGTCATCGACTTCATTGACATGGACGAAAGCCGCAACCGCCGTGACGTAGAAAACCGCTTGCGCGACGCCTTGCGTCACGACCGCGCGCGCGTGCAATTCGGCACCATCAGCAAATTTGGCTTGATGGAAATGAGCCGCCAACGTCTGCGCCCTGCGCTCAGCGAAGGCGCGTCCATTCCTTGCCCACGCTGCGGCGGCTCTGGCCACGTGCGTGACACCGAGAGCTCGGCGCTGCAAATCTTGCGCATCATCCAAGAAGAGGCCATGAAGGACAACACGGCTGCCGTGTATGCCCAAGTGCCGGTGGAAGTGGCCTCGTTCTTGTTGAACGAAAAGCGCACTGAAATTGCCAAGATTGAAATCCAACAACGCTTGAGCGTGTTGCTCGTGCCGAATAAGACACTGGAAACACCGAACTACAAGTTGGAGCGTCTGAAGCACGACGACCCGCGCCTCGACCGCGTGGAAGCCAGCTACAAAATGGCCGAGGAGTTTGAAGACCCCACCGCCGTCACCCGTCGCTCACAAGAGCCTACAAATAAGCAAACGCCGGTCATCAAAGGCGTGTTGCCTGATGCACCCGCGCCCGCGCATGAGCCTAAGCCTGCTGCACCAGCGAAAGCACCTGCACACGCACGCGGCGCCAAGCCTGCGGCCAAAGCACCCGAAGCCAAATCGGGCGGCTTGTGGGGCTGGTTCACTGGTTTGTTCAGCAGCGACTCAGAAGAAAAAGCCAAGCCAGCCGTGGGCGACAAAAAGCCAGGCGAACGCGGCGAGCGCCGTGATGGCCGCAGCGCCAATGGCCGAGGCGGCCGTGGTGGTCGCGGTGGCCGTGGTGGCGACCGTGCCGAGCGCGGTGCCGAAGGCCGCACAGAGCGCAACGCCGAAGGCGTTGAGGCCCGTGGTGAACGTCCTGCACGCGGCGAGCGCCCAGAGCGCGGTGAACGCAATGTGGAGAGCCGTGAAGGTGGGCGCCCAGAAGGCAGTCGCGAAGGTCGTGGCCCACGCCAAGACCGCAATCGCGGTGGTCGTGGTGAAGGCCAACCGGCCCTCGATAACAACGCCACACCCGAAGCCCAAGCCGAAGCGCGCTCTAAAGCCCGCAACGAACGCATGGCCCGCGAAGAACGCGGCGAAAGCACCGAAGGCAGCCATGGCAATGAGCCACGCGAACCTCGCGGTGAACGTGGCGAGCGTGGCGAAGGTCAAGGCCGTCGCGAACGCAGCCCACGCGGTGAACGCAACGAAGGTCAAGGCCGCCGTGAACGCGCCCCTCGCTTAGACGAGAACGGCAACCCAGAAACCTTGCCACTCGACAACACCGCTGTCGCCGAAGGCCAAGCGCCGCAAACCGACGAAAACGGTGGCGAGCGTCGTGAACGCCGCTCACGCGACCGTTATGGCCGTGACCGCCGCGAGCGTGGCGACCGCGCCCCCCGTGAAGAGGGTTCTGCAGAACACGCCGACAACGCCTCAACTGCTGAACACGCGCACGTTACGCATGACCACGCGTCAAGCGAGCAAGCCCCACAAGAGGCGCGCGAGCCAAGCGGTGAACGCCAAGTTCGCAACGAGCACTCAGAACAAGCGGCCCAAACACCGACACGCACGGGTATGCCACGCGTTCAAAGCTTCGCGCTGCCTTTGGCAGAAATGCAAGCAGTGGCCCAAGGCAGCGGTTTGGAATGGGTCAACTCCAATCCAGAAAGCATTGCTGCGGTGCAAGCTGCGATTGCAGCCGAGCCAAAACCCGTGCATGTGCCACGCGAACGTCCCCCTGTGGTGATCTTGGATGAAGGTCCACTGGTCTTGGTTGAGACCCGCAAGGACCTCTAACCCTAGCTAGCCAGCTGAGAAGCTGGCTCAGACTTCAGCGGCGCGTTTCCAGCACAACTGGGCACGCGCCGTTTCTTCTTTCTGCTCAGCCAACTGGGCCAGAGCACGCCAAGCTTCGCGCTGCATGTCGGCATTCTTCAGTTGCGGCGCAGCAAGCTCGAGCATTTGCTGAGCCTTGCCCCACAAGGCGTGATGCCAACACACCCGGCCTGCCAAATACTGCAACTCCACCCAACGTGGGTAAGTTTGGCGTGCACGTTCAATGCTGGCCAGCCAATCAGGGTCTGCGGGCAACAACACCAAAGCGCGAGACAAAGTTTGGGCGACGCGCTCGCGAATCGCGGGCGTGCAAGCGTCAGGCTGTTGCACCATGCGGTTCCACAAAGGGGTGAGCCAAGGCATCACGGCCGTGGCTTCGCCGCTGAGTTGGAGCATGCGCTGGGCTGCGTGCAAGACCACCTCGGGCTGTTCGCGTTCGGTCGTCTCCAAGCCGTCCCAAACACGCTGCAATTGGGCGCCATCATGCGCTTGGTTCAAACTTGCAATCGCCAGCTCACGCAGCAAACTTTGCGCAGCAGCCTCAGAGAAGGCCCCGTGCTTTGCCAACAAACGTGCGGTATCTAACGCCAAGGCGTGTTGCTGGTCTAAGCGCGTGGCTTTCAGACGCATACGCAACGCTAAAGTGCGACGCGCAGGCCCGTGACGCAAACCATCTAACCAGCGCAGCGCTTCTGACGCGTCGTGGTCACTCAAAGCCCATCGGGCAGCGCTCAAATAGGCAGACTCCATCGCGTCATCCACAGCGCCATCTGCGGGGTCACGGCCCAAGGCCATCACCGCTTGCAAGTGCGACACGCGGGTATCGCGATCACGCAGCGCATGCGCGCTTTCAGCCGCAATCAAGTGCGACAACGCACGCAGTTGTTGTGTGTGGCGGAGCGCGGGGTCGTCGGCGGTGCGCACAGACGCCAACAGCGCCTCTAAAGCCAGCGCCTGCTCGGCGGACTTCACCGCACGCACATAGCGGCCACTCCACAACTGAGAAAGTGCATCCAACAAGGCCGCATGCATGGCTCGCTCTTTTTGATGCAAGCGCCAGCGGCGAGCTTGATGGGGCAATTCAAACAAAGCCGACATGGCACGCCAGGCCAAGTGCAGCATGACAAACAACGCCACCAACACCAGCAACACCAAATTGAGCGACAAGTCCACACGGTAAGGCGACCAAAACACCGTGACCGTGCTTTGGTTGCCACCGGCCAACAAAGCCGAGGCCACCGCCACACCAAAGAGGGCAACAAACCAAAGAGCGGCTCTCATCTCAGCGCCCCGCTGCAGCTGTGGTGAGGGCCGCGATGGTGTCATCCACACGCGGAATCTCAATTTGCTTAGATTGCGCTAGCACTTCACGCGCCAGTGCCAAGGTGGTTTGGCCTTGACGCGTTTGCATGTCGAAATAACGGACCAAATCGTTGTTGGCTTGTTTCATGTCGGACTGCACCGCGTCAAAGTGACGGGCCAGCAAACCCAAACGGGCATTGAGTAAACGCAGCTTGAGGTTCTCCCGCACAAAGAAGCTTTGGTCGGGCGCCAGCAAACTGGCTTCGGGCTTGTCAATGCGGCTCACACGAATCAGGTTTTGGGCGTCGTCCCAAATGTCAGACCAGACTTTCTCCCACCAACTCATACTGATGGCTTTGGCCCAACTCGTGGCTAGCACGGGTTGTACAGGTTTATCTTTAGGAGTGCTTCCCACGGCGTTGAGCAGAGGCAAGGTGTCCACCACATGCACCAGTTCGTCGAGCTTGAACAGCAAAGCGGGGGTATCGGCCACGGCCGTAGCTTTGATGCGCTCAATGTCACGCGTCACCGCGCGCAACACGGGGGCGAGCCGAGGTTGAGCCACCTTGGTCAAGCGTTGCTCGGCTGAGTTGAGTGCGGCCAACAAAGGCTGCACACTGCCCGTGAGCTGGGCTTGTTGCTGCGCCAAGCGAATGGCAGATTCGATGTCCACCACCAAGTTTTCGTCGCGTGAGCGCGAGAGACTTTGCATCAAATCTTCCAGCTGGCTACGCTGTAAAGACACTTCGCTGAGCTTGGCATCGGTTACCGCCAAGCGCGCGGCAGTTTCGCGCGCTAATTCTTCGGCTTGCTTGGAGGTCACACGCGCTTCCACGGCTTGGCTGCCCGTGTCAGCACTTTGACGCGCCAGTTGTTCTTGAATCCCTGAGAGCTTGACCCACATCGAGCCCGACCCCACAGCGCCCAATACGGCCAACGCACCAATGCTGCGAATGAGCCACGGGTGCCCCTGTGCACGGGCCGTGGGATCCGCACTGTTGAAATCGCTGACGTTGGAAAGCGGCTCAGTGGTAGGCCCCAAGGGCGGTAGGTTGGATGTGTCGTCGTGCTCTGGCTTCATGCCAGAGATTCTAATGAGCGAAGCACATCGCTCACACTGGGGCGAGATAGGCAAACCTCTCCAAAACCCAGGTTTTTTGCCGTCTGGGCAATCCGCTCATGGGTGGCGATGCAGCGGGCTTTGGCCCAACTTTGCCCTGGCAATGCAAGGACCAGGTGCTGGATGGCTTGTGAACTGCTGAAACACCACACACTGCCGTTGACGGCCGCTTCAGCCGCCTGCGTCGTTTGCTGCGTGGACCACACAGGGGTGCGGCGTTCGTACGCCACCACAAACTGAACGGATGCACCAGACGCTTGCAGCTGCTGGGCCAACCAGTCGCGGCCTGTGCCAACGGACGCTCCTTCGGACGCAACACCTGGGTCATTGCCCCGCACGATCAGCACAGGTTTGCCCGCCTTCACTTGGCTGGACACGCGTTGCCACAAAGCTTCCGAGTCAAACTGCATGGCATCGGCGGCCGGGCTGTCAATACAGGCCTCAGGCACGCCTGCTTGCAACAAGGCTTTGTGGGTGCCAGGGCCCGTGGCCCAGCAACGCGGACTTTTCTCCCATATCGGACGGGCCGCACCATCAAAAAAATAACGCACCGCTTGCGCGCTGACAAACATCAGCGCTTGAAATTCGGACCATTGCGTCCACGCTTGCACCACCGACTGGGGGTGGGTGGTAGGGCCCACGTCAATCAAAGGCAACGCCAGTGCTTGATGGCCCGCCGCTTGAAGCGCCTCCACCCATGCTTGCGCATCTCCTGCGGGACGGGTGATGACGACGCGCATGGGGGACAGCCCGGCTTAGTGAGCGCCTAGTACGCGTAATTGCGCAGCCACGGCCTCGCCCAGCAAGTTCGCCGCGTCGCGTGAAGCGGGGTCCATCGCATCCAAAGCTTGCTTGGCTTCTGCGCGCAGCAACACAGGCGCACCCGAGGGATCGCCCCAAGCGGCTTGCAAATGCAACGCGCCATCGGTCAGCGTGGCGTGCGCCGCCAAAGGCATGGAACAGCTGCCACCCATGGCGCGGCTCACAGCACGCTCGGCGGTCACGGTCAGCCATGTGGCGGCATCGGCCAACGGCGCCAAGGCTTGCGCCACATCGGCGCGGTTGCTGCGCACTTCAATGCCCAAAGCACCCTGCCCGGCGGCAGGCAGCATCTCAGTGGTTTCAAAAATGTGGCGAATTCGCTCGCCCAAACCCAAACGCTTGAGGCCCGCAGCGGCCAACACAATACCGTCGTACTGGCCTTCGTCCAGCTTGCGCAAACGGGTGTCAAGGTTGCCGCGCAAGGGCTCAATTTTTAAATCAGGGCGCAAGGCGCGCAGCAGCACAGTACGGCGCAGGCTAGAGGTGCCCACCACCGCGCCTTGCGGTAAATCATTGAGATGCGCATAGGTGGACGACACCCACGCATCACGCGGGTCTTCGCGTTCCATGACGCAAGCCAGGTCAAAACCTTCGGGCAAATCCATGGGCACGTCTTTGAGTGAATGCACGGCCAAGCTGGCGCGGCCTTCTTCCAGCGCCACTTCGAGTTCTTTCACAAACAGGCCCTTGCCGCCTACTTTGCTCAAACTGCGGTCCAAAATTTGGTCACCTTGCGTGGTCATGCCCAACAAAGTCACTTGGTGGCCTTGGGCTTGCAACAAGGCTTGGACGTGCTCAGCTTGCCACAGGGCCAAGCGGCTTTCGCGGGTGGCGATGGTCAAGGAAACGGGGGATGTGGAGGCAGTGGACAAAACAAAACTCGCTTATTCAGGGCCGCAGCAGGTGTGTGGCGAAATCAATTGGGGCAAATGTTAGCAGGCGTTAAATATCCCAAGCTATCAAAGCACCGCCTGCAACATCTCACCCACGCTGGTGAACTTGCCATACGTCACCGGCTTGTCTTCCATGGAGAGTGCTGTGAAGTGAGCAGCCCCGCATTTGATCTGCCCACCCTCTTTGTTGCGCAAGTCTTCTTCAAACAAGCTGCTTTTAGTTTCCACCACAAAGTACAAGCGCTCTGCATTGCCCTGCTCCACCAGCACAGCCCAGTCGGGGTTGTAAGTACCCAAAGGCGTGGGCACCTTGAACCAGCCAGGTAGCTTGGCGTAGACCTTCACCGATTCGTTCAGCTCCAGCGCCTGAGCGAAATCTCGCTCCGTGCCCGAGTCGTAAACCACATGCTCGTACACCGACTTTTTGGTGTCACGGACCAGGTTTTTCAGATAACCCGTCAGCTCGGTGGTTTCCAACAGCTCTTGAGCGTAGAACGCATCCTCGCCCAAACGCTGATAGCGAATACCGTCCACCAAGGCCAGCCGCTTACAGCGATTGATGGCGTCAGATGCCACCTCAATGAACTGCTGTGGATTGCGTTTGAAATCATTCAGGCGCGTGCTCTCAGCCAAGATGCGCACAATCGTTTTCCGGGTCAGTTGCGTACGGTCTTGCAGCTCGGTAATTACGTCAGGCAGAACGATATCGTTCTCCATCAACGCCACCGGCTCAGATACCGACAACAAAGTCGCATCCACACCAGCTTTGTTGATTACCATACCTGCCTTCTCCCACTGCAGTCGGGTTTTGGCCACTGGCGGGGCATCGTTCAGGGCCAGAATGCAGGCGTCTACCAACTTTGCATTGTCAAAATTTACGCGGTATGTTGTCTTGTGCTTGATGCGGTCCCAGAGCGCCTTGAACTCGGGGCTAAGCAGCACCGACTTGCGCACCGCAACCGTCTCGCGGTCATCGGCATTTTTGACCTCCAACTTGCCGGAAAGCTTTTTGAGCACATTGGCAATCTGGCCGCGTTGCGCTTCAAACTCGGGCGGCAGCACCAAGGTGCCATCGTTCAAGGCGGTCTTGAGCTTGTCTTGCACCTTGCCTTTATCGTTGATGTAGCCCTGAGCCTTCAGGTGTTGGTGCAAAGTTTTAGACGCCTCGAATCCCAGTGCGGCAATCTGCCCATCGGCTTGGCGCACCTGCAGCCCAGCAAATTCGTAGTCCTGAACCACGCCAAACTGGTAGCCAGTGTCCTTTTCAATGTCGCGTTGAAGGTTCTCGGCAAACTGCTCATAGCTCTCGGTGGCAATCACCGTGAGTGTGTTGATTTCAAACCCATGCAAGCGCTGGCCGTTTTGGTTCACGCACAAGCGCAAGCCACGGCCAATGGTCTGGCGCCGCCAGCGCTCCGTCTCGCGGGTCGAGAAATTGCAAATTTGGAACACGTTGGGGTTGTCCCAACCTTCCTTCAGCGCTGAATGGCTGAAGATGAATTTCAAAGGCGATGAAAAGCTGAGCAGCTTTTCTTTGTCGCGCATGATCAGGTTGTAGGTGTCATCGTCAGCTGCGGTCGTGCCACTGGTGTCCTTGAGCATTTCCACCGTTTTTCCGCCCACCTTCTTTTTGTCGATGGAGAAATAACCGTTGTGCACCTCTTCGGCTGCAGCAGACAAATCCAGCTCGGCAAACAGGCTTTGGTAATCGGGGTGGCGCGCCCAGCGCTTGTATTCCTCTTCAAACATCAGGGCATATTCGCCCTTCACGGCATTGCCTTGGTCATCGTACTGGCGGTACTTGGCCACCTCGTCAATAAAGAACAGGCTCAACACCTTCACCTGCAAAGGGCGAAGGCGCATCTCTTTGTCCAAGTGCTCTTTGATGGTGCGGCGAATCATCTCGCGCTGCACCGCGCCCGCATCCACATCGCCGTGGGCTTCGCCCACGCGCAAATAAATCTCTTGACCGGGCACCTTCAGCTCCAAGAACTGATCGCCCTTTGCTGTACGGATTTCACCCACCCGCATATCGGCATACACAGCCCGGCCAGTTTCTTGCTCCAGATCGAAACCGTCCTGCACCGTCAAGGGCTCACGCCGCACAGCACCCGCTGCATTTTCACGGTCAACCTCAATGCTGGCCGTGATCACGCCACGTTTATTACTGACCGACAGCAACTTCACATACGGCTTGTTGCTGCCACCCTGCACCTTCGCTGCTGCCACCTCAATTTGCTTGACCAGCTTTTGCTCATAGGCATCCACCGCATCCAAGCGATAAACCATATTCAGCTTGTCCACATGCGTGGCCGAATAGCGCAGCGTGCACAGTGGGTTCATGTGGGCCAAAGCCTTTTTGCCCTTGCCGTCCATGCCTCCGTCCACGCTTTGTGGCTCGTCCACAATCAATATCGGACGCGTGCCGCGAATCAAGTCAATAGGCCGCTCGCCACCTGTTTTTTCACTGGCGCGGTACATCTTGTTTTTAGACTTCTCTCGGCGCTTGGCCTCGTCAGACTCTTCCGCCAACGCAGCTTCTTCGTCGCCAAACTTGTTGATGGCACCCACCGTGATGACCATGATCTGGATATTCGGGCTGGTCGCAAAGTTGCGCACTTGGCCGAGTTTGTCCGAGTCGTATTGGAAAAACTCATAGCCCTTGGCTGCGGGATACAGCCCTTCAAAATGCTCACGCGTGATTTGCAGCGTCTTGTTCACGCCCTCTTTGATGGCCACCGATGGCACCACCACCACAAATTTGGTGAAGCCATAACGCTCATTCAACTCAAACGCGGTGCGCAAATACACATAGGTTTTGCCGGTGCCAGTTTCCATCTCGACCGTGAAGTCCAACGGCGCTTTGGCCTTGAGCGGCTCAGACGGCGGCAAGCCATTGCGCAGCTGCACGTTTTGCAGGTTCTCGTTCAGCTCTTCATCTACCACCAGCTGCAAAGCATTGCCAATGCCGCCGCTTTCGGTGAACTGCTTGCCCTCAAAACTGTGCTGTGCCCCTGCTGCTGCCAGTGCGGGTGCGGTGACGGTGACGGTGAACACCGAACGGCACACCTCTTGCCCCCTGAACAAATCGCACACCGCGTCAATGGCAGCGGCTTGGTAAGGCAGGTCTGATTCAAAGTGAAGTTTCATGATTACTCTTCAGATGAAATTGCAATAAATAGGCGCAGCTTCAACTCTTCGTCCTCCAGGGCGTCGGCCAATTGAGCTGCAATCAAATCTTTCAAAAGATCTTTATCGATTTTTCCTGCAGCAACGTGGTAGCTGATGTTTTCCATCTCGCGAATAAATGAACTCGTGCAATACAAATAACCGTTGAAAAGCAACATTTGCGCTGCCAAGGTGATGGCTATTCGCTTATTCCCATCTTGAAAGCAATGAAACTTGCACGCGCTGAAAAACAAATGTGTCAGCTTGTCTTCAAAGCCTGGGTAGTAATCATCGTTCTGAATGTGCTCCAAAACGCCTTCCAGCAAGCCCAAATCTAAGTGCCCCAAGGCACCGCCGCCGCTGACTTCTACCGTTTTCCGATGAACTTCAATGGCTTGCTCTAAGGTCAAATACGTCGTCGCCATCAACTTCTGTCTTTCAAACGCTTCATCACATCTTTGGCTTCCTCAAGACGTTGGACCAGCTCCTTGCTTTTTTCGCCAATGAAACGCTCATAGTCTTCGCGCTGAACGGGTGCCACATATTCCTTCAACTGAAGATGTAAGGCATCGCGGAAAGCAAGGTCACGGCTGGCCATCTTCATGCGGGCCTTCTCGACCAATGGCTTCCAGTGCGCCAATTGCTCAAACTGCTTAAAGAGAACATCCACCTCTAATGGCCGAAGCTTGCGGCCTTGCCGAGCAACCTCTTGGTTCAAGACATCGGCAAAGCCGCACTCATATGCGGCAACCAAATCCAAGACTTCAGCATAAAAAGTCGATCTAACGTTGTCTTTGCTTTCGAGCTTGAGCAACTTGCGATATTCACGTGAACGCTCTTTAAAAATACTCACATAAATCTTGTCTGTGTAAACGGCATATTTAAAGTGGCCCATCTCCACGCCATCGCGCAAAGCGTTGGTGAACTGCTTGCGGTAACTTTCTTCGGCAAATGCAGCCTGAAGATAGTCTTCGTCACGCTGGTTGATGTACTTGGTGCCACCCCCAGTCCGACTGTTGATCGTGTCAATCACCACATCCAAAATCACCTGCCGCAACAGCTTCGCCCGCTCACTCTCGGACACGAGCATGGCCAGATTCAAAAAAGCACGAAAGTCAAACACACCCAACTGAGGTGTTTTGTTGATGTTCCCGAAATCAGTTTCGGGAACATCCAACTGCTGAATCGAGTCCTTGAGCGTTCGTAACCGACCACCTTTTAGAACCTCGTAGCCATTTCTCGACAATTCTTCAGCGTTTTGCTCCAAATAGTTCTCAACTGTCCTTAAAGTCACCTCAAAAAAAGCTGCAACCTGTTCTTTCAAAACGACCGTTTTACCTTCAAACGGAATACCCTGAATACCAGCTGCACGCTCAATTTCGGCCAAGGCGTAGGGATTGTTAAGTACGTTCTGGCGATCAATAGCCGATGTTGTTAAGTCTTTTGTCATCATTCCCCCTTAGAGACTTCGCACTTGCGCCACGCCATGCTGCGCCAAGATTGCGGCCAAGTTGCTTTTGGCGACGTCGTTTTCAAACGCGCTGTCGCGGAACACGGCGGTGGTGTCGCCAGCGGTTTGTTGCTCGACGCGCCAGGCGGCCATGCCCAGAGCCAGCGCTTCGGCGTCTTGCGCGCTGATGCTGTCGTCCAGGCAGGCCATGAGTGTGCCGCCGCCAATGCTGTGCACGGTTTTGCCAGCGATGTTGCGCTGCTCCATGGGCACGCACAAATCCAGACCCAGCTTGAGCAACAGCTCGTACAACACATCGTCGTTGCTGCGACCTTCGTTCAAGTGGCTCATGTGGTCCACCAAGTCTTGGGCCAAATTGCCGCTGGGTTGCCAGGCGCGAATGTTGGAGGTGTCGAGCTTGAACACGCGAAAGCCGGTGTCGCCTGAAAACATGGGGTTGTCGGCCTTAACTTTGGCACCTGCGCGGCGGAGGCGTTCTTTGGTTAGCTCAGATATCCGGCGTGGCCTACCTAATTGGTCACAGTAATTTGCAGCAGTTTCTTGCTCTCTATTGTCTGTGCTTAATGGCTCAGGAAGCTGAATCAAAATAAATTTCCGCTTGCCGCTATCAGTGCAATTTTGACTAAAAACGGCATGTCCAGTTGTGCCTGACCCAGCAAAAAAATCGATCACCAATGCGTCCGGATCTTGACTTGTTGCAACTTCAACCAACCTCTGAACAAACGCTGTTGGCTTCGGAAAGGAAAACACCCTTGCATCGCCGAACATTTCAACTGTCTCAGCTGTTCCCATTTGCGTATAAATACCTTCAATAATTGAAAAAGCTTTTGCAGAGCGTGTTTCGCCGTCGGAATCTTTTAAATATTGTTTTGAGCTGGCACTCCAAGAACCATCTTTGCTTTTGTTAAATGCAACTTCACCCCGCTCCAATGCCTCTTGCATTCGCTCTTTACTCCATCGCCATTGGCGTTTGGGCGTTAGAAGACTACCATCCGGTGCAGGTATGGGAAAACACAAATTAGGCCGATCTTCAAAGCTTTTCATCGCCTCCAGTGGATGCGTTCTATAAGGTCCACGCTCCTCAAAAAACTCATCGCGCAAGGTGTAATAACGCTCTACAGATGACTCACTCAAAGGCACTTCTATCTCTGGGATTTCATCAAGTGATCTCGCATACACAAGAACGTATTCATGCAACGTAACTAAATATTTTTCCTTGGCACCACCGCCATAACGCTTCTTCCAAATCATGCAATCAACGAAGTTTTCCTCACCGAAAACCTCATCGCACATTTTTCTAGCTGCCGCAATTTCACTGTCATCCAAACTAATAAAAATAAGCCCATCTTCACGCAATAAATTCCGAGCCAACTTCAACCGCGGATACATCATGTTCAACCAGTCGGTGTGAAACCGCCCGCTGGCTTCGGTGTTGCTGCTGATCTTGGCGCCGCCTTCCACCTGTCCGGTCAACTCCAAATAGTTTTTGATGTTGTCCTGAAAGTTATCGGGGTACACAAAGTCTTTGCCCGTGTTGTAGGGCGGGTCGATGTAAATCAGCTTGACCTTGCCTGCGTAGCTCTTTTGCAAGAGCTTGAGCACCTCCAGGTTGTCGCCCTCGATCATCAGGTTTTGTGTGTTGTCCCAGTCCACGCTCTCGTCCGGGCACGGGCGCAAGGTGCCGGTGCTGGGCGTAAGGGCCAGTTGGCGGGCACGGCGTTTGCCATGCCAGTTCAGGCCATACTTTTCCTCCGCATCGGTGGCGGTGGCATCGCCCACCAAAGCCTTGAGCACGTCCACATTGATGACCGCCTCGGCCTTGCCGCCCTTGAGGGTTTCGGTCACCAGCTCAGGGAACAAGGCCCGCAACTTGGCAATGTTGTCCGCCAACAAGTCAGCGCTTTGCGCTTCGGGGGATTGGGCTTCGATTTTTTGAATGCTCATTGGATTTCTTTAGCGATATTTGGGCAATGCATGGGATTGTGCACAGATCAGCTGTCCTGCAGGCCACCCATTTGGTGCTCGAAAGACTGGCGCACCAAGCTCATCACATAGGGCAACTCGTCCAAGCTGCCTAGGCCCACTTCCACGTCTCCATTGCCCCAACGCCCAATGCCAGAAATATCGCGGCAAAGTCCTTTGGGGTCTTCAATGTCAGCGATGCTGACATTGAGCACCAACAGCAATCGTTTAGCTTGCGGAATGACATCAACAAAATTGGTTTCTGCCTTGTAAGCCACATACAGTTTCAAAAACTCTTCCGTGACACATGCGTCCAGGTCTTGAATGGCTTGGCGCAGTGCTTGGAAAATTTCACGCACAGGGCTGACGGCCAAATGGGGATGCTGATCGATGCCGTATTGCTGGGTCGATTTGACACTGTCGTTCCGATAAGCATTGAGCACGTCTTTTGACAAGTTCGGCATCGTCCAGACTTTCAAGGCTTCATTGGCCAGGCGGTTTGCGCGTGCTCTGATGGCCTCTTCGTTCCACTCGGCCACCGTGCCAAGCCCCAAATTCAGTCGAAGCGGGCTGTACTTGAGACCAACTGGATGCCAGTCCTTGTCGGTGACCTGGTCGCGCTTGTAGGCAAAGGGACGATCACTGTATTCGCTGTTGTACCCGGTCAAAGTCAAGTTGCCCAGCGTGTGCAAATACGCTTGCTGGATACGCTGCCAGTCTTCGCCCAGTTCGGTTTGCCATGCTTGGGACAGCATTTCATTTTGGGGAAGTATGTGCTCGATGGTGTAGTCCTCCACCATGACCCGCTCCTTGCGCCCATGATTTTCTAAACGACGCAACCAGTAACTGCGGCTGCGGAAACTGTACAGATCTCGAACTTGAATATCCCGTAAAAACTCATCATCGCTTGGCAGGCGTCTGTATGAAGGCAGCAACATAAATGCCGCTTGGACACTTTCCAGGTAACGATCTTTTTTAAGTTTTTTGCCCAACCCAGCAAAGGTTTTATTCAAGGAATTGGTAGGTATGGCACAAATGACACGACGGAAGACATAGCTCTCTACAAGGCGCACCACCTGAACGACTTCATCAACACGTAGCCGACCTTGTTTGAAGTCGTGATAAACCTCCAAAAGGAACGGATAGGACACATCGACCCTTAGATCACGTAAATCTTGAAAAGCTTGCTTCAGAGCTGGCTCGGTTTCTGCACCCAATGCAATGGCACAGTAATAAGAGGCAAAGGCATGTATGTCTGCCACCAAATTTTGGGTGTCCCCTTTAAAACGTGGCGCAAAACCTTTAAATGCGCTGTAGACCTCGCGGACGTTAGGAATTTCACCTGTCTTTGCCGTCAAGTAATGCCGCATAAAGGGATCGAAATGCACCCCGTAGGCAGTTTGCCCAAAGGCTTTTTCCATCGGCCGCCAATAGGTTTTGTAGAGGTCCGTTTGGAGCTTGGGCTCCAGTCCCATCAGGATGTAGTTGCGAATCAAGTCGGCTTGACTCAACTCCAAGCCTGTGGAGTTCATGCTTTCAAAAATCAGCTGAGGATTGTCTTGTGTGCGATCCAGCGAAACGTCCACGATCATCAACTTGGCAAGCCCTTGGCAAATGGCCTCCAGCTCGCTGTGGTGGGACTCGATCAGATCCTGAAAAAATTTGTAGTTTTCAGCGATACGATTGCTGGCATCTTCTGGCCGAGCTGAGTCTTTCAAGATGGCCAGTAACGTGTCTTTGTCCGTCTCAGACAAAATCAGCTTGTAATAACGGTCACCATCTTCATCAGGGTTGATGAGATAGTTGTTGCGTAACTTTTTTGCGGAAAATGCGCCCAGTAAATTTTCGATTCCTGTGACTTCAAAGTGCTTGGCCAAAGCAGCGATCAACAACGTACTGGTGGTCAAACGTTGTTGTCCATCAATGACCATCAAAGGCTCTTGGACGACCACGTTGTCTTGCCCTCGTTTTACGTAAACGACAGACCCGATGAAATGCGCCTTGATGTCATCGTTCCGACCGGCACGCAGCAAATCGATCCAGAGCTGGCGGCATTGCGTAACTGTCCAAGAGTAGTTGCGTTGATAAATGGGTATCGCAAATTGCGGTGACTTATGCAAGAACGTGAGCAAATTCGCTTCGATGGCTTTCATTTTTTCCCTTAGAGACTCGTTGTTATTTTTTGCCGCTCGATCAAGAGCCGCTTAATTTCAATATTCGCCGCCACCTGGCGCACCATTTGTTTTTCTTTGTTGGCCTGCGTGCGCAATTGGCTAATTTTGATATCCAAGGCCGAACACAGACGCAAGGCTTCACGCCGCTTGGCCGCTGCTTGGGGCGTGGTGCTGGGCACAAACTGCCCGGTGATGGCCACGGCTTGCCAGGCGCTGAGTGTGTCCATCCAGCTTTGCACCAGTGCATGCAAATGCTTACGGGTTTGCTTGTGCAGGGGCAAGGCGGCGAGGAATCCGCTTTGCGCATCACTAGCGGATTGATCGGCTGAAATCGTTGCCATCAGCACATCCCCATCCAGCACGGTTTTTTCGGCCTCTTGTTGCGCCCATCGGATGTGCGCCATGGACATGGCCAAGGTTTGGCCTGCATCGACGATCAACAGTACCGGGTAAGGCACAGCGCGGTGCAGCAGCTCGGCCACACGTTGCATTTGGCTGGCCGTGGCTTGCCGCAGGGTGATAGAAATCACCGCCAACTCAAGGTAGGTGCGCTGGGCGTCTTCATAGGTGGGCACACCTGTGTTGCTGGGCTTGATGGCGGCTAGCCATTGCACTTCATCCACCTGGTCTTGAATGAGCTTGCGGTCGCTGGCGGTAATGGCGCTGTGTTCGGTCAGCAGCTTTTTGGGCACGCGTTGCTCTACCCAAGCAGCCGAGGGCAGCCCTAGGGCTGCAAACAGGTCTTTTGCGTTCATGCCACAGGGACTGCTGGCGCAGCGGGCAAAACCACCAAATAGGCCAACACCTCAAAATCATTAACGCCTGCGAACTCGCCTTTCATGGCGTGGGTGCCGCCCGGCGTGAACAGGCTGGCCACGGCACGCTCGGCCGATTTACCCGCAACCGAGGCCACCGCAGCGGCCAGAAGTTGTTGGGCGTGGCGCATGTCTTCGCCATGACGGGTGGTTTTGTCCCAGGCCTTGCAGGCTTGCGCATCGGGCAGGTCACGGCCCAGGCTCAGGCGTTTGAGCCAGTCCAACATGCGCTTGGCTTGGGTATAGGGCAACACGACTTCGCCGTCTTGCCCCACATGCACCAGATAGTGCGGCGCCAGCGGATAACTGGGGTCAATGCCTTTTTGCGCAGTGGCCCCTTCGGCTCGCAAGCAAAAGAGGATGCCGGGGGCGATGTCTGCATCCTGGCTAGTGACCACGGCAAAACAACCCAGCGGCAGGCTTTGCAGCTGGCCAGGGTGGGCTTTGCCAAATTCGGCCAGGTCAATGCGGAAGTCGGTCAGCGTCAGGTCGGTGATGGCCACGCCGCTGGACAGGTCTTCCAGGTCGATGACGGTTTCTTGGAGTTTGAGCAACTGGTTGCGTCGGTATTCGAGGTCGTTCATCGGGTTGCCCGATTGCTGCTCGATGATGTTTTCTTCGCCAGTGGCCGATATGTCGAGCAGCACCATGCGGCCGCTGACGCGTTGCTCCAGGTTGATGTATTCGTCCAGCGCCATGTTGGGCCAGAAGTTGACCAGCTGGATGCTGCTGTTGATGGAGCCAATGCGATCAATACGGCCAAAGCGCTGGATGATGCGAACGGGGTTCCAGTGGATGTCGTAGTTGATCAGCCAGTCGCAGTCTTGCAGGTTTTGGCCTTCGCTGATGCAATCGGTGGCAATGAGCAAGTCCAACTCGCCATCGGTGGCCAACTCTGCGGGCCGCTCTTTGGAGCGGGGCGAAAACGCCGTCAAGATACTGGTGAGGTCACGCTTGAGCTGGGGCAGCGTGGTTTGGTTGCGACCAGCACCCGTGACCAGTGCGGTTTGCAGACCCCAATCTGCCTTTGCCCAATCGGCCAATTGGTCATAAAGGTATTTGGCGGTGTCGGCAAAGGCCGTAAAGATGATGATCTTGCGGTTGCCTGCATTGATGGGGTTGCGGCATTTGCCCGCGATCATTTCGCGCAATTTATCGAGCTTGTCGTCTCGCGCCGCGCCCACTTGTTCAGCAGCTGCACTGAGGATGGCCAAGCGGTTGCGGTCTTCAGTCAGGTCGCTCTTCCAGCGCAGCAGATCCATGTCGCCTAGCAAAATTTTGACTTTGCGGCCAACCAGCAGGGCTTCAAAGGCGGGGTCCTCCATGTCCACATCGGCAATGTCCAGCTCTTCAAACGACTCGCTGTGCGCCTCAATTTTGGCCAGTGTGGCTTCTACATCTTGCAACTGACGGCGTACGGTGAGCGCAAAGGAGGACACCGAGCTTTCCATGCGCTTGAGCACATTGACACGCAAGAGGTGAATCAGGCTTTCTTCTCGGTCAGTTTGGCGGAACATGCTTTCGCCGCCGCGAATTTGCGTGCTGTATTTGTCGTCGTAAGCCTCTTGCTTGTGCGGCAGCAAGTAGCGCATGGGCGCATAGGCGGCCAGGTTGAGGCGACGAATTTCAAGGTTGATTTCGCGGATGGAGCGAAATTCGCCTGCACGGTCCACATCGGCTTTGATGTTGATGGGGGGCAAGCGATCAGGAAAGCGCCCGGTCTCGGCGGTGCCGTAATATTTTTCGATGTGGCGGCGCGAGCGGGCAATGGTCAGGTGATCGAGCAAGGCAAAGTAATCAAACCCGAGCATGTCCACCAGCTTGCCGGGTGTTTTTTCTTCGGGCGGCAAATCAAGCCAACGGTTGAATGATTTTTGGGCGCGGCGTGTGGTGCTTTCAATGCTAGATATGCCGTGCTCGAACAAGGCTGTGTCGTCACCCTCGGTGATGAAGGCGATTTGGTTTTTCAGGTCGTTGAGCCGGTTGTTCACCGGCGTGGCCGAGAGCATGAGCACGCGCGTCTTAACGCCCTCTCGGATGATCTTGCGCATGAGCCTGTCATAGCGTGTTTCACGGCCTTTGTTGGCGGCCTTGTTGCGGAAGTTGTGCGACTCATCAATGACCACCAGGTCATAGTTGCCCCAGTTGACGTTGCTCAGGTCAATGTCACCCGACAAACCATTGTCCCGAGATAAATCGGTGTGGTTCAGCACGTCGTAGTTGAGCCTGTCGGGGGCCAACACGTTGCGACGGTCGTTGGCTTTGTGGAGCGTCCAGTTGTCGCGCAGGCGTTTGGGGCACAGCACCAGCACGCGGTCGTTACGTAACTCGTGGTACTTGATGATGGCCAGGGCTTCAAAGGTTTTGCCCAAGCCCACGCTGTCGGCAATGATGCAGCCGCCAAAGCGTTCGAGCTTGTCGATGGCACCCACGACGCCGTCGCGTTGAAATTTGTAGAGCTTGTTCCAGACGATGGTGTTGCGAATGCCCGTGGCCGATTTGACAATGCGCTCTTCGTCCAAACCTTCACCTTGACTCGCAAAAAGGTTTTGCAAGATCAAGTTGTAAATGCTGGTCGCGTCGCGTGGGGTACTGATGGCTTTGACGGCATTGAGAAATGCCGCCTTGGCCTCGACTTGGTCTTGCAAACTGGCCCATTGCAGGTCAAACCACTGGCTGAGCATTTGGGCTTCTGCAGGCGTTTCAGACGCTTGAATAAGGCTGAGCGGGTTGCCGGGCGTGATGCCCAAGCCTTCGCTGCTGAATGCAAATGAGCCCAGGGCCGCTTGCAGGGCCAGGCCCTCCGCATCGCGCATGACCACGGTGCCTTGCGGAATTGGGCCTAAAGAATGACGAATATCTGTTTTGTCTTGCGCCCACGCGGCCAGCTGACGCGCCAGCCATGGTGCTTGGAGTTTGTTACGTGCGGCACGGTCAGATGCGGAGCCCAGCAAACCCAACTGAACGCCCTCGATACCGGTTGTGGCATTGGCAGTGACTGGCGGAATGACCAATCGAGAACGGGACAGCAGAGGAAAGGCAGTCAGGACTTCTGAGAAAGCGAACAGCGAAAAAGATGGCGAGGCCATGTCGAGCTGGTGGTTGGCCTGCAAACCTGGCCGCAAGAAGTCCAGAACTCTGTCTGTTCCAGCATTACTGACAAATTTCATAGGAATTGAGGTTTTGCTTTGTCTACTCAATGACAAAGTCAATTTTTTACTGAGCTAAATGTAATTCAAAAGAATAAGGAAATTTCCACGCAACGCCAGCCCGATAAAATCTGACCTATATGACAAACCAACTCGACAAAAAATCCCAAGCGTGGTCCGCCCTGTTTTCTGAACCCATGAGCGAGTTGGTCAAGCGCTACACCGCCAGCGTGTTCTTTGACAAACGCTTGTGGCACGCCGACATCACAGGCAGCTTGGCCCACGCCGAGATGCTGGGCCACCAAGGCATCATCGGCAAAGACGACCACGCGGCCATCCAAAAAGGCAT
>CANFZT010000023.1 GCA_947451565.1 Comamonadaceae bacterium | reverse complement strand
GTCAGCCATGAATTGGTGACGCCAGCGGCGCAAGGTTTCGGCGTAGTCCAAACCGAAAGCTAATTCGTCTATCACTTTCAGGCCTGCGCGTTCGGCGTGTGCGCGGAATTCTCGGGGGCAAGGCAAGCACCCGCCAGGAAAGATGTACTGCTGAATAAAGTCAGTGCTCTTCACATAGCGGTCAAATAGCGCGTCGTCGATGACGATGGTTTGGATGCATGCTTTGCCGCCCGATTTGAGCAAGCGTGCCACGCTCTCAAAATACGTGGGCCAATACGCTTGACCGACGGCCTCCAACATTTCGATGGAGCAAATCGCATCGTAAGGACCGTCGTCAATGTCGCGGTAGTCTTGCAGGCGCAGGTTGCTTGTGGCCGCCAAGCCTTGGGTTTGCATGCGTTGGTTGGCAAAAGTCAGCTGCTCATGGCTCAGGGTCACGCCACTCATGTGCGCGCCAAACTCTTGGCCGCCTAGCTCGGCCAAGGCGCCCCAGCCACAGCCGATTTCTAGGATGCGATCACCCGCTTTGGCATCCACCATGCGCAGCGCTCGGCGCACTTTGGCGGTTTGAGCTTCGGCCATCGGTTTGGTGTGGTCGTTTTCAAACCAAGCCGATGAGTAATTCATGGTGGGGTCAAGCCACAGTTCGTAAAACGCATTGCCAAGGTCGTAATGTGCGTGAATGTTCTTCTTGCTATTGCTGCGCGTATTGCGGTGAAGCAAGTGGCGCACGCGGTAAAACAAGCGGCCCAGCCAGCTGCCAAAGATCAGCTCGTCCATGTCGCGGCGGTTGGCGACCAAGAGCTGAAGCAGCTCGGACAAATTGTTGGTGCTCCACTCACCGGCAATGTAGCTTTCGGCAAAACCAATGTCACCGGACTTCAAAGCTTGTGTCAGGGGCGCATAGCTGTGCAAATGCAAGGTGGCGTTGAGTGCGTGGCCAGTGGCGGGCGCTGCACCATATTGCGCCACGCTGCCATCGGGCCATTGCACATGCAAGGTGCCATGTTGTAAACGTTGCAGCAAGGCCAGCACACGCCGCGCAACAGCGGGCATGTCTTGGGGTGCAGAGCGGTCGGGGGCCGAGGTTGTGGATGAAGGCATGGCTAGGCTTTGAATCAGTTCAATGGGTTACAAAATCTTTGGGCGGCGTGGGCTTGGTGAAAAACGGCACATGCTTTCGCCACAGCTTCAATGCTTGCCAATGGATGCGGGCCATCACCATGAGGGTCATCAGTGGGTAAGACCACAGGGCGCGGCGCAAGTTAGCGCGGGTGATGGGTTCGAGTTGGCCACTGATGCTGGTTTCGATCAGAGGGCCCAAGGCATCGTCGTGGTCCACGCGTGCCACGGTGTGGTCGGCAGTGCGCATGAAGCGAAAGCGGTAGCCGCCTTGTACCTCGCAAAACGGCGACACATGAAACACCTTGCTGGCGCGTTGTTCGACGCCGTAATGCGGGCGATTCAACAAATAGCAATGGCGTTCGCCAAAGGTGTTGTTGACTTCCACCACGATGGCACGTAGCGAGTCGTCGGCCGCATGGCAATACCAAAAGCTCACGGGCTTGAAGGTGTAGCCCAACACGCGTGGGTAGCAATGCAGCCACACCTCGCCGGTGGCGTCGGTGATGCCTTCGCTGTGCAGCAGTTCATCTAGCCACGCCAGCGCGCCCCCTTTTGATGCGCTTCGGCCATCGCCGTGATCGGCCTCGTGAAAGCTGATGGCGCCTGCGCGGTTGATAGGCAAGAGGGTGTCATGCGTGGTGTGCAGGCTGCGCATAGGCAGCATCAAAAAGAAGGTGTCGTAGTTGAACGCGTGGTGTTTGGGGCGCAGCCGCGTGTGGCGCACTTGGCCAAAACCCATCATGGCTTGCGGGGGAGATGTGTGGTGCGCTGTATCGCTCATGATGCCAACGAGGCCAGCAGACCCTGCGCAGCGGCGCGGCCTGCCTTGAAACCATCTTCATGAAAGCCATAGCCCATCCACGCGCCAGCAAACCACGTATGTTGCTGGCCTTGCAGCTGGGGCATGTGGGCCTGCGCTTGAATCGCTGGCAAGTCAAACACGGGGTGTGCGTAGTTGTACTCGCCCATCACATGGGCAGGGTCAATCTCGCGCACGGGGTTGAGCGACACGATCACATCTTGCGTAAAGGGCAAGGGCTGTAACAGATTGAGCCAGTAGTGCAAGCACACACGGGTGGACTCGGTGTTGTCGTGCGCGGCACGTTCGTAGTTCCACGCAGCCCAAGCGAGTTTTTTTTGGGGCATCACCGAGGTGTCGGTGTGTAAGACGGCGCGGTTGGGGTGGTAGCGAATGGCCCCCAGTGTGCTTTGCTCTTGCAGCGTAGGTTCGGCCAACATGGCCAAGGATTGGTCCGCATGGGTTGCCAGGATGACTTGGTCAAATCGTTCTGAGCCTGCATGCGTTCGAAGCGTCACGCTATGGGCATCGCGTTCAATGTGCAACACGGGGCTGTTTAAGCGTTTGTCCGCGATACCCGCCAAAATTTTCTCAACATAGTGGCGCGCGCCACCTGCCACCGTGTACCACTGTGGGCGGTTGTTCACTTGAATCAAGCCATGGTTGTGGCAAAACCGAATCATGGTGGCGACTGGAAATTTCAGCATTTGGTCGGTGGGGCAACTCCAGATGCAGCCCAACATGGGCAGCAAGTACCAGTCGCGGAAGGCGTCGCTGAATTTGTGCGAAAACAAAAACCCACTCAAGGGTTGGGCCAGTTCGTGGTCTTGGTTGCGCTCGGCCAGCTCGGTGGCCAAGGTGTTGAAGCGCATCACATCGCGCAGCATGTTCAAAAAGCTGGGCTTGAACAAATTGCTGCGCTGGGCAAACACGGTGTTGAGGTTGGCACCATTCCACTCCAGCGCACCTTTGCCGTTCTTGTGGGGCACCTGCACCGAAAACGACATGTCCGATTTGACGGTGCTCACTTGCAGCGCTTCAAACAAGGCAATCAGCCCAGGATAGGTGCGTTCGTTGTAGACCAAAAACCCGGTGTCGACGCCATGTGTTTGCAGACCTGTGGCGGTGGGCAATGTCACATCCACGGTGTGGGTGTGACCGCCAAAATAGTCACCCGCTTCGAACAGCGTGATGTCGGCAGCCCCAAGCAAATGGTGGGCCGCCGACAGGCCCGAAATGCCCGAGCCAACAATCGCGATGCGTGGCTTCATAGCGCAGCGCCTTTCACGGCCAATTGCTTTTCAATCTCTTGTACAAAGCTTTTGTCTTGCGGTCCGGTCATGCTGCTGAAGCTCTTGATGTTTTTGCCATCGCGGCTGATGACGTATTTGTAAAAGTTCCATTTGGGGGTGGTGCTGGTTTGTTCTGCCAACTGCTTGAACAGGGGCAAAGCGTCTGTGCCGCGCACCGTGGTTTTCACAAACATGGGGAACTTTACGCCAAAGGTGTTTTCACAGAAGTCGGCAATTTTGGCGTTGCTGTCGGGTTCTTGTGAAAAATCGTTGCTTGGAAAACCCAGCACCACCAAGCCACGGTCTTTGTATTTGGCATACAAGGTTTCTAAGCCTTTATATTGTGGGGTGAATCCACAAAAACTGGCCGTGTTCACGACAACCACGACCTGGCCTGCGTACTGACACAGGTTTTGTGGCTTTTCGTCTTGCAGTCGCAGCACGCTGTGTTGCAGCACACGAGGACATGCGCCCATGGCTGCATTCGCCGCTTCTGGCGCACTGTGGGCCGCACTGAGAGTGAAAAACAGCCAGCCTAAGAGGAAAACAAAACGATGGATCACGCGAAAACCCTTTTTCAATAGGGGACAATCATGGCTGAATATAAAAAACCTGTCTACGACAAGAGACATTCTCCATGTTTACTTACGGGGCTTCCAATCCATGAACTCATGCAATGACCCTTTGCCCATGGCGCTTTCTATTGCGGCCGTCGAGCGTGACACTGGCATAGGTAAAGACACCTTGCGCGTGTGGGAGCGTCGTTATGGGTTCCCGCAACCGGGTCGCGATGCCCATGGCGAGCGCACGTACCCCACGGCGCAAGTGGAAAAACTTCGCGTGATCAAACGGCTGATGGACCAAGGCCATAGGCCGGGGCGGATCGTGGCGCAATCCATGGAAGCCCTGCGTCACCTCGGTCGTGGGGAAGAGTCGTTGCAACCCAGCCAAGACACCCTGCATGTGCAAGGGCAAGCAGATTTGATGGCTTATGTCGCCATGTTGCAAACGCAAGACCATGAGGGTCTTCGACGCGAACTATTGAAAACTTTGTCGAAAGACGGTTTACAACGCTTTGTCGTGGAGGTGGTGGCCCCACTCACCGCGATGGTGGGCGATACATGGGCGCGTGGTGATTTGGCAGTCCACCAGGAACATCTCTATACCGAGTGTGTGAGCAGCTTGATGCGACAGGCTGTTCTGGCGATTCCAAAGCCGGCGAATGGTGGCCAGCCCACGGTTTTGCTCACCACGTTTCCTCAAGAAGCGCATGGTTTGGGCTTGCAGATGGTCGAGAGCTTGCTGACGCTGCATGGCTGTCGCTGCGTATCGCTTGGCACACAAACGCCAGTGCGCGACATTGCGCAAGCGGCGATGGCGCATCGTGCGGATGTGGTGGCTTTGAGTTTCAGTGTCAACATGAATGCCAACCATGTGGTGGACGGGTTGGCCGAGCTGAATTTGCTTTTGCCGACTTCCGTTGCGCTCTGGGTGGGTGGGCAAGCGCCCGTGCTGCGACGTCGACCCATTGAGCGCGTGCGGGTGTTGCATGACCTGACGTCGATTGCTGAAGCGGTCCACGACTGGCGCCGCCTAGAATCGCATCACCATGGCTGACCCCACACTGCTCCCCCCTGCTTTCCTTTCTAAATTGGCTTCACGTCAAGACGCTTTGCTCCGCGTCGCGGCCTTGCGTGCGCAAGGGCCGGTGGTGTTCACCAATGGTGTGTTTGATGTGTTACACCGAGGTCATGCCTCATACTTGGCACAAGCCCGCAGCTTGGGAGGCAGCTTGGTGGTGGCCTTGAACAGCGACGCGTCTGCGCGCCGTTTGGGCAAAGGGCCAGACCGCCCCTTGAACAACGAATTAGACCGTGCCGCCTTGATGGCCGCTTTGGAGTCTGTGAGCTTGGTGACGTGGTTTGATGAAGACACGCCGCTGGCGCTCATCACGGAACTGCGTCCCGACGTGCTGGTCAAAGGTGGCGATTACGACATGAGCAAGCTCGCCGAAACACAAGTGGTGCTGGCTTACGGTGGCCGAGCCCAAGCGATTCCGTTTGTCGACGGCTACTCCACCACGGCGTTGGTGAAGAAAATCCGTCAAGGCTAATCAGTCAAACACCGCGTGCCACAAGGCTTGGATGGCGGCACATTCTTTGGCTAGTTCTGCCATGGGCACTTGCGTGGGTTGCTCGTCCAAGCGGGCGCGGTGTTGTACCCGGCGCAATTCGCGGTAAGCGCTCCCTGCCGCCTCCCCCACGCCCGCAGGCAGCAACCCTGCTTTTTCAGCGCTCAGCAACAAGGCAATGTTGCCCACGTTTTCCAGCAACGCCGGATGTTGTTGCGCAAATGCCAGCACCAAGAATTGCACAACAAATTCGACGTCCACCATGCCACCCGCGCTGTGCTTGACGTCAAACAAATCGGGCTTGATGGTGTGTGCCGCATGCAGTTTCTCGCGCATGGCCACAATTTCTTGACGCAGAGACACTTGGTCGCGCTTGGCGTTGATGACGTTTGCACGCACCGTGTCAAAGCGTGCTTTGAGTTCGGGTGCGCCTAAGCAAAAACGTGCACGCGTCATGGCTTGGTGTTCCCAGGTCCAGGCGGTGTTTTCGCCGCGTTGGCATTGGTAGTCTGAGTAAGCCTCAAAGGTCGACACCAACAAGCCCGAGTTGCCGTTGGGCCTGAGCGCCGTGTCAATTTCATACAAATCGCCTTCGCCGGTCTTGACGGTCAGCCAGTTGATGAGTTTGCGCACGTAGGCCGCGTAGATTTCGCCAGCACGTTCATGCGTGTCCTCGTAAACAAACACGATGTCGAGGTCGCTGCCGTAGCCCAACTCTTTGCCGCCCAGCTTGCCATAAGCCAAGATGGCAAATTGAGGTGTATCGCGATGGCGTTGCTTAAAGTGCAGCCAGACCCAACGGCTGGTTATTTTCAGCACACTGTCGGCCAACGCGCTCAGGTCGTCTGCGACTTGCTCCACGCTGATGCGGCCTTCCACATCACGCGCCAAAGTGCGGAACACTTCGGCGTGGTGCGCGCGGCGCAGCAAGTTGAGCAGTGTTTCTTCGTCCGCTTGGTCTGTGGATTGCAGGGATTCAAGGCGTCTTTCTAACTCTTGTTCGAACTCGGCGGGCACAAAGCGCTCGGCCAACAGGGCTTCGCCGGCCAGCTCGTCAATGACGCCTGGATGTTGTTGCAAATATTTGGCAGGCCAGCGTGCCATGCCCAGCAAGCGCATGAGTTGTTCGTGCACGCGTGGCCGTTCGATCAGCAAAGCCAGATAGCTTTCCCGGCGAAGCAAAGGCTCCATCCAATCGGTCCAACGCACCGCCGCTTCTTCGCTCACGCGGCCATCTTCAATCCAGGCGTTGGTCCGTTGCAAAAGTTTGAGCAAGCGCTGAATGCTCTCGTCACGCAAAGCACGCACGCGGGGCTGCTCAGACCAATGCGCCACGCGTTCGCTTAAGCGGGCGTTCAAGTCAGGCAACAGAGATTCCAAATCAACATAGTCGTTTTGGGATTTGGGCGTGCAGCCTTTGCATTCACCTTGGCTGGTGGTTGGTGTCTTTTCGCCCAAACCCAACAAACGGTCAAACTCTTGCGCGACCAATTCACGGTGGCTGTCGAGCTGGGTGAGAAAGTCGCACACGTCGCCGTAGCCGAGGGTCAGCGCAATCCAATTCAAATCGTCGTCGTTGGTTGGTAAAACGTGGGTTTGTTGGTCATCCAAGTATTGAATGCGGTGCTCGACCTGGCGCAAAAACACGTAGGCTTTGGCCAGTGCATCGGCGGTGCTGGCGGGCATCAGGTTAGCTTGGCTCAAGCGCTGCAAGGCTTGCAATGTGGGGCGTGTGCGCAATTCGGGGAAATGACCGCCGCGCACCACTTGCAGCAGCTGCACTGTGAATTCAATTTCACGAATGCCGCCGCGGGAGAGTTTGACATCGTTGGCGCGTTCAGGGCGACCTGCGCTGCGGGTCAGCGAATGCTTGCGAATTTGTTGGTGCAAGCCGCGCAACGACTCAAACACGCTGTAATCCAAATAACGGCGAAATACAAAAGGCAGCACCGTGTCACGCAACTGAAACGCATTGGCTTTCGCGCTGAAGGGGGCAACCACCCGAGCCTTGAGCCAAGCGAACCGTTCCCATTCACGACCCTGCACCAAAAAGTATTCTTCGAGGGATTGGCGAGACACCACACTTGGGCCTGAGTTGCCGTTGGGACGCAATGCCAAGTCCATGCGAAACACAAAACCGTGTTCGGTGTTATCGCCGATGAGGGCGTAAATCAGTTTGACAGCTTTGGCAAAGTAGTCGTGGTTGCTGATGCGTCCGCGCCCGTCGGGCAGGCCTGTGGTTTCGCCGTCTTCGTCATACACATAAATCAGGTCGATGTCGCTGGAGACGTTCAACTCGCGCGCGCCAAATTTGCCCATGCCAATGATCCATAGCGTTGCGCGTTCGCCGCTGGGGGTGGTGGGCATGCCGTAGCTGGCATCGAGTTGAATCTGCGCTTCGCGGAAGGCGACGTCTAGGGTGAATTCGCCAAGCTCGGTCATGGCTTGCGTTACCACGGCGAGGGGGCTGCGTTGGTCACAGTCCAGCACCACCAATCGCGCCATCACCAGTTGGCGCAGCATGCGCAGAGCATCGCTGCAGCTGTGCGTTTGGCGCAGGGCTGTAAAACAGGTTTGCATGCTGGCTAAGACGGGCGCACCCGACGCAAGCAAGTGCAGCTCGTTGGCATAACGCCGGTGCAAACGCTGCACAAAGCGCGAATAAGTACTTAAGTCCTGCATGGAGGGGGGGATAATTCCAATCACGTTACTAGCACCATGAAAAATTTGTCGGACCCTGTCAATTCCACCCCTGCATCCGCAGCTTCTGATTTGAAAATCAAATTAGGTTGGCGACGCACGCTCAACTGGGCTTTAGGCCTGGTTGTCTTGGTGTGGGTGACCGTGTTGCTTGCGTGGAGCGCCCTGCACATTTTCATTGTGCCGCGAATTGACGATTACCGTGAGGTCTTGCAACAACAAGCTTCGCGTGCAATGGGATTACGCGTAGAAATTGGCAGCATTCGCGCACAAGGCGGCTGGTGGGTGCCATGGTTTGAGGCCAACGACATGGTGTTGTTTGACCGGCAAGGGCGTGAGGCGTTGCGCTTGCCGCGCGTGCGAGCGGCTGTCTCGCCCCGCTCGGTGATATGGGGTCAATTTGAACAAATAGACATTGAGCAACCTGAATTAGAGATTCGCCGTGACGCCGATGGTCATGTGTGGGTCGCGGGTTTAGACACCGGCGCGGCGGGTGATGGCAGCGGCGCTGATTGGTTCTTTTCGCAGCCTGAATTTGTGGTGCGCCAAGGGGTGGTGCATTGGCGTGACGAAAGCCGTCCAAGCACGACGCAAGCTGCAGCGCCCGTGTTGACGCTCCAAGCGGTGGATATCGCGGTCAAAAACCACGGGTTTCAGCATGAGTTACGTGCCGATGTCACGCCGCCCGAAGCTTTGGGTCGGCGCTTGTCTGTGCGTGGCAAGTTTTACCAGTTGCCTTGGCAGCGGGCTGGCGACACCACGCAGTGGTCGGGCGAGTTGTTTGCTGATTTGCCTTATGTGGACCTCGCCATCTTGCGCCAATGGGTCGCGATGGACAAAGGTTTGTCCTTGCAAGAAGGTCGCGGTGTCATGCGCTTGTGGACAGACGTGCAAAAAGGCCAACCGGTGGGCGTGACGGCCGATGTCGCTTTGGATGCGGTGGCCGCTCGCTTGGCGGCTGACCTTTTACCGTTGAGCCTGCGTCATGTGCATGGTCGTGTGGGGGCCCAATGGCAGGATGGCGAAGTCGCCATCAGCAGCCAAGATTTGGTTTTCGACACCCAAGAAGGTGAGCACTGGCCTGGTGGCGTGTTGCGTGTGAGTGGGCGTGGTGATGCGTTTGCATCTGGCACTCTGAGTGCCGATCGCTTGGACTTAGATGCGCTCACGCAAGTCAGTCAACGCCTGCCTCTGCCCGAACATTGGCGAAGCATTTTGGCGCGCGTCCAACCGAAGGGCCAAGTGAACCAGCTCAAGGCCACATGGCAAAAAAATGACGACGCCTCCTTGCACTACAGCGCACATGGTCAAGTGCGCCAACTCTCGATGCAACGCGATGTGCTGGCAGACAGCCCATTGGCTAATTTGCCAGGCGTCCAAGCGGCGCAGCTGGAGTTTGATGTGACCCAAAAAGGCGGCAAAGCCCATGTGAACATTCATAATGGGAGTTTGACGTTGCCCGTCGGGTTGGATGAGCCTCGCCTTGTCTTGCAAGAAGCATCTGCGCAACTCGCTTGGCAGCTCAAAGGCGACGATGTGGCGGTGCAATTCACGCAAGGCCGTGTGATCAACGATGACATGGCAGGCGAATTCAACGGCAACTGGAAAACGGGTGAAGGCGAGACGCGCATGCCCGGTGTGTTGGATTTGACCGCCACGCTGAGCCGTGCCAAGGTGGCGCAAGTCCACCGCTACTTGCCCAATACGTTGCCTGCACATGTGCGTACTTATGTGCGTGACGCTGTGCAGTCTGGCGAGGCTAGCCGTGTGTCCCTGCGTTTGCGCGGTCACTTGAATGACATGCCGTTTGAAAACCCCAAGCTCGGCGAATTTCGCATCGTGGCCCAACTGGCACAAGGCACCTATGCCTATGTACCGCCAACACCACCCAAGCCCAAAGCCGCACCATCCCCCGCTTGGCCTGCATTGAACCATCTCAATGGTGAGTTGGTGTTTGACCGCAGTGCGTTGCATTTCAAAGGGCGCACCCAACTGGCGGGTGCGCCAGATGTGACCTGGCAAAAGGTAGAGGCGCACATACCGGATTTGGCGCGAACCGTGGTCAGCGTGACTGGAGAAGCCAGTGGCCCTGTGTCGCAAATGCTGAATGTGGTCGCCAAATCGGCACTCAACGAGTTGACGGGGGCGGTGCTGTACAAGAGCCAAGGAACGGGCAATGCCAATTACAAACTGGCGTTGACCTTGCCCATTGACAAACCAGAGAACGCCAAAGTCCAGGGCAGTGTCACGTTTGCCGACAACGCCCTGCAAGTCATGCCAGGTACCCCCGTGCTCAATCGCACGCGAGGCACACTGCAATTCAGCGAGCAAGGTTTCCAGCTCAAAGCGGTGCAGGCCCAGCTATTGGGCGGTGATGCTCTGCTAGATGGGGGGTTGTCTTTTGTGGCGGGCGAAGGGCAGTCGCCATCGCAACTCAAAATTCGTGGTGATCTAACAGCGGAAGGTTTGCAGCAAGCGCGTGAACTCGGCTTTGTGTCACAGCTGGCACAGCGTGCTACGGGCAAATCGACCTATACCGCCACGTTGGGCTTGCGCCGTGGCCAGCCAGAGCTGTTGATCAACAGCGACCTCAAAGGCATGGCCTTGATGCTGCCTGCGCCGTTGAACAAGGCGGCGCCAACCTTGCTGCCCTTGCGCATTGAGACGCAACTCACGCGTGAATCGCTGCAACCCAAAGCGCGTGTATTGCAAGACCAAATCAAAGTCACGCTGGGTCGCTTGATGTCGGTGGCGTATGTGCGTGACCTCAGTGGACCACGTACCCGTGTCGTGCGTGGTGGCATTGCTGTTGGGCAGTCGGTCGCAGATGCCGCGCTCATGCGCGACAACGCCGTGGGTTTGAATTTGCAGCTGCCGTCGTTGGACTTGGATGCTTGGAACACTGCACTCACCCAACTCACAGGTGTTTCTCCGCTCAAGCGCAAGACAACGACCCAGTCCGTCATTGGCAATGAAGCGACGGGGGACGATGCGCAAGATTACATGCCCACCTTTGCCGCTTTGCGCGCGGAACAAATTAAAGTGTCTGACCGCATCATTCACAACGTGGTGGTGGGTGGCTCACGCCACGGCGATGCATGGCGCTTGAACATCAGCGCCGATGAGCTCAATGGTTTTACGGAGGTTCGCCCCCCTGCTGGCCGTGTGCCCGCGCAACTGTATGTGCGCTTGGCTTACCTGAATATCCCGCCAAGCTCTGTGTCAGATGTGGAGCGCTTGCTGAGCGAACAGCCCAGCAGCATTCCCACCTTGGACATCGTAGTGAATGAATTGACCTTGCGTGGCAAAAAATTGGGTCGTCTAGAAATCGATGCGGTCAACCGTGAAGGTACCAATGCGACGCGTGAATGGCGTTTGAATAAATTCAATGTGACCTTGCCTGAAGCCACCCTGACGGCCAATGGCAATTGGGTCGCCGAGGGGCCGCGCGTGCGGCGCACCCACTTGAATTTCGTCTTGGCCATTCGCGACAGCGGTGAACTTCTGACGCGTTTGGGCACACCAGACGCCATTCGCCATGGCGAAGGGCGTCTGGTGGGGCAAGTATCTTGGCAAGGTTCACCCATCACACTGGACTACGCCAGCATGACCGGGAAGATGAACTTGTCGGTTGAAAAGGGGCAGTTTTTAAAGACAGAGCCTGGGGCCGCGCGTTTGTTGGGCGTGCTCAACTTGCAAGCCTTGCCGAGACGCTTGACCCTGGATTTCAGCGATTTGTTCAGCGATGGCTTTGCCTTTGACTTTGTACGCGGTGACGTGCGCATTGAGCAAGGCGTGGCCTCGACCAATAACCTGCAAATGAAGGGTGTGGTGGCCGGCGCATTGATTGAAGGGCGTGCAGACTTAGTGCGCGAAACGCAAGAGCTCAAAGTGGTGGTGGTGCCAGAAATCAACGCAGGCACGGCGTCACTTTACGTGGCCACCATCAACCCCTTGATCGGGTTGACCAGCTACCTTGCGCAGATCGTGTTGAGCAAACCTTTGGTGCGTGCGGGTACCACCGAGTTCCATGTGGATGGTACGTGGGCAGACCCTCGCGTGACCAAGGTCGACTGATGGCGCTCCCTGTCGGACCTCAGGTACGCCGCTGGGTGTTGTGGGGGCTCTTGGTGGCGTTGGTGCTCTCCATGCTGAGTACCTTGGTGTGGTTGGCGGGTCGCTATGAAGTCAGCCAAGTGCAAGCGCGTATCGAACGTGACGCGGCAGATGCGGTGAGTGACATTCGCACCGTTCTCACCCGCAATGTGCAGAGTCTGCAAGCATTGCAATATGCAGACCGCACTGCCGTGCCTTGGGAGCAAGATGCGCACACGTTGGTACGTGAGCACCGTGAGTGGTTGCGTTTGGAATTGCGCGACGTGGAATTGCGCGTGCTCAAAAGCGTCGACACCCCCTTTCGCGTACCGGTGTTCAATCGCTTTGGCCGAGCGGCCAACCAACCTGAAGTGGTGCAAGCTTGCGGTGTCGCGCGACGCCAGAGTGGTCCGGGTTATGGCGCGAGTGCCTATGTCCCCCAAGCCGATGGTTTAGGTTTGGAGATCATGGATTTGTGTCTACCTGTCATCACCGATGGACAGCTCACGGGCTACACCGTGGCTACGTATTCCTTGAGTGAAATGCTGGTCAACATGGTGGGACCTCAACTGACGCGTAGCCAAGAGGTGTCATTCACGGAGTCCGATGGCACACGTCTCGCCATGCATGGCACGGCGCGACGTGGCTCGCGCGTGTTCATTGCCAAACATTTGCTCGATTTACCGGGTCATACCATGGTGTTGCGCATGGACAGTTGGCGCGGCGCTCCCGACTTGTTCCCCAATGTCTTGACGGCTTTGGTGACCGCCATGGCGATTGCTTTGGTCACCGTGCTCGTCATGCTGGCACGCGACATGCGGCGGCGTCAGCGCGTCGAGTTGGATTTGGCCGATGCGTTGGCTTTTCGTAAAGCGATGGAAGACTCGCTTGTCACAGGCTTGCGTGCGCGTGACAACGAAGGTCGTATTACCTATGTGAACCCTGCGTTTTGTGAAATGGTGGGCTTTGACTCCAAAGAGCTGGTGGGACGCGGCATTCCCGCGCCCTACTGGCCCCCTGAGATGGTGGACGAATACGGACAACGTCAAGCCCTTCGCTTGGCGGGCAATGCCCCGCCGCGCGAAGGCGTTGAATCGGTGTTCATGCGCCAGAACGGAGAACGATTTGCCGTGATGATTTTCGAGGCACCGCTCATCAACGCCTTGGGCGAGCAAACAGGTTGGATGGGCGCGGTGCTCGACATCAGCGAGCAGCGTCGCGTGGAAGAAGTCTCGCGTGCGAGTCAAGAGCGCTTGCAAGCCACCGCGCGTTTGGCGACGGTGGGCGAAATGGCTTCGCTCTTGAGCCACGAACTCAATCAGCCGCTGGCCGCGATTTCTAGCTACGCCACAGGCAGTATGAACTTGTTAAAAGATGCGGCAATGAAGGACCCGCAGTTGGCTGAAACTTTGACCAGCGCGATTCAACGGATTGGTCAACAAGCCGAACGTGCGGGTAAGGTCATCAAAAGCGTGCACGACTTTGTGCGTCGCCGTGATCAAGCGCGTGAGCCGGTGAAGCCAAGAGCCTTGTTGGATGACGTGATGCCGTTGGTTATCTTGCAAGCGCGCAAACTGGGTGTGCAAGTCGTGGTGCAATGCCCGAGCGACTTGCCGGCGGTCTTTTGTGACCGCACGATGGTGGAGCAGGTTTTGCTCAACCTCGCGCGCAATGGCATGCAAGCGATGGCCGATGACACGCCGCACAAAGTGCTCACTTTGGGCGTGCGTCCTGCGGCCTCCAATGCCACCAGCCGTTGGCTGGAGTTCACGGTGGCTGATTTGGGACAAGGTATTGCGCAAGGGGTGTCTGAAAAATTATTCACCCCGTTTTTCACCACCAAAGCAGAGGGCATGGGCTTGGGCCTGAGCTTGTGCCGCACGGTGGTCGAACAGCACGGTGGATTTTTGGGGCACAGGCCCAACACACCACATGGCACGGTGTTCAGCTTCACCCTGCCACAATCTTGATTTGCGGCCTGACCTATTTGAGGCTTGATGTATGCAACCCACAGAAGACGCTTTGGTTTTTATTGTTGACGACGACGCTGGTGTGCGCGAAGCGCTGGCGTGGTTGTTGCGTTCGCGTCGTTTGCCGAGTCAATCGTTTGAGAGTGCGGATGCGTTTGCAGAATTTTTAAATGCCGACAACAGGGCGTGGCAACCGAGCCAGCCCGGGTGCTTGCTGCTCGATGTGCGCATGCCCGGCATGAGTGGTTTGGCTTTGTTTGAACAGCTCATTGAACGCAAGTTGTTGGAGGTGTTGCCCGTGATTTTCTTGACGGGCCACGCCGATGTTCCCACGGCTGTCGACTCTGTGAAGCGTGGCGCATTTGATTTTTGCGAAAAACCGTTTTCAGACAACGCCCTGGTGGACCGCGTCGAGCAAGCCCTGGCGCGTTCGGCCCAAACTTTGCAAAGCTTGCGCAGCAAGCAAGACTTGCAACACAACTTGGCTGATTTGACCGAGCGTGAACGCGATGTGATGCACTTGGTGGTGGAAGGCTTGCCCAACAAACTGATTGCTGATCAACTGGACATCAGTGTGCGCACGGTGGAAGTGCACCGTGCCCGCGTGTTTGACAAAATGAATGTGAAGTCAGCTGTGGAGTTGGCCAATTTGCTGCGTGGCGAGTGAGTTATTTGTTCTCTTTGGCGGCTTCTTGTTGGGCGGCCTTGTGTTCAGCCTCGGTCTCTGCGCGTCCTGAAAACATGGTCCACCAAACGATCAACACCAAGATGCAACCGGCGCCCAGCGCTTCAAGCAAAATTAACAGCATGATACAAATCCTCTGGCGTTTGATGTGGGCTTTGATTGTAGGAAGCCTGGTGGCTTGCGGGACAACCCGCCGTGCGCCGGTGAGAGACGACGCTTATCCCTCGCCTGCGGTACGTGTTCCTGCTGAGGCGCCTCGCGCGAGTGGTGCCCTTGCGGGCATGCCTGGCACGCCAAGCCCGCAGCAAAGTTATCGCAGCCGATGGATTGCCGCGTCGTGGAGCGATATGCCAGGCTGGCAAAACGACCCCATGCAAGACGCGTGGAATGCGTGGCTGCAAAACTGCGAACGACCTGGCCCCTTGTTTGGGCCACTTTGCCAAGATGTGCGTCAACTCATGCTCGGCAGTGACAATGACCGTCGCCTGTGGATGATGGGCCATTTGCAACCCTACCGTGTGGAGTCACTTGAAGGCGTTAGCGATGGTTTGCTCACCAGCTATTACGAACCCTTGTTTGACGCCTCACCCCAAATGCGCCCCGGCTTTGAAGTGCCCGTGTATGCGCCGCCCGAGGGTTTGGCCGAGGCCCGTCGCACAGGTCGCCCCTGGTTCAGCCGACAAGACATTGACACCCAGCCCCAAGCGCGTGAGGCCCTGCGTGGTCGCGAACTGGCGTGGTTGGCAGACCCGATTGACGCGCTGGTTTTGCATATCCAAGGCTCAGGCCGCGTTCGCATGGCCAACCCCGACGGGACGATCCGCATTGTCCGTCTGGCATTTGCAGGCTCTAACGAGCAGCCCTATCAAAGTGTGGGGCGTTGGTTGCTAGACCGTGGTTTGATTCGTGATGCGTCTTGGCCTGGTATCAAAGCATGGATCGTGAGTACGCAACAAAACAACCCCCGCTTGGTACAAGAGATGTTGTGGAGCAATCCGCGCTATGTGTTCTTTCGTGAAGAAACACGCAGCGCTGCCGATGCTGCCCTCGGACCACGCGGGGCACAAGGTGTGCCGCTGACCGCTGGGCGCTCCATTGCCGTGGACAAAGATTCCATCCCCTACGGCACGCCGGTTTGGTTAGCCAGTGCGGGCCCGAACGCCAATTTACAACGCTTGGTGTTTGCGCAAGACACAGGAAATGCCATTGTGGGCGCCGTGCGTGCAGACTACTTTGCTGGCACTGGCGCCGAGGCCGGTGATTTTGCAGGACGCATGAAGCAGGGTTTGCGCTTGTGGGTGTTGTGGCCAAAATAACGAGAACCGAAGATGGGCATCAAACAATTCAATGGCGAATGGGTGGCACTTGAAGACCGCGTTCACTTTCGTTTCAACACCACCGAGGGTGCGGAGTACCGTTTTTGGTTAACGCGTCGCATCGTGCAAGCGCTGATTGCAGGCACCCAACACACCGCAGTTAAAACGCTGGAAAAAAACCACTCGCCGCAAGTCGCGCAAGCCATGCAGGCATTTCAGCAACAGGCCGTGGCACAGCAAGCCAATTTTCAAGACCACTACCAGGGCGCCGCTGAAAAACCGCTGGGGGAAGAACCCTTGTTGGTGGCGGGATTGGTGATTAACCAAAACAACGCAAAAATCGCTTTGGAGTTCCAACTCAGCAATGGGCAAAGTCTTCAAATTCAGATGGGGCAGCATGTGGTGCAAGTCATGGTGACTTTGCTCAACAAACTACAAGAGACGGCGCAGTGGGGCGTAGGCTTGCACGAAGGTGTGGATGCGCCGGTATTGCGCGACGATGCCAGCCAACCCGTTATTCACTGACGGCGTGTATTTATTTGTTTTCCAAATGCTGAAGTGGCAGCGCGCCACTCGCTTTGACCTCACCCAGTGAAAAGCTGGTGTGTATGTCTTTCACATGCGGCAAGTTGATCAGCACCTCGCGTGCAAATTGGCTGAAACTCTCCAAGTCTTGTGACACCACTTGCAGTTCAAACGTGCCCGTGCCGCTGATGTAGTGGCACGCGACGATTTCTGGAATTTTCCGAATCGCCACTTCCAGCTTACGTGCGACATCGCCTGTGTTGCGCTCCGCATCGACGCGTACAAATGCCAGCACGCCTAAACCAATTTTGTGGCGGTTGATCTCTGCGTGGTAGCCCGTGATGTAACCCTCTTCTTCGAGCACACGCACGCGCCGCCAGCAAGGCGCGGCGCTCAAGCCGATACGTTGCGCCAACTCGGCATTGGTCAGGCGCGCATCGGCTTGCAATTCGCGCAAGATCGCGCGGTCAAATTTGTCCAGTGTCGGCAATGTCACGGCTTTCTATTTCGTTTTTGGATGATTTTAGAAAGAATCTTGTGCAAAAAAGGCAATTTAGAGTGTAAAACGCAAACCTTTACCTAGGATCGAACCCTACACTTTGCTTCAAAGAGAAAACTAACGGAGACACCGATGAATGCACCCTTGCCCGAGCACATCCGCCGCGCACTTGACACTGTGACGCTGGACGACAAATACAGCCTCGACGTGGGCCGTGCGTTCATGAGTGGGGTGCAAGCGCTGGTCAAGCTGCCGATGTTGCAGCGCCAACGCGATGCGCTGCAAGGCAAAAACACCGCGGGCTTCATCAGCGGCTATCGCGGCTCGCCGCTGGGCACCTACGACCAAGCGCTTTGGAAAGCCAAGCCTTATTTGCAAGCGCAAAACATTGTGTTTCAACCGGGGGTGAACGAAGAGCTGGCCGCCACTGCGCTGTGGGGCACGCAGCAACTTGGCTTTGCACCGCCGGGCAGCAACAAGTTCGATGGCGTGTTTGGCATTTGGTACGGCAAAGGCCCAGGCGTAGACCGTTGCTCGGATGTGTTCAAGCACGCCAACATGGCGGGCACCACTGCATGGGGTGGCGTGCTGGCGGTGGCGGGCGACGACCATGTGGCCAAAAGCTCCACAGCGGCACACCAAAGCGACCACATCTTCAAAGCCTGTGGGACGCCCGTGTTTTTCCCCAGCAGCGTGCAAGAAATTTTGGATTTGGGTTTGCACGCCATTGCCATGAGCCGTTTCAGCGGTGTGTGGTCGGGCATGAAGACGATTCAAGAAATTGTGGAGTCCAGCGCCACCGCCGTGATTGACCCCGAACGCGTGAACATCGTCATCCCTGAGTTTGAGATGCCGCCCGGTGGCCTTCACATTCGTTGGCCCGACACCGCGCTCGAGCAAGAAGCCCGTTTGTTTGACTACAAGTGGTACGCCGCCCTTGCCTATGTGCGCGCGAATCGTTTGAACTACAACGCCATTGAAGGCCCGAATGACCGACTCGGGTTGATTGCCAGCGGTAAGGCTTACAACGACACGCGCCAAGCCTTGCTTGACCTTGGGTTAGACGATGCCACCTGTCGCCGCCTTGGCGTTCGCTTGCACAAGGTCGCCGTGGTGTGGCCGTTGGATGCCCAACTCACACGCGAGTTTGCTAAGGGCTTGCAAGAGATTTTGGTGATTGAAGAAAAGCGCCAAGTCATTGAGTACCAGCTCAAAGAAGAGCTGTACAACTGGCGCGCCGATGTACGACCTAACGTGTTGGGCAAGTTCAACGACATGGGCGCCGACACAAGTTCCGACAGTCCTTTCGGTGGCGGTGGCGAGTGGTCCATGCCCAACCCCAGCGCGAACACTTTGTTGCGCGCCAATGCCGATTTAAACCCCGCCCTCATTGCCAAAGCCATTGCGCAGCGTGTGCTCAAGTTGGGCGTGGATGCCGACATCACTGCACGCATCAATGCGCAGCTGGCCATCATCACGGCCAAAGAACAAGCCATGACCGCGGTGACCTTGAAGGCAGACCGCATGCCGTGGTTCTGCTCGGGCTGTCCGCACAACACCTCGACCCAAGTGCCTGAAGGCTCTCGGGCCATGGCGGGCATTGGGTGTCACTTCATGGTGTTGTGGATGGACCGCGACACGAGTGGCTTCACGCAAATGGGCGGCGAAGGCGTGCCATGGGTGGGCCAGCAACCGTTTGTCAACGACCCGCACATCTTCGCCAATTTGGGTGATGGCACGTATTTCCACAGCGGCATCTTGGCCGTGCGCCAAAGCATTGCAGCAGGCGTGAACATCACCTACAAAATTTTGTACAACGATGCGGTGGCGATGACAGGTGGGCAACGCGTGGGCGAGCGCCCTGAAGGGCATAGCGTTTTGCAAATCGCGCAAAGTATGAAAGCCGAAGGCGCGCAGCGCATCACCGTGGTGACCGATGAACCAGAGAAATACGAAGGGGCAGACTTGGTCGAGGGGGTGTCGGTGTTCCACCGCGACGCGCTAGATCGCATTCAACGCGAGATGCGCGAAATCAAGGGCTGCACCGTCATCATTTACGACCAAACCTGCGCCACCGAAAAACGCCGCCGGCGCAAACGCGGCACCATGGCCGATCCAGCGGTACGCGTGTTGATCAACGACTTGGTGTGTGAGGGCTGTGGTGACTGCGGCGTGCAAAGCAACTGCATGAGCGTGGAGCCACTTGAGACCGAGTTGGGCCGCAAGCGCACCATCAACCAAAGTACGTGCAACAAAGACACCAGTTGCTTGAAAGGCTT
>CANFZT010000022.1 GCA_947451565.1 Comamonadaceae bacterium | reverse complement strand
GCCAAGGCGCGTAAAGTCCCTGCGTTGATGTGCGTTGTTGCGGGCCCCGTATCAACCATCGACATGAGCAAATCTCCCGCCAACAAAGCGGTGATGGTTTCACTCATGCTTTTGTATTGAATGAATTCACCCGGTGCGCCAGTTTTCATCTTAAAAAGTTCATTGGCAAATTGAAATGCAGGACCAGAACCACCGAAATTTGACTTATCTGGATTGGCTTTCATATGTGCAATCAACTCTGCAATCGAATTCATTTTCGATTTGGAATTCACAACCACGACCAAAGGAAAAGTAGCAACCAGAGAGACAGGTACAAAGTCCTTGGTTGGTGAATATTTCAAATTAGGTGTCAGGATGGGCGTGAAGACCATGTTGCCAATGGGACCCATCAACAAGCTGTAACCATCTGGGGCAGAACGGGCAACCGCCTCAGTCGCGATGATCCCTCCTGCCCCAACTTTGTTTTCAACCACCACCGGTTGCGCCCACTGAGACGCTAAGCGCTGCGCCACGATACGCGCCTGCGTGTCCATGCCTCCCCCTGCACCTTGCCCAACATAGATACGAATAGGCTTAGACGGATAGTCGGGCACTTGCGCCAAAGCGCCCTCGCCCAGCAAGCCAAACCACAAAAAGAAAAGAGCATGCAGAACGATTTTCATAAATTCCTTCAGAAAACAGAGGAGTGAGTGGTGAACGATTCAAACCCATTACTCAGGCAACACACCAATTTCCCGCGTCACCTCGGTCCATCGGGCGAGTTCAGCAGATAAGAATTTTTTGACATCCTCTTCCGACATGCTCGCGTCTGCCAACGGTCCGATATTGGCAATACGCCCTGCAAACTCTTTGTCTGCCAGTAGCAAGTTGACTTCTTGATTCAGCTTGGTGATCGCTTGTTGCGGGGTTCCTTTCGGGGCGACGATGGCAAACCAACCCACCATGTCAAAGCTACCGAGTTTTTCCGAAAGTGCGGGCACATTTTCCCAACCCGGCACACGCTTAGCGGCCGTGGTGGCAATGACGCGCAGCTTGCCTTGCTTCGCCAATTGCGCGGTTGAGGCCAGATCGGCAACCATCGCATCCACATGGCCGCCCATCAAGTTTTGCGATCCAACACCAACGTTGGCATAGGGAACCAAATTCGCAGCGGCCTTTGAACGTGCATTGAACAAGCGAGCGATCATGCCGCTGAATGTGCGTGGGCCTTCATTGCCAATCGAGAACTGACCGTTAGACGCCTTTGACTTCGTAATCAGATCATCAATCGTTTGGATCGGCGAGTTGACATCAACCAAAATTGCGAACGGGCTTCGCGCCACGAATGCAACTGGCACGAATTCTTTTTGCGGGTCATAGGCCAACTGTTTGAACAGCAAAGTATTGGTGATCAGTGCCGCTGTGGTGGCAAAGTAAAAGGTGTACCCATCAGGGGTTGAGCGTGCAGCAGCTTGCGCACCAATCACGTTTTGTCCACCCGGTTTGTTGTCAATCACAAGAGGTTGCCCCAGCGATTTGGCCAGTCGATCCCCAAGCAATCGAGCAACGTTGTCTGGCCCCGAACCCGCCGGCTGTGACAACACGAGCTTGATGGGTTTATCTGGCCAGTTGCTTGTTTGCGCCCATGCGCCAGAACTTGCAACGGAGGCAACCGCCACCATGGTCTGAATGAATTGTCTGCGTTCCATTTTTGTCTCCTGATAATTTTTCATTGATGACCCACCTTAGACCAACCTCAACTCATCCAGTTGAGTGGCGACATCCTGCGCCGTTTGACAAACCCCATAGATGTAGTGATCAGGTCGAACAATCGCCGCCAAAACACCATGGGTTTCAAACCACTTATCCAACACACCTTCGGCCTCTGTCAGCTCGGGCGAGCCAAGCTTGAGTGATTGCAAAGCTGGTAAGTGATGATGTTGTGCGGCTTGCACCACCTCATCTCCCGCTTTGGTGCTAAAGACAATCTTCCAGCCTGCAGGATAAACATCGTCCATGCGTGCTTGATGGCCGTTCGATGAATGCAGCAATGGCTGAGGAAAAATCGTACCTCTCGCAGGATGCACCACAGACCCCAGCAAACCAGCAGACAAAGCAGGCTGAACATCTTGACGAGGCATGGGGGTCACAACACCGCCACAGTCGGCCAACAACTTCGCGTCACGCGCACGCGCTTTTGTGACATCACGTTCGGTGATGATCTTGCCAATACCTTTGATGCGTGTGGTCAGATCAATCACATGGGCTTTACGCTCCAAACCATACGAGTCCAACAAAGTTTCAGCCGCCTCGTTTTTCAACACGGCTTCCAGACGCCAGCAAAGGTTAACTGCATCGCGAACGCCTTGGCACATGCCTTGACCCAAGAACGGCGGCTGCTGGTGCGCGGAATCTCCGGCCACAAACACGCGTCCGTTGCGCCACTGATTTGCGACAAGTGCATGAAAACGGTAACTGGCTTGACGCCACAACGTGCCATCTTCTGGCGTTAACCAAGGAGCCAATAATTTCCAAGCACCTTCTGGTGTGGCGACTTCTTTGGGATCCTCACCTTCATTGATCGAAATTTCCCAGCGCCTGTGATTGCCAGGTCCAATCACGTAAGTTGCGGGACGTTCTGGGTTGCAATATTGCACACTGGTCTTAGGCAACTTGGCCAGACCGAGCTCGTTCACCATCACATCCACCACGAGCCAAGGCTCATCAAAGCCCAAGTCTTCTAACTGAATACCCGTCAAAGAACGCACAGAACTACTGGCACCATCGCAACCAATGACGTATTTAGCTTTCACATGCGATGTGTGTCCATCCTCATGCTTGAGGCTCAAGGTTGCAAGGTCTGCATCCTGCGTTAAATCCATCAACGTCAATCCCAGCGCAACCGTGACGGATGCGTGTGAGTTGGCGTACTCGCGCAAAATCTTCTCAACGGGTGGCTGAGTAAAAACAACGGAGGGCGTGTGCGACAGTGGGTAGGGCGCTGCCACCGTCGACATGCGTTTGATGATTTGTCCGTCAACACCGTAATAAATAGAGTCGGTAAAGGGTTCAAGGAATGGCTTGATTTTCTTGCCAACCCCCATCTGTTGAAACACGCGTGATATTTCATGGTCCAAGGCAATCGCCCTGGGTTTGTCATACACATCATGCAATTTGTCACACACAAATGTGCGAATGCCCTTCTTCCCCAGCAAGCCCGCAGCGATGGCGCCCGTTGGACCAAAGCCCACAATCGCAACATCGTATGTATCTTGATCGATGACAGCGCTCATGATCAGGCGATCTCGCTTTGAACTTTGTTGCGCAGCACGCCAATGTGTTCGATTTCAATCTCAACAGAATCACCATTCTTCATCCACACAGGCGGCGTGCGTGCTTGCCCCACACCCGCAGGCGTTCCCATGATGATCAAATCACCGGGCTCCAGCGTCATGCACTCTGTCAACAATTTGATGGTTTCAGCCACACCCCAAATCATGTCGCGGGTGTTCGCATCTTGCATAACTTGTCCATTCAGGCGAGCTTGAATCTTCAAGCCCGTTGCACCAGCAGGCAATTCATCCGCCGTCACCAACACGGGGCCAAAACCACCGGTTTGGTCAAAGTTCTTGCCAATGGTCCATTGCGGCGTTTTCTTTTGGTAGTCACGCACCGAAATATCGTTGAAGCAGCTGTAGCCAAAGACACAATCCAATGCATTCTCTAGGGTGGCATGTTTGACGGTCTTGCCAATCACAACGGCCAACTCGGCTTCGTAATCTAAACGCTCAGAGACTTTAGGAAGCATCGCCTCAGCGTTGGGTGCCAGCAGAGATGAAGCTGAACGCAAAAAGAACCATGGGTACTCAGGTTTGTCACGTCCACCCTCTTTGGCATGATCAAAGTAGTTCAAACCCAAACAAATAATTTTTCCAGGCTCAGGCAAGATGGGCGAGAGTTGCAAACTAGCCATTGGTAAGCGTTCGGCGCTTGAGGCTAATGCATTTTTCGCTGCCGCAGCCAAGTCAACCCCTGATTTCAATGCCAAACGTAAATCGGCATTCACTTGCGGCTGAGCTTGGTTCAGGTCGATCACTTGATCGCCATCCATCAAACCTAAGCGATCTTGACCATTTTTATGGAACGTTGTGAATTTCATAATGACTCCGTAGAAATTAATTTTTAAGAAACAAAGACAATCGCTTTTTGTGCATCTTTCAATCGGGGGCTAGGTGGGGCAGAAATTCCCCATTGATCCACGCGACCAGGTGGCCAGGTCCAATCCGTGGGTTGGCCTGCTTGATAGCTATCATCAATTTGCTCCACCTCTGCGGTGTACTCAATGACCACATCAAATGGACCGACGAAATAGTTGAAGGCGTTGTCTCCAGGGCCGTGACGGCCAGGGCCCCACTCGATGCCGTAGCCCGCATCTCGCATCCGGCCACCGCCACGCATGACAGAGTCCACATCAGGCATCAAAAATGCAATGTGATTGAGAGCATCGTTGTCTGTGTCACCTAAGGCAATGCTGTGGTGATCACTGTTACAGCGCATGAAGGCCATGATGCGTGTGCGATCAGAAAGCGAAAAGTCAAAGACCGATTCCATAAAGCGACGCGTTGATTCCACATCGTGGCTATTCAACACAGCATGCGCCAATCGAATGGGTTTGTCATCGACTTCGTGTGCATCAGCATGTAAGGCATCGCCGTGTACCAACTGAAAGACGCGACCATCCGGATCAACAACCGTGACCGCGGTGCCACCCCCAGGCTCGAGAACCTGTGCAATTGGTTGGCGCACTTTTCCACCGGCAGCAACCGCTGCTTGTGCCACGTCATCCAATGCAGCGCGATTTCGTGCGCGTAGCGTGACACAACGAATCATTGCAGGGCCATCTGCTTGATGCAGCGCCAACAGATGATGGTCAGCCCCTGTTCCTCTGAAATAAATAGCACCCTCACCTCGCGCAGCCACTTGCAAATGCCAAACGGTTGTGTAGAAATGCTCAGCCGCCGCCAAGTCAGGCACATTGAGTGCCACGCTGCGCAAAGCACTCACACGAGAAGATGCATGTGACATGAATTACTCCAAAATTTTTGATTCAATGCCAAGAAATCTTTTGGCATTGACATGGGTCAGCTGCTCAATGACTTGTTCATCAAAGCCCGCTTCTCGAATACGGGCAACCGGGCGTTTGTCGTGAAAATTGAATGGGTAATCCGTTCCAATCATCAACTGCGACGCACCAAAGGTCTGAACAAGGTGCTGAAGGGTGGATGAGTCAAAAACCAATGTGTCGTAGTACAGCTCACGCGCTTGGTCAACAGGCGCACGGTGCACACTGTCTTTGAGCGCAGGAAATACAGACATCGCCTGCTGAAGGCGCGGTAACAACATGGCCAGCGTCCCGCCACCATGGCTGAATGCCATGCGGAGCTTGGGATACCGCTCCATCAAATTCCCCGTCAACACAGATGCTGCTGCCAGCCCAACATCTGTGGGATAGGCTAAAACTTGTTGCAACGGGGCCGGCCCAACCAAGCGATCCATGCCTGCGGGTCGCAACGCATGCACAAAGACCGGCATATCCAATGCAACGCAAGCCTCAAAAAATGGATCGAATCTTGGATCACCAATCACAACACCATTGATGTTGCTACCTACCTCAACCCCTCGCAATCCCAAAGCGTTTTTGATGTAGTGAAGCTCTTGAATTGCAAGTGTTAAGTCTTGTAAGGGCACCGCCCCCAACCCCACGAGCTGCCCCGCAGACTCGTGCACCATCGTCGCAATTTGCTCGTTCAAGAAACGAACCAATTGCGTGGCGTCCGATGGCGATAACCAATATGACAACAACTCTGGCATGGGCGAGATAGCTTGCAGCTGTAAGCCCATCTCTTGAAAATCAGCCAAGCGACGAGACGTGGTCCAACATTTGTCAGAGACTGTTCTGTAATTCTTCCCATCAATCATGACGTGGCGATGGCACGCATCCGCAGGGGCCATCGAAGGCCATCCTGAAGGCGTCACGCCACCTAGATATTTTGGAAACTCACCTGGAATGACGTGCGCATGCACGTCTACGCCGCAACCGCAATGCATGCTGCGTCTCAGGCGTATTTCAGACCAGCGAATTCAACGCCAGCCATACAAATCAGTTCATCCTCATCACCTGTGCCGCCGCTCGCGCCCACAGCACCCAAAATATGCCCCGTGTCCGACTGAATCAACACGGCGCCCGTTTGTGGAAGAAATTTGCCAGAGGCAGTTGCCGCCAACGACACGAAGAAATTTGGGTTGTCTTTTGCACGTTGCGCCAAGGTACGACTGGAGGCGCCCATGCCGACAGCCCCCCATGCTTTGGCTTGCGCCACCTCAAACCGAAACATGCTCGCACCGTCTTCACGCGCAAAGGCTTTGAGGTTGCCCGACTCATCCAAAACAGCGATGGCCATCGGTTTAAATTTTTCAACCTTTGACCGCGCCAAGGCGCCTTCAATGATGGCTTGAGCCTGGGCCAAGGTTAATGTTTTTTGCATATCGTCGTCTCCGTTGTTTTTGTCAAACCAAACGCATGGGTCAGTTGATCTATGTCAAGGAGTCTATGGATCGGCGAATCATTCGTCCAGTCAATTTTTTAAATACATAATATCCACCGTATGGATATTAGATCTTTAGACTTGAACCTCTTGGTGGTGTTTGACGCCATGCTGCAACACCAGAATGTGACCAAAGCGGGCGAAGCAATCAAGCTGAGTCAACCCGCCATGAGTGCGGCCATTTCTCGACTTCGAACCCTATTTGACGATCCACTATTTGTTCGTACAGGTTCAGGCATGGCGCCCACGCCAAAGGCACAAGCGTTGAGCCCAAGCGTTCGTCTGGTCGTGCAAACCATACAAACGGAGATCCTGCTTCCTAAAAAATTTGATCCATCGTTGAGTGACAGAACATTCACACTCTTAACGCCTGACATTGCAGAGGTTAATTTCTTACCACGCCTGTTATCTGAATTGGCTCACAAGTCGCCCCAGCTCAACCTAAAAACCTTGGCCATGCCCAGGGAAGCCGCTGCGCAATCACTAGAGTCTGGGGCCGCCGAAATGGCGATTGGCTATTTTCCTGACTTACACAAGGCCGGGTTTTTTCAACAAAAGTTGATCACAAACTCGCACGTTTGCTTAATTCGGAAAAAGCATCCTCATGTGGGAGAAAAAATAACCAACGCACAGTTCATGCAAGCCTCACATGCGGTTGTGAAGCCAGATGGTCGCGAACATCTCTTTGAACGTTTCTTACAAAGCAAGGGGATCCAACGACGCGTGGTTGTCGAGCTATCGCATTTCATGAGTTTGCTGCCCATCATCGAAACGTCAAATTTGATTGCGACGGTCCCCAAAGATCTTGCTGATTTTTTCGTTCAACACGGGGACGTTCGATACATACCTACACCGATGAAGTCACCTGTCATCGATGTGCATTTGTTTTGGCATCAACGGTTTCAAAAAGACCCTGCGCATATGTGGCTACGCCAGGTCATCCATCAACTGTTTAGCCGAACCCATTGAATTTTTATTCTGGTTTGAACCCCGCGCCTTTTAAAAGCTCGGCGTTTTCGTGGATGTACTTACCCGTGTATTTCTTGAAGTCATCCACAGACTCAACGATGGGCTCAATGCCAAGCTGCTCGAAAGCGCCCGATTTGGTGAGCTGACGCACAGCCTCGTTTGCAGCTTTGTTCAAAAACTGCACGCGATCATCAGGTGTGCCTTTGGGTGCCCAAATGCCATACCAAGACTCCGTCACAAATTTAGGATAGCCACTCTCCGATGCAGTGGGAACGTTCGGCATGACAGAGCTTCGTTTCGCGGAGGTCACAATAATTGGCTTGACTTTGCCGGCCTTGGCCATGGACTGCAAAGAAATGATGGAGTCAATCAAAATTTGCGAATGGCCGCCCGCCACATCGGTCAGGGCAGGCGCCGTACCTTTGTAAGCCGTCATGGTTAAGTTTAAATTTCCTTCCTTGGCAAACATGAGCGTCGCCAAATGACTGGCTGCACCTAACGCCGGCAACCCAGCCGTCCATTTGTCTGGATTCTGCTTGGCTGCGTCCATCACTTCTTTTAATTTGCTTTGAGGCAATGTAGGTGCAATGACCATCAACAACGGAGCTTCGCCTACACGCGCCACGTAGGAAAAATCAGTCAGCGGGTCATAGGGTGGGTTCGCAATCACAAGCTTAGTCAAAGCATGTGTCGATGCGGAGAACAGCAATGTCTGCCCGTCTGCAGGTGACGCTTGAACAAATTTAGCGCCAATCGTGCCACTGGCGCCGGGTTTATTCTCAACCACTATTGAAACATTCAAGTTCGTTTGCATCTGCTTTGCAAGCAAGCGCGCAGCATTATCCACACCACCCCCTGCAGCAAATGGCACGATTAATTTGATCGTGCCTTCTGGGAATTTGGGCTGCGCCGATGCAAACGCCGTTGCTGTCAGCAATACAACTGACAGCAATTTTTTTGTCAATGAAATCATGTTTGTCTCCGTTTAAGTTGTGAACTCACACCTTTTTAATCTCTGTAACCTTTGCGCCATGAAGACGACCCACCAAACAACGGCGCTTCAGGCGCAGGCCCATGGAGCTTGGCATAGGACTCGATGGTTTTCGTCATGCGCGGCAATAACCAATCAGTGACCACATCAGCAATGTCCTCCTCTTCTAATCGACTCAAGATGCCACGAATGGCTTGATCTTGAGAGGCGATAGGGCCCGGCATGAGCAAAAAGGCCACGACTTCTGTCTGGCCTAGTCGCTCACTCTCAGCCCATAAGTAGTCCGCAATGTCATGCTCGAAGTCGTCGAGCGTGACACTCATGCCACTCATCGTGCATGAACATCCCAACGCCACATGCTGGCCTGATAACCGATTCCAAAGTCCGGACAGGTAGGCAGCTTGCTGCTGGGCGGCTGTCATGTCAAGCAACTCAAGCAAGGGCTTTGCTTCGCAACTGCTGTGTCTCAGAAGGCTTTACTTCAAAACTGCCATCCAATACAACACCATAAAGTTTTTCAGCAGCTTCACGGCTGACATAACCTTCACGCACATCGTGTGCCACAGCGGCAGCATCGCGTTTGAAAGGACTGCCAAAACCACCGCCGCCGCCCGAGAGCATCTTGTACGCGTCGCCACGCTCTAAACGGACATTGAAAATTTTTGCGTTGGGTAAGTCTGTACGCCACTCACCTTTGTGACGAATAGCAATACCGTTCCCCGCAGCTTCTCCCCCCCCCTCCAAGCCCCAAGGCTTGCAATGCATCCGGTCAATTCGGGTGGTCACAGAGAATGGCGACAAAGCTTGCACCACCATCTCAGCGCCTAAGCCACCACGGAACTCCCCCGCACCAGCGCTGTCCTCCCGAATTTTGTAACTTTCAACGAGGACAGGGTATTTGGCTTCGAGCTGCTCTGTTGGACTGTTGTGTGTATCGCCATCGTTGATACATACGGTGACAGACACCCCGTCTTCGCGTGATTTCGCCCCCCATCCCCCGCCCAGTGGGCCAATGCCCACAATGAACAAGCGGCCATCTTCAGGCGAGATGCCATGGATATTGGGGAACACCAAATCTGCATGGTGACCCGCAATCGCGCGGTGAGGAATCGCGGGTGCCAGCGCTTTGAAAATGGTGTCGATCACGGTCATGGGAAATGTCATCCACACGCGCATGGGATAAGGGCGCTCAGCGCTGATGACGGTACCCATTGGCATGATGACCTTCAACGGACGGAAGCTCCCGTCGTTCACAGGATAGTCAGTGGGCGTGGTCAAGCACTTGTAGGCGACTTGCGCACAAGCAATACCCGTTGTGAATCCAGAGTTGTAGAAGCCCTTGACTTGTTTGCTCACATCCGACAAGTCCACTTCCATCTCATCACCCTTGACGGTAACTTTGACGCGAATGGGAATGCGTTTGCCAATCTCCAAGCCGTCGTCGTCCATGAAGGATTCGGCCTCGTAGACACCATCGGGAATAGACAGGGTGTTTTGACGCGCCAGCGCTTCAGAGGCATCCATGATTTGAAGAATCGAGGCTTGAACATCGGCGTTACCGTAACGTTGCACCAGTTCTAAGAATCGGCGCTCGCCAGTGGTGATGGCTGTGATTTGGGCGCGCAAGTCACCCAAAGCGCGTTCGGGCATGCGCACATTCATGGCAATGATGTCCAACAGATCTTGGTTGACTTTGCCTGCTGATTGGTACTTCACGATGGGGATTTGAATGCCCTCGGAGTAAATATCAGTCGTGATTTGACCCAAGCTACCGCCCACATCCAGCCAGTGCGCCATGCAACAGGTAAAGCCAATCAGCTCTCCCTCATGAAAGACGGGCATTGTGAAGGTGAAGTGATTCAAGTGACTGCCAGTGGTGTAGGCATCATTCGTCACCAAGATATCGCCCGGGTGAATGTTTTCATAGCCAAAGTGACGGATCTTCGATTTCACAGTTTCAGACATACCGCGAATGAACATGGGTAAGCCCAAGCCAATCGACACCGTATCACCCTCTTTGGTGAAAAGGCCCACCGTGAAGTCCAGTGCCTCGTAAATGATGAGGTTGTAGGCGGTACGCATCAAGTTGGTTTTCATCTCCTCTGTCACGGCAAACAAGCCGTTACGGATGATCTCCACAATCACAGGATCTACGGCCTGTGCATTTAATTTTTCTACTTGTGTCGTACTCATGAACGGTCACTCCCGATTGAAATTTGAAGGTTGCCATACAGATCTACTTTGACGCTGTCGCCTGGCTGAACCACTGTGGTGGATGCGTGCTCTTCCACGAGCGCTGGACCGTGAAACTCATTGCCGCTTTTGAGTAAATCGCGTCGATACACAGGTGTGTCCACAAATTGTCCTGCACTTCGGAAATAGACAGGTTTGTGTGCCCGCAGTGCCTTCGCGTCAGGGGTCACTTCACCCTCCGCCACGGCATTGCGTGGTGGCTTCTTCATTCGACCGAGTACTGTGACTCGCAAGCTCACAATATCTGCAGCTTCTTTCGGCGCCGAGGTGCCATAGCGAACTTTGTGAACTTCATCGAAATGGTTTTTGATCGCGGCGCGGTCTTTGCTGACAAAAAACTCATGCGGCAAATCGACCGTCACCGCATGCTCCTGACCGAAATAGCGCATGTCTGCAGCGCGTTCGAACACGATTTCTTCGGGCCGAATTTGTGAAGCCCCAATCGCGGCACGACCTTCGTCTTCCATCTCTTGGTAGAACGCTTCGATTTCATCAAAAGACAAACTGTCCAAACGACGAAACACAGAGCGAACATAGTCGTAGCGCAAGTCGCTGAACAACATGCCATAAGCTGAGAAATAGCCAGGCGCATGTGGAATCAAGACTTTACGGATACCAATTTCTCGCGCAATGGCAGAGGCATGCAATGGTCCTGCACCGCCGTACACCACCATCGTGAAACTACCCGCATCCAAACCACGCTCCGTCGTCACTGCTTTGACGGCATGTGACATCTGGGTCACAGCAATGCGCAAAATACCATCGGCTGCTTTGGTGGCATCCAAACCCAATGGCTTTGCAATTTTTTCTTCCATCGCTTGCTTGGCGCGATCCAAGAACAGTGGCATCTCCCCACCGAGGAAGTTGTGCTCATCCAAGCGGCCTAAAATTAAATTGGCATCGGTCACAGTAGGCTCCGTGCCATCACGGCCATAGCAAACGGGGCCAGGCATGCTGCCCGCAGAACGTGGGCCAACACGCAATGAATGACCCAACTCCACGCGAGCAATCGAACCACCGCCTGTGCCCACCTCAAAAATATCCATCATGGGAATTTGAATCGGCAACGCCTTTTCATAACCACCAATGAGTGCGCTGCCTGTGGTCAATGGACGACCTTCGCTGATCACGCCCGCCTTCGCTGTCGTTCCGCCCATGTCAAAAGCAATGGAGTCAGGCATGCCCAGTTGCGCACAAATCGCTTGCGCGCCAATCACACCAGCAGCTGGCCCAGACTCCAGCATACGCACGCAATCGCGACGCGCATGCTCTACAGGAAAGAGACCGCCGGTGGATTGAACGGCGTAGAAGTCGCCCTCAAAGCCTTTGTCGCTCAAGTGGTGTTCTAGCTCGCCCAAGTATTCAGACACGCGAGGGCCTACATAAGAGTTTGCAACAGCAGTCGACACACGCTCAAACTCACGGTACTCCTGCGACAACTCATGCGATGCAGTCACAAACGCACCAGGAATTTCTTCTTGCAGAATCGCTTTGACACGACGTTCATGGTCTGGGTTTCGATAAGAATGCAACAGCAAAACAGCCACCGCTTCAATATGCTTGGACTTCAGGTCGCGTGCAAGTTCACGGACCGCATCTTCATCCAAGGGCTTATGCAATGAACCATCTGCACGCAAGCGTTCTGACACTTCAAAGCGCAATGAGCGTGGCACCAACGGCTCATGCTTTGAAAAGAACAGGTTGTATGCATCAGGACGGTTCACACGTCCGATTTCGTAGATATCTCGAAAGCCTTCAGTGATTAACAAAGCAGTTTTTGCACCATTGCGTTCCAGCAAGGTGTTGATGGCAATGGTTGACCCGTGCAAAAACAAGTACCCATTGCTCAAGTCAATACCAGCGCCGTCCAACGTGTTTTGAATACCCGTGACCAGCTCACCATGTGTCGAGAGTGCTTTACCGAACGAGATCGCACCGGTGGACTCGTCAAAGCAAGCCATATCCGTGAATGTGCCGCCGATGTCGACAGCAATGCGAAGAGAATTTTTAGATTTAGACATGAAAGATTCCTTTATGCAGCGTGTGACACCACATTGCGTAACGTGCCCAAGCCCGTGATTTCGACTTCAATCACATCACCCGCTTTCATGTAGACAGGTGGTTCGCGACGGTCTCCCACACCACCAGGCGTGCCCGTGGCGATGACATCGCCTGGAGAGAGATTCGTAAAACCAGAGAGGTATTCGATGATCACTGGCAAGGTGTAAATCAAATCAGCCACGGATGCGTGCTGCATGACTTCGCCATTGAGACGAGACTCCAAGGTGAGTTGGTTCACATCAGGAATTTCTTTGCGTGTCGCCATGAAAGGGCCTAGTGGTCCTGTCAATGGAAAGTTTTTACCGGGAATCCACTGGTGCGTGTGGCGCTGCCAATCGCGCGCAGTGCCATCGTTGAAACAGGCATAACCGGCAATGTGCTCAAACGCATTTGACTGAGAGATGTTGCGGCCACCTTTGCCAATGATCACGGCCAACTCACCTTCAAAGTCAAACCGTGTGGTCTCTTTAGGATGCGGCAAAGACGCATTGTGCGCAGTCAGACTGTCTACAAAGCGCGTGAAGATGGCGGGGTATTCGCTGTCGGCACGTTTAGTTTCCGCCACATGAGTTTTGTAGTTCAAGCCGATGCAAAAAATTTTGCTGGGGTTGGGGATCACAGGCAACAGACGCGCTTGCGATGACGTCACGGCCTTGCCATTCTGACGAATTAATGCCTCCACCTCGTCCAATTGATTTGCCGCAATGACAGACTTCAAATCTGGATATTGCGCTTGAAATGTCTCTGGCACTTGAAGCCAGTTGGCCTCATCTTTCCAAAGGCCATAGGTCTGTTGACCCGCAATTTCAAAACTGACAAAGCTCATCATTTTTCCTTCGATATGTGGCACCGACCATCGATGCATCTGAACAATGAGCGCCAGTCTAGGCACAGATCAACCATCTGTATAGAATGAATTCCAAGATTTCAGATATGCCTAAAATGGCATATCAAAAAGGTTCGTATGCAAATCAATGACTTACGCTTATTCATGGAAGTTGCGGAGCTTGGCAGCTTCACCAAGGTTGCGGCCCAAAGAAATACCGTGCAGTCACACATCAGCAGACAAATCAGTGATTTCGAAAAAACATGTGGCGGCGCACTGTTTCGACGAACAGGTCGAGGCGTTGTCCTGACTGAGTTTGGTGAACATGTTCAGCAGCGTGTTCGTGGCTGGCTGAAAGACAGCGATGAGCTTTTTGCAGACATACAGCAAACATCAAAAGTGCCTATGGGCGAGGTCAAGATTGGCGTTCTTCCCTCTGCCGCTCATCCACTGATGACGAACATCTTCAAACGACTCCACCATGACTACCCCAAGATCAAACTGAATATTCGTGAAGGGCAAGGCAGTGAGTTAGATGCGCTGCTCGACACGGGGGCGGTCGATATGGCTATCTTGTTTCGCTATGAGAAGCCAACGGGAAGCGATGAAACACTTTTGTCCACGGCGAACACTTACCTTGTCTCACGTCCAGGGCTTTCACTCACCTACGCCGATACCGTTGACTTCAAACGGCTAGAGGGTTTACCGCTTGTCTTGCCCAGACGCCCCTCACACTGGCGATCTATCTTGGATGAAACCGCCAAAAGCAAAGGCTTTAGCTTGGTGACAGAAGTCGAAGCAGATTCTCTGAGGGTGCAAAAGGAAATCATCGCTGCTAACCCACATATGTATGCCTTGCTAGGCCCCTTCTCGGTGGATGAGGAACTACGTACCGGGAAACTACAGGCAGCCAAAGTGATTGCACCTGATCTCAAACGCTACGTGACACTTGCACACCCTAAACAAGGGCACTTCACGCAGGCAAGCCGTATTGTTTCGCAGCTGATCAAAGAGACTGTCGTTGACTGGAAGGGGCAATTGAACAGGCCAAGTTAAAAACAGCTTTAACCACGCATCGCACATCTCTTGTCTACACTGAAGCCATGATCCAAGGCCTCGTACAACTCTTTATCTTCCAAGCCCTCGGTGAACTGGTGTCTAAGTTCGCCCTGCCCTTCATCCCTGGTCCTGTGTTGGGCTTGGTGTTGCTGCTGGCGTATCTCAGCGTGCTTGGGGCTGTGCCCGCTTCGATTGATTGGGTGGGCGGCAGCGTTCTGCAGCATTTGGGGTTGTTGTTCATCCCTGCGTCGGTGGGCGTGGTACTTTATTTGCCACTGTTGCAAGCCAACGCGTGGGCCATCAGCGCGGCGCTGGTGGTGAGCGTGGTGGCCACGGTGGCAATGACGGCAGGCTTGCTCAAAGTGTTATCGAAGAAAGAGCCGACACATGAGTAACCAATTTCAAAACCACTTGCCGCCCATCTCCGAGATTTGGGTTTACCTCTCGGGTAGCCCGCTGCTGGCCTTGGTGCTGACGCTGAGCGCGTATTTGCTGGGCCTCACGCTGTACGAGCGTAGCCAGCGCAACCCGCTGGCCAACCCTGTATTGATTGCGGTGGTGGTGGTCACGCTCAGCATCAGCGTGCTCGACATGCCGTATGCCAAGTATTTCGAGGGTGCGCAGTTTGTGCACTTCTTGCTGGGCACGGCCACGGTGTCGCTGGCCATTCCGATCCACAAAGGGTTTGCGTCGCTCAAGGGGCGCATGGGCGTGTTGCTGCTGTCGCTGGTGGCGGGTGGCATCACGTCAGTGTTCACCGCGGTGGGCATGGCGCGTTGGTTGGGTGTGGACGAGTCGCTGGTGCGCGGCTTGGTCGCCAAGTCGGTCACTGCGCCGATTGCGATGGGCATTGCCGAACGCGTGCAGGCCTCGCCCACGTTGACCGCGATCTTTGCGGTGAGCACCGGCATCTTGGGCGCAGTGCTGGGGCGCTATGTGCTAGACGTGTTGCGCGTCACCCAATGGTGGCAACGCGGCTTTGCGCTAGGCGTGGCCGCACACGGCATAGGCACCTCACGCGCATTCAGCGTGCACCCAGAAGCCGGTGCGTACGCGAGCCTAGGCATGGGCCTGCACGGCATTGTGGGTGCGGTGGTGATACCGCAAGCGGTGGCTTGGTGGTTTTGAGGCTTACTTCACCAACGCCACCGACTTCACCTGAGCCCAGGCCTGCATACCCACATGCAGACCCAGCGCATGCACCCCACGCGCAGTGACACGCGCTAGCAGTACGGTGTCGCCACAACGCAGTCGCAACAGCATTTGTGAGGGATGCGCCTCTGGCGTGATGGCGTCCACCACGCAGGGCACGTGGTTTTGAATACTGGTGCGTGTGGCTTCGTGCAAAGTCACGCTCACGTCGCGGGCCAACACGCGCAGGCGCACGGTTTGGCCTACGCTCAAGCCACTGTCGCGCACCCACAGCGCACCACCGGCAAAGCCGACTTGGGCCAAGTGCCATTGGGTGTCGATGTTGAGCACGATGCCTGTGAGTAACGCGCCTGCATCCTCACCCAGTACCACGGGCAGCTCGGCTTGCGTCAACACATCGGCCACTGGGCCATTGGCTTGGATGCGACCTTCGTGCATCACCACCAGTGTGTCGGCCAAACGAGCTACTTCGTCCACCGCGTGGGTGACGTAGAGCATAGGAATGTTCAAGTCGTCGCGGAGTTTTTCTAGCCACGGCAACACTTCTTGTCGACGTGCGTGGTCGAGTGCAGCCAAAGGTTCATCCAGCAACAGCAAGCGTGGCTGCGTGACCAGTGCGCGGGCAATGGCCACGCGCTGACGCTCGCCGCCCGACAACTCATGGCTGCGGCGCTTAAGCAGATGCGCAATGCCCAGCAACTCAATGACCTGTTGTTGCACGGCTCGGCTCATCGGGTTGCGGCTACCTTTTTCGGCACGCTTGTGACCATAGGCCAAATTGCCCGCGACATCCAAGTGGTCAAACAACGACGCCTCTTGAAACACATAGCCCAAGGCGCGTTGGTGCGTGGGCAGACGCACATGCTGTGCATCGTCTTGCCACACCTCATGGCCCAGTTGCACCACACCTCGTGCCGAAGGCTCTAGGCCCGCCACGCAACGCAGCAAGGTGGTTTTGCCACAGCCCGAGGGACCGTAAATAACCGTGATGCCATGCGCGGGCAACTGCAGATCGACCGACACATCAAAGTCGGCACGCACAATATCGAGCTGCAAATGGAGGTTCATGCGCCCACCTTTTGACGTCGGTTGGGGCGACGGTTAAACCACGCCAAGCCCAACAACACCACAAACGAGAACACCAACATCACGCCGGCTAAGCCATGTGCTTGCGAATATTCCATGGCCTCGACATGGCCATAAATTTGGGTAGACACCACACGCGTTTTGTCGGGAATGTTGCCGCCAATCATCAACACCACACCGAACTCACCCACTGTGTGGGCAAAGCTCAGCATGGTGGCCATCACAAAGCCGGGCTTGGCCAATGGCACGGCAACCGTAAAGAAGGCATCCCATTTACTGGCTCGTAAAGTTGCAGCCACTTCCATGGGGCGAGGACCCATGGCTTCAAATGCATTGACGAGTGGCTGCACCGCAAACGGCAGTGAGTAAACCACCGAGCCCAGCACCAAGCCCCAAAAACTAAACGCCAGCGTGCCCCAGCCCGCCCACTGCGTGAACTGACCAATCGGGCCATTGGGGCCCAAGGCAATGAGCAAATAAAAACCCAGCACCGTAGGCGGCAACACCAAAGGCAGCGCGACAAGTGAGGCCAGCGGCGCACGCCAAGCAGACCGTGTGTGCGCCAACCACCATGCGAGTGGCGTGGCGAACACCAACAACAACATGGTCGTGACGCTGGCAAGCTGCAAGGTCAGCGCGATGGCTTGGAAATCTTCGACGCTTAAATTCATGCCCACACTTTACAGGGCATATCCATAGCTTTGAATGATGACTTTGGCTATGTCACCTTGCAGGTATTTCAGCAGTGCGTGTGCGGCGGCGTTGTCTTTGCCCGCCTTGAGCAGCAGGGCGTCTTGCTTCAATGGTGTGTGCAGGTTTTGCGGCACGACCCAAGCAGAGCCTTGTGTGATACGCCCATCAAGCGAGATTTGCGACAAAGCCACAAAACCGAGTTGTGCGTTTTCAGTGCTGACGAATTGGTAGGTTTGGCCTATGCTTTCGCCTTGCACCAACTTCGGCAAAACGTTGGATTGCACACCCAGGCGTTGAATCACTGCCATCGCCGCGGCGCCGTAGGGGGCCAGCTTGGGGTCTGCAATGGCCAACTTTTCAAAACGGTTGCTACGCAGCACTTCGCCTTTGTCGTCGACCACGTTAGCGTGTTTGCTCCACAACGCCAAACGCCCTATGGCATAGGTAAAGCGGGTGCCCACAATGGTCAAGCCTTCTTTTTCTAAACGTGCAGGTGTTTCATCATCCGCTGCCAACAGCACAGCAAATGGCGCCGCGTTTTTGATTTGTGCGTAGAACTTGCCAGTAGACCCAAACGCCAACTGCGCTTTGTGTCCCGTGTCTTGTTCAAACGCCTTGGCGATTTTTTGCATGGGCGCAGTGAAGTTGGCAGCGACGGCCACTGTCACCTCGCCAGCTTGCGCAGAAGCGCAAAACAACGCGCCTGCGAGGGCCAAAAACTGGCGAAATTGCAAAACCATTACTTCAGGGCCGCGCCACCTTCGTACCAGCGCTTGATCAGCGCGCGCTCATCTTCGGTGATACCCGTGGCGTTGTTCATTGGCATTTGCTTGGTCACCACCGCTTGTTGGTAAATACCCAAGGCGTGCTGCTTGGTGCCCTCAGACGTGTCGAATCGGACGTTTTTCATTTGCACTTGTTCGCCGTGACACATGTAACAACGCTGTGCAAACACTTGACTCACTTCAGCGTAGGTCACTGGGGCCGCATTTACGGCAACGGGTGCAGAGTTAGAAGGGGCGGGGCGCATCCACACAATGACACTGAGCAACAGCACCACACCAGCAATGGCAAACGGCAGCGGGTTCTTAGCGCGGCCCAAGTGGTAGCCGTGGCGTTGCACGAAGAACTGACGAATCAAGGCGCCTGCCAACATCATGATCACCAAGATGACCCAGTGATTTTCGTGGGTGTAGAGGAAGCTGTAGTGGTTACTCAGCATCGCAAAGATGACGGGCAGCGTGAAGTAAGTGTTGTGCACGCTGCGCTGCTTGCCGCGCTTGCCGTGCGTGGCCAGCTCTTTGGGATCCATCGCCACGCCCGAGGTCATGGCGGCCACCACTTTGCGTTGGCCTGGAATGATCCAAAAGAACACGTTGGCGCTCATGGCAGTGGCAATCATCGCGCCCACTAAAAGGAAGGCTGCGCGTCCAGCAAACAATTGGCACGACAACCAAGCCGCAAACGCCACCACCACAATCATGCTGAGGGCCACAATGCGTTCACCGTTTTCACGGAAGCCAAACACGCGGCACACCGCGTCGTAGATCAACCAAAACGCCACCAAAAAACTCAACGCTGCAGTGATGGCCGCTGCTGGCGACCAGTCCATGAGCGACTTGTCAATCAAGAACGTACCGGCGTTCCACAGGTACAGCACGGTGAACAAGCCAAAGCCTGTGAGCCAAGTGGAATAGCTTTCCCAATAAAACCAGTGCAGCTTGGTGTGAATCTTCTTCGGGGCCACCATGTACTTCTGGGGGTTGTAAAAGCCGCCGCCGTGCACCGCCCACATGGCACCGTCCACGCCTTTTTCCAGCAGGTCAGGTGAGTTGGGTTTGATGAGGTTGTTGTCTAAAAAGACAAAGTAAAACGAGGAGCCAATCCACGCGATGGCGGTGATGACGTGCACCCAACGCAGCAGCAGGTTGGCCCAGTCTAAGAAATAGGTGTCCATGTCGAGACCTCAGTCACTTGATACAAAGTTGCCATTCACCACTGCGGGCGCTGTGAATGACACGAGGGTCGCGAACAAGGGCTGAT
>CANFZT010000021.1 GCA_947451565.1 Comamonadaceae bacterium | reverse complement strand
GCCCAAGTACATCTTGCGCGGCATGGCGCAATACCACCACCCCGACATCACGGGACTGCGCTCAGGCTTACGCATTTCCCGCGAAGGCGAGCGTAACGTCACCGAACACGGTGAAATCGTGCTTCCCGCATGGACAACCCTCGACGCGACAACACACTACGACACCACGGTCAACAACGTCGCCTCCAGTTGGACACTGGCCGTTAACAACCTTGCCAACAAACACTATTGGCGCGAATCGCCGAAGCAATACGGGCAATACTTCCTCTATCCAGGGGCGCCTCGCACAATTCGCGCAACTATTCAATTTCGTCTTTGAGTTGACGCGCTCATCTGGATTACTTTTGTGCGCGCGGGCTTGGCGGACTATCAAATCCATAGCGCGCGAAGACAGCTTGTGCGCTTGGCGCGAGCAGGGCGTCTGCAAAAGCCTGCGCAGCTGGGTGGCTAGCGCGGCGCACCGTTAGGCCATAGTCCGCATACACCTGTAAATCAGGGGGCACTGCCACAATCTTCAAACGCGGCACTTCTGCTTGTGCCGCCACCGCATTCGTGCAATAGGTGAGGAAGATGTCAGCTTGGCCCTGGTCCATGACCCAAGCATAGGTGCCACGACCTGCCGGGGCTTTAGGCGAAGTAGGACCACCTGTCAGCTGCAAAGCCTTACGCTCGAGAATGTCATAAGCGCCGACACGCACCGCATCAGCCCTGCGAAAAAGCGCCCATGCATAGTCGCCGGCAGGATCGGCATTGGGAGTGCTCGCGCCCAAACGGATGGCTGGATCGAGCAACGCGTCGAGCAAACGGTCAGGCGTGAGATTGAGATTGGCTTGGGTAAGCGCGCACAGTTGATTGCGAGCAAACACGCGGGGCATGCCCCAGCTACCGCCGTCAGCGAGTCTCTGCGGATGCCCCATATCGGCCGAGGCAAAAACCTGAGTAGCCTCACCCTTTTCTATACGCTCGCGCAGCAATCCAGAGGCTGCAAATGAGAGGGTGAACTTTTGGCCAGTCCGAGCCTCATGCGCTCGCGCAATTTCAGTCATCGCATCGCGCAAGCTCCCAGCAGCGACCACGGAAATCGGATCAGCGCTCAGAGGCGGGTGAGACATGGAACATGCAGTGAGTAAGCCTGCCGCTACAAGAGCTGTCTGTGTGAATCGCATGATGATCTTGAAGGCCCAAAAGTTATAAAGATTCAACAAATGGTAACGAGCCGCATTGCATATTTCATACGTACAGATACTCTAAGAAATGCTTTTCATAGGTATTAGCACAATGAAAAAGGGGCTACGTTTTCACGTAACCCCTTGATTTCATTAGCCTAATTGGCTCCTCGACCTGGGCTCGAACCAGGGACCTACGGATTAACAGTCCGGCGCTCTACCGACTGAGCTATCGAGGAATATTCGGTATACATAACACTGTTGTGTTTTGCAGAGACGCACAGTATAGCAAAAAAATGGGCGTTTTTTCAAATTGATGCCAACCGCGTTTTGATGTCCTTTTATGGCTTGTTCTATTGGGGTCAATCTTGAAGTGGGTAATTCATGTGCCCAGTTTTTACATAAATCAAGGCTCCCTCGTCTTTTGTGAAAGGTGCATGCCTGCTGTAGCGAGGACTACGAATCCAAGTTCCTTCAGGGTATGAGCCGTGCTCATCATGAAATACGCCCTTGAGCACAAATATCTCTTCGCCTCCTGGATGCACATGCGGATTGAACACAGTGTTTGGTGCCCAATTAACCAAAGCAGTTCCAACGGCATCGAAATCATGTAAAGGCATTACAGAAAGACCAGGTACCAGGCCCTGATACCAAGATGCGCGTGTCGTATCAATTTGAACCGTGGAATCATCTTGAGGATGAAACTGCCTTAGTTTGACGAACAAAGTACAGCCGTTCTTTGAGCACGGCGAATGAGAACTCTGGGGAGGATTTCTTAAGTAAGTTCCTGCTGGGTAGTCCCCATGCTCATCAGAAAACGTACCTTCTAAAACTAAGATTTCTTCCCCGCCACCGTGCATGTGCTCCGTAAAAACTGAATTAGGGCTGTACTTAACGATTGAGGTTGCACGAGCGACTTCGTCGCCAATACGATCAAGCAACTTTCTCTCAACACCCGGAACTGGAGATTCAACCCAATCAATGTCGTGAGTATGGATAACTGCCTTCAGTTTGAAATCTGAATTGATGTTCATTTTTTAACCCCACTGATTGAGCAAGTTGCTCAGATACTCTTTTGGAAGCATGTGCCCTGCCCCTTCAACTACACGAACCTTGATCCCGACCATCGCGCCAAATGCTTTGGAATTTGCGCAGCTCTGCCAATCCTCAGATCCTGTGTGAATCTCGCAATTCAAAGGAGCAGGAAACTTTCCTGTACTTGCAAGCTCTAGTAACTTCTCAGCGTAGGGCGGAATGAAGTTCATAGGGCGAGTCTCATCATCGTTCGCAAACTCACCAACTATTGGTGAAAGCAAGACAACTTTACCGATGTAGGGCTCCCCAATTAGTGCTTGAGCATGAAGAAACAGGTATGCCCCGAAGGAGTTTGCGATGACACGCGCATTCTCTCGCCAGAAATACTCACGCAAATCTGATGCGACGGTTTGAACTTGGGTCTGAAATCCAAGTGACTTGAACTCTCCTACTGTCTCACGTCCGGTGACGTCGTATCCACGGTCAAGCAGCGCTTGCCCTAAGCCAGTGCGAATGAGACCTCCATGCCCAGGCAAGTAGTAAACAGTCTCAGCAGTTTTAACGGGAACAGGTTCAATCAAAGCCTTCAAAACAGGAGCCCCGGTTCCACTTCACCGAGGGCAGGCATGATCCGGAGCAACCACTTGAAAGCTAGTCAGCTTAGGTGTACGACGCTCTGGCGCTGGAATTTTAAAATAGTCGAAGCCACACCGAAGCAGTCGCCCATCTTTGATTGTGAAACCACAACTTTGACAGGATTCAGGTTTTTTTACGTCGGAGACAGTTGCCATATCCATTGCTCTCTAGTTTAGTTTTGATTCGAGATACAGAGGCGACAATTAGCACATGAGTAAAGAAGAAACAACAAAGATAGCCAACAATAAGTTGCTATAAGTGTGGACTTCACAAACCTAGAGGGCTTGGCACCTTTTAAATGTCGGCTGAATCAAAGTGTGTTGATGTGCGGTGATTGCAAACCAGCAACTAAAGCGGTTTAATTCGTTCATTTCATCTATTCAACTTTTATGACTACCTTTGCCAATCAACTGAAATCTGAAATTGCTCGTATCGCTAAAAAGGAAGTGCGATCAGAAATTCAAAAGTTGAAGAAATCTTCGACTCAGTACCGTTCAGACATTGCAGCTCTTAAGCGCCACATTACAGCTGTTGAAGCTGTTGTGAAAAAGTTAAGCAAGGCACAACCCAAGCCTGTACTCAAAGTTGAAAAAGAACCTGCTATCGCCTTTCGCTTCCGCGCTGGTGGGTTTGCCACCCTGCGTAAGAAGCTCGATTTATCCGCAGAACAAATGGGTAAGTTAATTGGCGTCTCCGCACAATCTGTTTATCACTGGGAATCTGAAAAATCGCGCCCACGCGCTAGTCAACTTCCAGCGATTGCTGCCGCGCGCAAGCTCACAAAGAAAGAAGCTTGGACAAAGTTAGGCTTTTAACCTCAGGTAAATGAGCACAACCACCTAGCCGCTCTCGCTCGTACACGAACGATAAGAAAGATCTATACCCGTGCCCGTTACACAAATCACCCTGCTCAGAGGCTATGAGCAAGAAACTCAACAGCGCTTGGTCGACCATGTATCTAAAGCGGTGCGATCGGTCATACCAGCTCCAGAGGCAGGTACCACGACTTTCATTCAGGAGGTGGTTGCCTACCGACGCGACGGTCGATTTTTTGACCAAGGCAATGTCGCACTTAGTAGCGCCACCGAAGTGGTGAAAAGCTTTCTAGTCGCGATGCAAGCGCGCGACTTAGCGCAAGCCCAGACTCACTTGCATGCCAACTTTCAAATGGTGTTTCCAGGTGGACAAACCTTCCATCGCCTCGAAGAACTCGTGGCTTGGGCAATAACCCGTTACCAACGCGTCGAAAAAACCTTTACGCACTTTGACGAGTCGTGGCAAGGCGACCGCACAGTGGTCTATTGCGCTGGAAACTTGAACGGTGTTTGGCCCAACGGCACAGCCTTTGACAACATCCGTTTCATCGATCGCTTTGAAGTTGTCGCTGGCCAACTTGCCCGACAAGATGTTTGGAATGATTTGGGCGAACATTACTGCAAATACACTTGCACAAAATGACACAAAATAATCTTTGCTTATTTTCACGCCGAGATTTATTAATATGCAGCTTGGGCAGCTCGTTTAGTTCAGCCCTATTCGCGCAAAGAAACTACCCCGATCGACCGATCAAGACAATCATTCCAAACTCACCTGGCAGCTCGGTTGACACCATAGGTCGGTTGGTGATGAATGAAGTATCTAAGCTCATCGGCCAGCCACTCTTCATCGACAACCGCGCAGGGGCAGCGGGTGCTATTGGGGTAGAAGCCACACGATCAGCTTTAGCCGACGGGTATTCAGTCTTGATCGGTTCGAGCAGCGCTGTTTCGGTGGCACCTTTCCTTCAAAAGGCCGTGACGTACCAGCCGCTTCGAGATTTTGATTTAATCGCGCTCGTGGCACTTTTGCCAAACGTACTGGTCTGCCACCCTAGCTTGCCTGTTAATTCGGTGACGCAATTTCTGGCTTACGCGCGCAACAAAAATGGCGACACCAAAATGGCATCAGCAGGCATTGGTTCGGTCAGCCACTTGGCTGGTGCTGCCTTACAGGTTGCGGGGGGATTTGAGTCGTTGCATGTCCCCTACCGTGGTGGTAGTCAAGGCGTTGCTTCGGTCGTTTCAGGCGAAACCGATTGGGTACTCACACCCGCACCAGCAGCTATGTCGTTGGTGGCAGGCAAACGTTTGAAGCTCTTAGGTCATAGCCTAGCCCCCACACATCATCCGCTTGGCAACACGCCCTCCATTGGCAGTGAGTTGGCAGGATTTGAATTTGCCAGTTGGATTGGTCTGATGGGACCAACAGGCATGCCTGCATCCGTAGTGTCCTTACTCAATAAAACGGTAGCGCAAGCCTTGCAAAGCCCTTCCCTCGCCAAAGCTTTGGAAACACATGGAGCCATCGTTAAGTCCTCGACCCCGGAGGAATTTCGTTCCTATTTAACCAAAGACTTGGACACCACACGGCGTGCAGTACAAGCTGCAAACGTGAAACCAGAATAAAACATCAATTGCACACATATTGCACACTGATCGATAACCAAAGAGAGTGCAGTCACCCCAAGTCGCAAGTTAATCAAGTGGGCTCACAAAGTCCAGCAACAATTGGTTGAACGCGCCAGGTGCTTCCACCTCGGGCAAGTGACCAATGCCAGCCAGTTCAACCAAACGTCCGTTAAGCAGTTGGGGCAAGAGCAAATCAGCATTTTCTTTTCGCGGGTTAATTTGGTCTTCACTGCCTTGCACCAGCAGCACCGGCATCGTCAAGGCCGATGCCAAGTCGGGGGTGTAGAAGCTACTCAACCTAAACGACACCGCACGCAATAAACCCGCCGCTTGCGTGCCTCGCGTAACCTCTAACAGCATGGCGCGCAACTCCGGCGAGGCCTGAGGCCCCACCAAATTGTCCACGCCCGCATCGCCGTATTGGTAGCTGCCCAAGCGGATACGCCGAGCGCGCGCCTCAAATTTCTCGCGACGTTCTGGGCTGACATGCTTTTGGCCAACCCCTGTACCAGTCAAGATCAAACGCTGCACGCGCTTTGGATGACGCATAGCAAAGGCCTGCGCCACCACCGACCCAAATGAATTTCCACACAAGGCAAACTGTTGCAACCCCAAAGCTTGGGTGAAGTCCGCCACGGCCTGTGCATAGTCGGCATCGCTGGGATGCTCTGTCTTGAGGTTATCGCTCATCCAGTAGCCGGGCGCGTTCCAAGCTATCACTCGAAAGTGTGAGCTCAAGGCTGCGAACTGAAAGCGGTAATAGCTGGCATTGCTGCCAATACCATGCAAAAACAAGACGCAAGGCGCATCGGCAGGTCCCGCTTCGAGGTAGGAAAAGCGGTCACCTAAATAACGCACTTGCGCTTGCAAGGGAATGCGTGCAAACCGAACTTCAGGCAGTGCAGGAAAGGCCGTGGTCTGTGTCATGATCGGTGCCAGTTTCAAAGAGATACAAGTATCCCGAGCGCCGGATAATACCCACAGTTTTTAGGAGCCCCACATGAAACAGTGGCTAGTGGTTTTGTTTTCAGCCCTTTGTGTGTCCACAGGATCTGTGGGAGCGCAAGAGTGGCCAACCCGCCCAGTCAAATTGATCGTGCCCTACCCTGCCGGAGGAGGCGTGGATGTGATGGCACGCGCCCTAGCTCAACGTTTGCAAGACAAATGGCAGCAACCCATCACCATCGACAACCGCCCGGGCGCCAACACACTGATTGGCACCGAAGCAGTGGCCAAGGCCAGCGACAACCACACCTTGTTGTTCACCACCGACGCCACCTTCACCATCAATCCACACCTCTACAACAAACTGCCTTACGACGCCGAGAAAGACTTCGCACCCGTCACGCAGTTGGTGGCTTTCAGCCAAATGCTAGTGGCTAACGCAAACCTGCCAGCGAACAATCTCAAAGAACTATTGGCTTTGGCCAAAGAAAAACCGGGGTCTTTGTCGTATGCGTCATATGGGCCTGGCAGCCAACCCCAGTTGGCTACCGAAATGCTCAAGCAAAAAACCGGGGTGTTCATCGTGCACATTCCCTACCGTGGCATTCCGCAAGCCGTGACTGCGGTGGTGAGTGGCGAGGTGCAACTCACCTGGTCGGGCATTGTCTCGTCGCGTGCGCACATTGCAAGCAAACGCATCAAACCCTTGGCCTATGGTGGCAAAACCCGTGTCCCAGCCTACCCCGATGTACCCACCATGACCGAATTGGGATTTCCCGAAGTGGACGCCAATGTGTGGGTGGGTTTGTTTGCACCCGCGAACTTTGCGCCTGCCTTGGTGAGCCGCATGCACCGCGACATCTTGGCCGTGATCAGCGATCCCGACTTTCGCAGCAAAGAGATCGAAGGCAAGTCTTATGACTTTGTAGGCGCGGGACCAGAAGAATTTCGTCGTCACATTCGCAGCGAAAGCACCTCGCGCAGAACCACCATCAAAGCCTCTGGGACAACCATCGATTGACTACTACCGTCTGGCGAGACTTGACGCAAGCCCAACTCGATTGGGCCTATGACCAAACCCAGCATGCGACCAACATGGCTGAGGTAATGGCCGAATGTGCTGCACTGAGCGCCCAAGCACGCGCCCTGCTGCAAACCCAAGGCACCGAGGTGAAGCGCTTGACTTACGGGCCCACAGAGGTGCAAGCCCTCGATTGGTACACCAGCCAAACGCCCAACGCACCGCTCGTGTTTTTTATACATGGCGGAGCATGGCGGCGTGGCCAAGCCCAAGACTATGCAATGGCAGCGGCATGGCTCCACCAACTTGGCGTGCATTTGGTGGTGCCCGATTTTTCGGCGGTGACCGATGTGCAGGGCAGCTTACTGACCATGGTCGATCAGTTGCAACGCGCCTTGACCTTCACCGCAAAAACGGCGTCAAACTTCGGTGCGAATGCACAGCGAATTTATGTGGTGGGACATTCGTCGGGCGCGCATTTGGCAGCTTGCTTGGGCGCCTACAACTGGCATCAACAAGGGGTCTACCCCACGCCAGTCCATGCGCTGATGTGTTGCAGTGGCATGTACGAGCTTGAGCCCGTGAGCCTGTCCGCGCGCAGCCAATATGTGAGCTTCAACCCCAAGACCTTACAAGACTTGAGCCCCCAGCGTCATTTGCACCACTTCAATATGCCCATCGCGCTGTTATGCGGCGACCAAGAATCGCCCGAATTCAAACGCCAAGCGCTTGACTTTGCGAAGAGCCTGTCAGACAGAGATGTCCTTTTGCGCTTCTTTTGGGGCCATGGTTTGAACCATTTTGAGATGCTCAAATCATTTGCCAACCCCGATGGCGTGATGTCTAAGGCCTTATTGGAGTTGATGCAAGGTGAGCTCTTTGTAGAGTCTTGATGAATCACTATGTCTAGTGACCTAGCTGACGTGAAGTCAGTAAATTGTGGAACATGTGCGACATGTGCGAGTGCAAACCCTGACAAAAAGTCAGGTGATAAGTAAGAACAATAAGTCATCTTGATCCTACTTATCCTCAGAAAGGGGCGCGCATGAGCAGCATGTCACTCAACGTCAACGGTAAAACCACGCAAACCAACAGATCGCCCGAGACACCATTGCTCTGGGTGATTCGTGACGAACTCAAACTCACAGGAACCAAATTTGGCTGTGGGATTGCCCAATGCGGCGCGTGTACAGTGCATGTTGACGGTCAACCTACGCGGTCTTGTGTCACCCCTGTCTCTACAGTGCTGGCTAAAAAGATCACCACCATTGAGGGCTTGTCTTCTACTGGTGAACACAAATTACAAAAAGCATGGATCGCAGAACAGGTGCCACAGTGCGGCTACTGCCAGTCAGGACAAATCATGCAAGCTGCAGCGCTGCTCGATAAAAAGAAAAATCCAACCCGTGAAGAAATCGTCGCCCACATGGACGGCAACATTTGCAGATGTGGCACATACCAGCGCATTGTCAAAGCCATTCAACGCGCAGCGAAGGAGGCCTAAGCCATGACAAATTCGCAACACACGACAGATATGAAACGCCGCACCTTTTTAGCCACCGCCAGCGGTTTAACGTTTTCTTTGGCTTTGGGCGGCGCAGGGATGCTTGGCACAGCCGCACAGGCCAATGACAGTGCGTTCAAAGTGAATGCTTGGATCACGATTAGCACCGACGACAGCATCACGCTGATGGTTCCCACCGCAGAGATGGGACAAGGCACACTCACCGCCCTGCCTTTGATCTTGGCAGAAGAATTGGATGCGGACTGGGCAAAAGTAAAAGCAGAGTTTGCCCCGCCGAATCCTAAAGTTTATGGCAATCCACATCCCTTGTTGAACGGTGGTCAAGCCTCGCTCGCCAGTGTCGCCGTCGCCGGCTACTTCAAGCCACTGCGTATTTTGGGTGCGCAAGCTAGGCTTGTCTTGGTTCAGGCTGTTGCCACCAAGTGGAACGTGCCAACAACTGAATTGACGACTGACCAAGGCTACGTGATACATGCGAAATCTAACCAACGCATCAGCTATGGTGAAGTGGCTAAATTTGCGACGGTTCCCGCAGAACTGCCAAAAATAAGCGATGGTGACTTGAAAAAACCGGAGCAGTTCAAATTAATTGGCCGCACAGACATTGGTCGTACAGATGTGAAATCAAAAACCAATGGCACCGCGCAATTTGGTATTGATGTGAACGTGCCTGACATGGTCTACGCGACCATTCTGGAAGCGCCCATGGAAGGCGCCAAGGCTGAAAACATCAATACTGACGAGGCCATGGCCATTCCAGGCATTAGCCGAATTATTCCGCTGCCGTTTGGGGTCGCTGTGATTGGCGACAGTGTCCATGCCACACGACTTGCACGCAATGTGCTCAAACAAAAAGTCACATGGAACACGACAGGTGCGATCGCTGCCACCTTCGATTCCGAAAAAGCTAAAAAAGAATATGCCGATAAAGGCATTGATCCCAACGCCAAAACAATGGAGGCCTTTAAACGGGGCGACTCCAACACAGCGATGGTCAATGCCAAACAAACACTTGAAGCTACCTATTGGACCGAACACTGCTACCACGCACAACTCGAACCCATGAACTGCATTGCACGTATCGGTGCAGACGGTCTGTCCGCCGAAATTTGGACGGGATCACAATTTGCGTTCTTAGGCACGGTGGCTGCATCTGGCATTTTGAAAACAACACCAGACAAAATTAAAGTGCATCAACAACTCCTAGGTGGGGGTTATGGTCGCCGTATTGCGCCCGATACCATTGCACAAACAGTTGTGTTGGCAAACATCACCAAGCAAACCGTCAAACTACTCTTGACCAGAGAAGATGACATGGCAGCAGCCCGTCCAAGACCCATGACTCACCATGTCATGCGGGCTGGTTTAGACGATGCCGGTAACCTGATTGGATGGCGCCATCGTTTGGTCGCTGAGAACGTTGACGCCATTGCCTCACCGCCGCGCTTTCAGGCGACAGGCGGAAAAGACTACATCGGTTGGAACGGCTTGGACTTACCCCACTACAACATCACCGACGCCACGGCAGAAGCCGTGCGCGAGATTCGCGGTATGCGCGTTCATGCTTTCCGAGGCATTGGCGCAGGACACAATAAATTTGCGGTTGAATGCTTTTTAGATGAGGTGGCACAAGCTAAAAAAATAGATCCGCTGACCATGCGCTTGCAGTTGACGCAACACGATGCGCGCGCCAATAGCGTTTTGCGAGAAGTCGCAAAAATGTCCGATTGGAAGCGTAAGCGCAATGGTCGAGGATTAGGTATTGCATTTTCGGACTACCACGGCAGCTTGTCTGCTGGCGTTGTCGAGGTCTCGTTGAACCGACAAACTGGAAAAATTAAAGTTCACCAAATGTGGCTCGCCGTTGATCCAGGATTGGCGATTCAACCCACGAACGTATTGGCTCAACTTGAGGGAGCTGCCGTCTTTGGCTTGTCGGTTGCGCTACTCGAAGAATTGACGATCAAGAACGGGGCCGTCGTGCAGTCGAACTTCCATGACTACCCCGTCTTGCGTATGAGTGACATGCCCGAAATTCATACCAAAATCGTCAAATCAGATGCCCCACCCACAGGTATGGGCGAAGTCGGTGTGTTACCGGTTGCACCTGCCATCGCCAATGCCATCTTCCAGCTCACGGGCAAGCGTCTTCGCGCTTTGCCGATGTCGCCAGAACGTGTGAAAAAAGCGTTGGCTTGATACCCTCGCGACACTGTCAGAGGGTTGCCCGCTAGGTATCGGGGCTTTATATACTGGGGACCTACGAGGTGGCGAAGCGTTTCGCCACCTTATTTTGAGTTCTTTTTCGAATACCGCCCATGGAAATTAAAGTCAACTTTCTCGACAAGCTTCGCCTAGAGGCTAAGTTCGATGACTTCACGGTGGTCGCCGACCAACCTATCCGTTACAAGGGTGACGGCTCGGCCCCTGGTCCCTTCGATTATTTTTTAGCCTCGTCGGCTTTGTGTGCGGCCTACTTTGTGAAGCTGTACTGCGTCACGCGCAATATTCCTACCGAAAATATTCGCCTCTCACAAAACAACATCGTTGATCCAGAGAACCGCTACCAACAGATTTTCAAGATTCAAGTTGAGTTACCACCAGATATTCAGGAGGTCGACCGCCGAGGGATTTTGAATTCGATTGAGCGTTGTACGGTCAAAAAGGTGGTGCAAGCCGGCCCCGAGTTTGTCATTGAAGAAGTAGAAAATTTGGATGCCGATGCGCAGTCTTTGCTCACGTTGAAGCCATCCTCTGACACCCGCACCTTCATCGCGGGTAAGGATTTGCCGTTAGAGCAAACCATCGCCAATATGTCGAGCTTCTTGGCGGGCTTAGGCATCAAGATTGAAATTGCTTCGTGGCGCAACATCATTCCCAATGTGTGGTCATTGCATATCCGCGATGCGCATTCGCCGATGTGTTTTACCAACGGTAAGGGTGCAACCAAAGAAAGTGCCTTGGCATCAGCGTTGGGCGAATACATCGAACGACTCAGCAACAACCATTTCTATGCCGGCGCATTTTGGGGCGACGACATTGCCCATGCAGCATTTGTCCACTATCCAAATGAACGCTGGTTCAAACCTGGCAAAAAAGATGCATTGCCCGTTGAAATTCTCGACGACTACTGCCTGCAAATTTACAACCCCGATGGCGAGTTGCGTGGCTCGCATCTGATCGACACCAACTCAGGCAATGCACAACGCGGCATCTGCTCCCTGCCCTACGTGCGCCAGTCGGATGGTCAGGTGGTGTATTTCCCGTCTAACCTGATCGAAAACCTGTTCGTGAGCAATGGCATGAGTGCCGGCAACACGCTGGCCGAGGCACAGGTGCAATGTCTGTCCGAAATTTTTGAACGCGCAGTTAAGCGCGAAATCTTGGAAGGTGAAATCTGTTTACCTGATGTGCCGCAAGACGTGTTGGCGAAATATCCCAGCATCTTGGCCGGCATTCAAGGCTTAGAAGAGCAAGGCTTTCCAGTGCTGGTGAAAGATGCGTCACTGGGCGGTACCTACCCTGTGATGTGCGTGACCTTGATGAATCCACGTACAGGCGGTGTCTTTGCATCCTTCGGCGCACACCCGAGTTTCGAGGTGGCCTTGGAGCGCAGTCTCACGGAGTTGCTGCAAGGTCGCAGCTTTGAAGGCTTAAATGATTTACCTCAGCCCACATTCGAGAGCAACGCGGTCACTGAGCCGAATAACTTTGTAGAACACTTCATCGATTCCAGTGGCATCGTGTCATGGCGATTTTTCAGCGCTAAAGCTGATTTTGAGTTTGTGGCGTGGAATTTCTCTAGCCAAGGTAAAAACGCCAATGCCGAAGAAGCCACCACCTTGTTTGCCATTCTCGAAGAGATGGGCAAAGAGGTCTACACCGCGGTCTATGACCAGTTGGGCGCCATCGCTTGCCGAATTTTGGTGCCCGGTTATTCGGAAATTTACCCCGTTGAAGACTTGATCTGGGACAACACCAACAAGTCACTACTGTTTCGCACCGATATTCTGAACTTGCACCGCTTAGACAATGCCAGCTTGTCTGCATTGCTTGATCGCTTAGAAAACAATGAGCTCGACGAGTACTTAGACATTGCCACATTAATTGGCATCGAGTTTGACGAGAACACAGACTGGGGTCAACTGACAGTGCTCGAGTTGAAGTTATTGATTCATCTGGCGTTGAAACAATTTGATGAAGCGCAAGAGCTTGTGGGCGCCTTCCTTCAGTACAACGACAACACCGCAGAGCGTAGATTGTTTTACCAAGCCTTGAACGTGGTGCTAGAGGTGATGCTCGATCCAGACCTAGAACTGGAAAACTACGCGGTCAACTTCCGCCGGATGTATGGCAATGCTCGGATGGATGCCGTGATGGGCTCCTTGGATGGCAGTGTGCGCTTCTTTGGCTTAACGCCAACGAGCCTGAAACTAGAGGGCCTCGATAGGCACCACCGCCTGATCGACAGCTACAAAAAATTGCATGAGGCGCGTGCCAATCTGACTGCTTGAAGGGATGGACTTTAATTTTTGGATTCTTCATCCGATCTTAATCAAATGCCCATGCACCGATGCAAGTCGGTCCATTTGTCTTTGATGTAATTCGCAATCTTTGGCATGCCGGTGGACTGCATAAACGATGTGCGGCACACATACGGGTTGCCTTGCTGGGTAATCGCAGCGGCCTTGACATTTTGTGCGCTTGCGATGGTGGCGACACCGATCAATGACGACAACACCAGTTGCTTGAATAGTTTCATTTTGTCTCCTGTTTAAAAGTTTTCTTGACCATCAATTTTCATTTTCAAGCAGATCAAACTACATGAAATGCACTAGATTGTGCATCTGTAATAAACAAAAGCAGCCTCAAAAATGCATAACTGATATTCTGAAAATGCAACAGCACTTCGCAACCAGGTAAGTATTAACCCGGTTGCGAAATTAATCTACGATGAAGGGAGCGTCGACTCTCATTAAAGAATTGGAAGGACTATTTATGCCCCTCACGCGGTACATCAAACCAACATCATTTTTTTTATTTTTACTGTGCACGCTCTTGCTAGGAAAAAGTGCATGGGCAGACACACTGAATGTGTTGACAACAGGTGCTTTTAAGCAAGTCGTGGTGGCTGTCGCTGCCGACTATGAAAAGCGTACAGGACATCGCGTCATCATTCAAAACGATACGGCAGGTGCAATCTCCAAACGAGTGTCTGCCGGCGAATACTTTGATGTTTTGGTTTTACCACCGACGGCATTAAACACTTTCGCATCCGCCGGTTTGGTCGAGAAAAATAGCATGATTTCTCTGGCCAAAGTAGCCATCGGTGTGGCCGTCAAAGAAGGCACCCCACCGCCCGCGTTGAACACCGTAGAAGACTTCAAACAGATCATTCGCAACGCACGCCAAGTCGCCATCATCAATCCAGCATCCGGTGGCTCAAGTGGTATTTATTTGGAAGGTTTATTCGAACGTATGGGCCTTGCAGACGAAGTGAAATCAAAAGCCGTGCTGGTCAATGGGGGCCTGGTTGCAGAAAAACTGGTAACAGGGGAAGCTGACATCGCCATTCATCAAATCAGCGAAATTTTGCCGGTGGTAGGCGTTGTCTTGATAAGTCCACTTCCAGATGCCATTCAAAATTACACCACCTACGCTGCCGCACTTCGCGCCAATGGCGCTAAGAGAGAAATAGGCCACGAATTTTTACAATCATTTGAGTCCCCAAAAAGCCGTGAAATCATTCGCGAGAAGGGAATGATTTCACTCCATCAATAGAACCGCCAGATTGTTTTTAACGGCAGCCACTCACTTGCTGCATGAGACCTTGGGTAGCGCTTGGCCATACGTTGCCTCGCCAAGCGATGTGTTGATCAGGTCGGATCAATGTCAAAAGCATGGGGTAGAGTTCTGCGATACCTGCTTCCTGGGGCTGGATCACTTTTAAGGACACACCTAACGCTTTTGCTTGTCGTTGCGCTTCATCAATGGCTTCAGAAGGTGCATTTTTACTAGCCAACAGCGTGAAATACCCACCGAAATGGTCATACAACGAGCTGCCATCGTGCATCCAGGCATGTGGCGCCAAATGGCCAGGGCGAGACGAAGGTATGTAGTTGACAAAATCATGTCCAGGTTCGGGGCTTCCGTCAGGCACGATGACCGGCGAGTGTTCGTAGTGGTAGCCCAACATCACACCCAGTGTGTTGAACTCACGCATCTTCGAGGTCTGTATGCGCGCACCGACATCTTTGCGCAAAGCTGCGCCCGTTGCATCATTGGCATCTAAGCCATCGGTCCAGAGTTGATGGCTAAGAACGCTGTGGTTCGCCACAGCTTCGTCCAGCACAAGCGCATGCACGGGGCGGCGTTCTTGTTCGTAACTATCGAGCAACTGACGACCGCCCCACCCCTTGAGCACAGCGGCCAGCTTCCAGCCAAGATCGACACCATCTGCAACACCCATGTTCATGCCATAGCCACCAAAGGGTGGATGCAGGTGGCAAGCATCGCCAGCCAAGAACACGCGTCGATCGCGGTATGAATTGCTCAAGAAACGACTGGCCACCCATTCATCGCTGGACAAAATTTCGTATGGCAAATCAATCCCTGTGGCTTGGCGAATCAGCGCGGGAGCGTCGGCCAAGTCTAATTTGTAGTCCTCTTTCACACTCGTCGGCATGAAGAACCACTTATCTCCGCGGTCCATGGGGCCGATCAGGCTCGGGGCATCTCCGTTCACTTGCCAATACATGATGGCGGGGCCGAGCTTATGTGCCTGTGCGAGTCCAGGTGCACGAAACACGATGTTGTAATGTCGTGCGAGCCCGTAGGTTCCCTCCAACTTGGCACCGATTGCTTCACGTACCAAGCTACGGGCGCCATCGGCACCGATCAAATAATCCGCATGGATCACGTACGCTTTGCCAGACGGCAGATCTACAGCCGCCGCTTGCACGCCTTGTTCGTCTTGCGATATTTTTTGAAGCTGGGTGTTAAAGCGCATCTCGACATTTGGCAGCGACTGGATATGCGACCGCATGACCTCTTCCACCGTGTATTGTGGAATCCATTGCGAATGTTCTGAATAGAAAGGATTGCGACCCGGTGCGCAATACAGGGCATTTTCAAAACGCGTGAGCTCTTGACCCGAGAGTCGGGTACAAAACACGACATTGGACGGATAGTCCACACCCAGCGGAGAAGCCGCTTTCAGCGCGTCAGCAATACCCCAACGACGAAAATGCTCGCGAGTCCTGACATTCGTGGTCTTGGCGCGTGGCGCGTAGCCGACGCGATCGTTTCGCTCAATCAGCAAACAGGGAATGCCGCGATGGCCAAGCTCAATCGCAGCCGCCATACCGACCGGGCCTGCACCGACGATGAGCACACGCGTGCGGACCTTTGAATCAATCATGGTTAGTCTCCTTTTATGCGTTGTCAAGGATGTTAAAGATGGGTTAGCTATGCAGGAAGATGGCAAAAATGGAATACCGATGCCAAAATGCGATCAATAAGGAAGCAACGTATGAAATTGAACGCCATCAGAGATTTTTTGGCTGTAGCCGAACGTGGCAGTCTGCGTGCGGCGGCGCGCCAAGTTGGGGGGTCACAGCCCGCCATGAGTCGCAGCATTCAAGAACTCGAACGCGAGCTTGGCGTGGCGCTGTTTCAGCGCACGGCTGGAGGTGTTCGACTCACAACGATGGGCGAGGTATTCCTACTTCGGGCCAGCACCGTACGCGACGAACTTCGCCGCGCTCAGGAAGAAATAGACCAACTGCGAGGTGAAACCCATGGCCACCTGCGAGTGGCACTTTCCAGCGTGCCCCACATCGCACTGCTCCCTAACGCCCTGAGGTCTTTTCGCGCCAAATATCCAAATGTGGTCATCGACATCATCGATGCCGTGTATCCCACCATCGAACTCGACTTAAAAGAAAGTCGGATCGACTGCTACATCGGCCCTGTGCCCGATGATTTAGGTGTCGATTTGGTCAAGGAAAAATTACTAGACAACACCCGCATCATCGTGGGTCGCAAGGGACACCCGTTAGCCAAGGCCGCCTCTTTGCATGATTTGGTCCATGCGGAATGGATCAGTACGTCTATTACCCACGTTGCAGAAGACGAACTCGGGCCCCTGTTTGAGAGCAATGGCTTGCCACCGCCTAAGCTGGTGGTGCGGGCACATTCCGCACTCACCTTTTTAGTGAGCTTGGTCTATTCCGACCTGCTCATGATGGTGCCAGTACAGTGGATCAAATCGCCCTTGCTGCGCGACCATGTACAGATCATCCAAGTACAGGAGGATTTGCCTGCACCGCCGATCGCATTGGTCAGACGCAATGGCCTGCAGCTGACACCTGCCGCTGAATATTTTGCCGACATGATGCGCCGCGCAGTGCTGCACATGGACGCGATCAACGACTGAGGGTTGGCAAGCGTTTAAAGAACTTGGACCGCTTGCTCGAAACTGAGGCGTGGGTTTCTGCCAAACAACTTGCTGGTGTCACCATAGCCCAAATTCACAATGAAATTGGTGCTGTATCGCCCATCAGGGAAAAATTCTGCGTCGACTTTGGCGGGGTCAAAGCCGCTCATCGGTCCGCAATCTAGCCCTAGCGCACGGGCGGCGATCATGAAATAAGCGCCACTCAAAGTCCCGTTGCGCGAGGCAGTCCCTGCCGCCAAAGCGGCATTGCCTTCAAACAACCCTTTGGCATTTGGATTGTTTGGAAACACAGTCGGCATGTGCTCAAAAAATTGTTTGTCTGTGGCAATGATGACCGACACAGGTGCCGATTGGGTTTTATCGACATTACCCGGGCTGAGTGCGGGCATCAAACGCGACTTTGCTTCTGGTGTCGTCAAAAACACATAACGCGCGGGTTGCGTGTTCATCGACGTGGGGCCCATTTTTGCAATCTCGTAAATTTCCTTGAGCAAGCTCTGTGGCACAGGTTTATCAAGAAACCCATTCGCTGTACGCGCATGGGTGAACAAATGGTCAATCGCTTCTTTTGAAATCGTCATGATGAATCGCCTTTGATTAATTTTTTGCTGGAAGTTCGGTATTGGCCACAAACCACTCGGGCACAGAAGGTCCCCATAAGTAGAAAGAGTCTTCGGGCGCGTAGTCGCCCGCTGTCCAAGGATACTCGGAAGAAATAAAGTCAATGTCAGCAGAGTACTCGGCAAAACTGCCCCAAGGATCGCGGACATAGTAGAAGTAGTTGGAGCCCAAAACATGTCGCCCCACCCCCCAACCATCGGCATAGCCCGCATTGCGCATTTGCTCGCTGGCCTCACCCACTTCGTCCACACTGCCTAAGTCCCAGCTGGTGTGGTGCAAACCAGGGCCTTCAGAATGGACACATGCCAGCAGATGATGATCACTGCCATGCGGGGTATGCATGAATGCCACCAGGTCGCCGGAGCGATCTGACAGGCGTAAACCCAAAACAGCCTCACAAAAATCAATCAATCCAGACACACTCGGTGTGAATAACAGCACATGCGATAACCAACGCGGATGTACTTTCCCAATTTGACTACGTGCAGGTGCGGCTGCAGGGTGGCGCGCTAAAGCGCGTGCAGGTGTTGCAGGGGTTTTTTGACTGGGTGAAACTTTGTCTGACACGACCAACTGAAAAGGATGGCCGTCTGGTCCTTTGAGCCAAAGCCCAGGGCGTGTGGCTAAGGGGTGTGGCGCACACCCAAGTCCAAGTTGCTCAATTTTTTGCTTGAATGCGGCTTCGTCTTCAGCATAAATTCCGAACGTCAAAAACTGCAAAGCCTTGGGTTGTTTGTTTTCAATGACGCGCATCCAGCAGTGCGAATGTCCAACCGTGAATAAATTCACGGCATTGCCATCACGTTTGACATCCATGCCAAAGGCGGTATAAAACTTCACCGCCTCTTCAATATCAGGCACAGTGAACACCACCGTGTCGATCGAATGCACAGCCAGCACATCATCTCGACCCTTGCCTGATTGAACGCTATGTGTAACAGCCATAGATCACTCCCTAGAAAAATCAAAGACCAAGATAAGCACGTTGAATTTCGGGCTGAGAGATCAAGTCGCTTGCCAAGCCCTGCATGACAATCCTGCCCTCTTCCACCACATAAGCACGGGTTGCCAAACTCATGGCCATCGCCACGTTTTGCTCAACCAGTAAAACAGAAGTTCCCTGTCCGTTGATTTCGCGAATGGCGCGAAACATGTCTTGCACAATCAACGGCGACAGCCCTAAAGAGGGTTCGTCTAACAACAACAAATCGGGACACGCCATCAAAGCACGACCAATCGCCACCATTTGTTGTTGACCACCAGACAACGAACCTGCCGAGCTGTTGAGTTTGACTTCCAGCGCAGGAAACAAACTCAAGACCCAGTCCAGTGATTTTTTGCGATGCACTTTGGCTTTGGGAATGAAACTTCCCAATTCCAAGTTATCAAACACGCTCATCTGTGTGAAGAGACGCCGCCCCTCGGGAACAATGGCAATGCCCATTTCGCAAAATTGGTGGCTGGGCAATCGCGTGATGTCTTGCTGATTGAACCGCATGCACCCTTCTCTGACGGGCTGCAGACCCGCCATCGCATTGATCATGGTGGTTTTTCCTGCGCCGTTAGGCCCCACCACACAGACGAGTTCACCCGGTTGAATCGTCAATGACACATCCCACAGTGCAGGCGCCGCACCGTAACTCACAGAAATACGATCCAACTCAAACATGTGCGCCTCCCAAATAAGCAGACACCACTTCGCTGTTTTTCATCACCTCTTGGGCGGGCCCGACGGCTAACAATTTCCCATGGTTCAATACCGCGACCCGATCTGCCAAAGCCATCACCGCGCGCATGACGTGCTCAACAAACACAATCGTTGCGCCGCGATCTCTGATCTTGCGAATCAATTCAATGGCTTCGTTAATTTCACTAGGTGTCAAACCCGACAGAACCTCGTCCAGCAAAACCAACTGCGGACGGCCTGCCAAAGCACGCGCAAGTTCTAAGAACTTGCGTTGGTGCAAGTTCAATTCATCGGGCAGCACATGAGCTCTGTCACTCAAGTTTGCAAATGCAAGCCATTCATAAGCTTCTTGCGTGGCCTGCTCTTGGCTCAGTGCATTGCCG